>NZ_JBHFQH010000001.1:0-452387 GCF_041949995.1 Virgibacillus sp. JSM 102003
GCTAGTAAACGTCTTTGACATGGACGTTAAGGGTGTCATGAAGAGCCGTATGCCTTAATTGGGCACGTACGGATCTGTGAGGGGTAAGGGGCACAATCCCAAAGGAGAGGCCCCGCCTACTCGACTAAATAGCAGAAAAGGTGCTCTTGGAAGGGTGAGACGGATCCTCGTTCCGCTAATAGCAGAGAATCAGCCAAATTTGAGATAAAAATTACAAATAGCTACTATGAACAAAACTGGCTCCTTAATCGTAAAGTCGTGGGTTAATTTGGTAGACTGTTTACTAAGAAAGAAAAACCCAAATCAGAGCCACATTACGAAAGGAGCCTTACTATGAATAATAACACAAAATACGTTGGTTTAGACGTATCAAAAGAAGAAATTGCAGTAGCTATCGCAGAAGAAGGTCGAGGAAAACCTAGGTATTTTGGGATGATTAGCCATACACCAGAGGCCATCCGAAAACTAGTAAAGAAATTAGGAAAACCTGAAAATCTTAAGATGTGCTATGAGGCAGGTCCAACTGGATATCCATTATATCGGATGTTTATGAGTATGGGCATTGAATGCGACGTGATTGCACCGAGTTTAATTCCACAAAAGCCAGGAGAACGAGTTAAAACAGATAAAAGAGATGCCATGAGTCTTGCCGGTTTATTTCGTGCAGGAGAGTTAACTTCCATATACGTACCTTCGAAAGAAGATGAGGCTTTACGTGATCTCGTTCGTGCCAGAGAAGATGTGAAAGATGATATATTACGAATTAAACATCGGATTACCAAACTTCTTTTACGGTATGGAATTCGTGCCCCGCAAAAAGTGGGAAGGAATTGGTCAGCGAAATATCGCGAATGGATTTATACGGTGAAATTCGAGTATAGACCGGTACGTATTGCCTTTCGAGAATATTTACAGATTCTTCACGAAACAGAACAGCGACTAAAACGTTTAGAAGGGGAAATACAGGCTGAGGCGGAAAACGGCGTACATGCTCCAATTATTCAAGCACTCCAATGTTTACGTGGTGTAGCTACGATCACTGCAACCGGTCTGGCTGCCGAAATTGGATCGTTTGGACGATTTCCGACACCTAAGAAATTCATGGCTTTTTTAGGACTTGTACCTAGCGAAAGTTCTAGTGGTGCTTCACGAAAGCAGGGGGATATTACGAAAACCGGAAATGTACATGCCCGTAAATTACTAATTGAAGCAGCTTGGAGTTATCGTCTTCAGCCCGCTGTTCGAGATAAGTTAAAGAAAAGACAAAATGGCCAACCAGGCGCCATACTGGACATCTCATGGAAGGCGCAAACAAGGTTACACAAAAGGTTTCATCGATTAATGTCACGTGGGAAGGCAAGTAATAAAGCAGTGACAGCTGTTGCCAGAGAGTTGGCCGGATTCATTTGGGCAATCGCAAAGGAAGTAGAAGAAAACAGGCCTGAAAAGGAAGTAGTACTAAATTAAGAACATATATTTCTATTTACAAATGGATGCATGATGAATGCGTTATTTTCCAGTCATAATAAAGCGGGGTGAGAATAGGGCCCGGAGGCAAAGTAAAAACCGTAGAGGAAAATTCACGAGTTCCGCTTGTGCTAGCTTTGTATAGTGAATGCACGTAAATAGCTGGTGAAAGTTCCTTGGACGGAAAGGTAGAATGTGTGAATCCACGAATATCAGCGTGCCATCGGTGCGAAGTATATTTTGCCTTCGAGCCGTGTTCTTAGCCTTTCTTCTTCATCTAAAAAAAGTATCTCCAGTTCCTGATTGGTCGTAAAGGAAACCACTTGACAACCAATCAGGAACTGGAGGGAAAGTCACCAAGATGAAGAAGGAAATAGTCTAACCAAAACGGTTAACCCATAAAAAGAAGTTAAAATGGCTTCTTGTATTAAGTATACCCAAAAATGGGAAAAACAGGTTGGGACTTGACAGTTTTGTTCATATCAGCGGAATGAGGATCCGAACCCAAGCATAAAACGAGGGTTTTAAAGCAAATAGCGGAATGAGGATCCGCCAAACAGTTGAAGTGGATCCTCATTCCGCTACATCAACAACAAGGGCGAAAGTTGAATGCTAATTATTATGTGATTTCAAATATTATTAGCATTTTCTCTTCCAAAACTGAACCCTAAAAAGCGACAGCTCTCCCTACTATCGGAAGAGCTGTTTAAAATATTATTTGTATTTATTTAATTTATCACCAATGAAATCTCCTAGCTGGAAACCTGACTGGTCTTCATCTTTTTCATATTGCTTAAACTCTGCAGCTTCCTGTTCCTGCTCAAGTTCTTTTATGCTAAGCGACATCCGTTCTTCTTGTTCACTAACATCAAGTACTTTGACTTGTACCTGTTGACCAACTTCAAGTACTTCTTGTGGTGTACCAATGTGACGGTTAGCAATTTGGGAGATATGAACTAGTCCTTCAACACCTGATAATACCTCTACAAATGCACCAAAGTTCACAAGACGTTTAACCGTACCTTCCAGAACATCTCCTTTTGATACACGTTCCTGAATATCTGACCATGGTCCTGGCAGTGTTTTCTTACGGGAGAGAGAGATGCGTTCATTATCCCGATCAACAGATAAAATTTCAACTTTAATTTTATCACCTTCAGACACAACATCTGAAGCCTTTTCAACATGCTCGTGGGCTAGCTGAGAGATATGAACAAGTCCATCAATGCCTCCAAGGTCAACAAAAACACCAAAGCTGGTTAATCGTTGTACAACACCTTCTAATACTTGACCCTGTTCCAGCGATTGAAGTACTTGTTGTTTTTGTTGTTTCGATTCGTCCTGCACAACATCTTTATGAGACAATATCACCCGATTTTGTTCTTTATCCAAGTCAACAATCTTAACTGTTAATGTTGTATCTTTATAATTTGCAAAATCTTCCACAAAGTAAGTTTCTACTAAAGATGCAGGAATGAATCCGCGTAATCCAACATCTACAACCAGACCACCTTTTACTACTTCTTTAATTTCTGTTTCAAATACTTCATTATTTTGATAGCTTTCTTCTAATGATTCCCATGCTTTTTCAGCATCAACTGCTTTTTTAGATAGAATAACTTCATCATCTTCCATTTTCTTCACTTGTAATGTGAGTTCATCGCCTTCTTTTACGAGATCACTCGCTTGTTCGATATGCAGACTTGATAGTTCGCTAATCGGAACAATTCCCTCCGACTTATAACCAATATCAACGAGAACTTGTTTATCCTCAACTTTAACCACTGTTCCTGTTAGAATATCCCCTATCTCAAACTGTGTAATTTCATTACTAGATTCACTCATACAATTAGCCCTCCTTAAAGTACAAAACAACAATACATTAAAACTCTCTTTTTTATAACTTCTAATATTTACAATTATTTGTCAAGTGATGCAGGTTGGGAATTATGTTTTTCGATTAAATTTTTTATTTCAGACATAATTGCGTCTGCAGCATCCTTTGCAGAAGACTTAGTCTCCCTATGCTTTTGCATATTCATCGGTTTTCCATAGATAACAGTAAGTTTTCTTCCTGGCTTATAGGGACCTATTATTGCACATGGGACAATTGTCGCATTAGATCTTAACGCGAAGAACCCTGCTCCTGCTAATGGCCTGCCAAGTTCACCGGTTTTGCTTCGGGTACCTTCAGGAAACAGGCCTAAAGTCTCGCCATTCTCCAAGATTTCCAATCCTTTACGTAAAGCATTTCGGTCTTTCAATCCCCTTTTTACAGGAAATGCACGTATTCCCAACAATAGTTTCCCCAAAAATGGTTTTTCAAATAGTTCACCTTTCGCCATAAAGAAGATATCACGAGGTGATGTAATTCCAACTACAGGTGGATCAAGATTTGAGATATGATTTGAACATATTATAACCGGTCCTTCTTTTGGAACATTTTTCTTTCCAATTATTTTAATCCGAAACAATGGGAAAAATATTATTGCTACAACTGTTCTGGCAAATTTATAAAGACTCATATTTGATCCCCTTTATTCAGCAATTACTTTAGCTGCCTCGTATAGTATTGACTCAGCTACTTCATCAATTGTTAAAGCAGTTGTATCAATCTCTATTGCATCATTTGCTTTTGTAAGTGGAGCTGCCTCCCTTTTAGAATCAATCAAGTCCCTTTGCTGGATTTCTTGTTTTAACCTCTTTAGGTCAGCAGAAAATCCTTTTCGTACATTTTCTTCATATCTTCGTTTAGCGCGTTCCTCTACAGATGCGATCAGAAATATCTTTACCTCCGCATTCGGTAACACATGTGTACCAATATCCCTTCCATCCATAACAACTCCACGTTTTTCTGCAAGTGTTTGTTGTCTTTTCACCATATCTTTCCGAATACTGGGGTGTTTGGCCACATAAGATACATTATTTGTTACTTCCTCGGTACGTATGTTGCGTGTTACATCCTCATTATCAACCATAACACGCTGTCCATTCCCCTCTTGGTCCAGACCCAAATCTATATCTGTATCTGCTAATAATGCAGCAAGCTGTTGTTCATCTTCCAGGGAAATTTGTTTACTAAGAGCTTTTAATGTTAATCCTCTGTACATTGCGCCTGTATCAATATAAACATATGTAAGCCTTTGCGCCACTATTTTAGCCACCGTACTTTTCCCCGCGGCTGCTGGACCGTCAATTGCGATTGCGATTTCTTTCATTGTCGTAATTCATTCCCCTCAATATATCAAGTCAATTACTATACAAGTATAGAAAAACTTGGCATTAAGCCAAGTTAAAATAAACCCTTATGTAAGATAATAACATAACTATAAAACCATGGTCTATTGGTTTTAATATAATACAAAATCATTAAACTTAATCAATGTAAAAATTGCCACCGAAAAAATTTATTACACTTTGATACAACTTTCCGAATGTATAAGTAAATCAGTATATACTAAAGTAAATCTTTTTTTCGGGACTCCCGTTGTTTTTCAAAACAGTAACGAACAATGTTTTGACGATCAGCTTTTGTAACTTGAATAATTTTTAAGGATGCTGTATTAGCTGCATTGTCAGACTCTTTAATTCGAATAACCTCAGCCAACGCTCCTATATATTGAAATTCACCTGACTGCATCTGAAGAACAAGCCAGACGTTTACCTCTTCTCTTTCATACATTTTATTACCATTCGGTATGATGATAGACATACCTCCACCACTTACATCAGAAGTGACAGTAGTAAATGATTCATTCGAACTATGTACCGCTATATCAATTGCGGTTTCGATTCGTACATACTCCCTTCGCTGAATCCTTTTAATGTTATCTTTATCTGGAAAATTTATTGCAAGTGTTGGTACATTCAATTTAACCTTGGCAATAATCTCCGTTTGGAATTTATAAACGGATTGGTCGTATCCCACGTATTCTGCCCAAAGGTGTGTGCCTTTGTGAAGAAAGGCAGTTTTATTCGTTTGTATATCAATAGGATAGTCAATAAGCAGATAATCATCATTTTTCTCAACTATCTTGCAACGATACTTTTTAGTCTCATTCTTCTGGTTCTGCATCAGCTCCAGATTAAGTAATGTCCCGATCTTCAATTACAACCCCCCTATTCAAGCAATACTTTATACCTATATTATTACAGAAAAATCAAAAAAGGGAAAGACCTAAGTCCATCCCTTTAGTACTGACTAAAAATTATATAACGGGAGTGCTGCAGAAAATGAGCTTCTTAGAAAACCTTGCTTAACGCCAGGTCATAGTATAGGTAAGCGTTATATACACCTAAGCAGTAAGAAAGGTTTCCTCACCTGCGGAAATAGCCTGTCAGCCTATTAGTATTAACTGAGTTTCCTAACAAATGGTTCAGCAAACCCATACGTCTAAACAGATGCTTGTGCTTCTGTTTTCATTGCAAAGTTAATTTCAGTTCCATCCAACTTTTCAACTTTTTCTTCTGTACCATCCATTGCGTTAATAAATATTCTGTATGTCTCATTATCAAGAACACCTAAGAATTCATAAACTAATACTTCTTCACCAATATCATTGTCAATAACAGCCATATGTTCCTCATTTATTTTAACATCAGGATTAACTTTATTCTTTGCCTCTTTTACAGTTAGCTTTGGATCTGGAATATCTCTTTCCTTATGGTTCATAAAGTAATTCCTGGCAGTGAATCCAAGTAAGTCACCATTATCCAAAGCTACTTTCACCTCAATTGCATCCGAGAACACTCGAACGTCATCCTGTTTGTAGAGAAATGAGTATACCCCAACATTACTAAATTGATTACTTGAAAATATTGTCATATCTTTAAAACCATTTGCTTTTAAATAACCTTTTGCTTTCTCCAACCCCTTATTTAGACTAATCTTTTGTTCTTTGGTAGTTCTGTTTACCAAAAGGGTGATTGGATGTCCCCCTTGTTGGGACATATCCATATAAGCATTCTTATTACCGTTCTTATAAGATAAGCTATAAGTTGGTATATCTGATCCTTTACCACTCTTTGTAACTGTAATATTATTATCATTTTTAACATTGAACAATTTTTTACCTTTTTCTAATGCTTCATTTTTATCAATTTTATCTCCCTTTAAAAATTGATACTCATGTTCTTTAGAGGAAGTCCCGGTGAGCGATGCATTAGTATTACTTTCCGTGTAACCCTCCACTTTCTTTTCAACAGTTTTAAACCCATCTACAATCGTATTATCTGATTGCTCGTCTTGAGTTGCTAAAGCCAGCTGTACATCCATCCAGCGCAAATTCTCTTCTAGAACTACATGCTGTACTTGCCTTAATTCATTTTTTAATTCACCTGACTGTTTATATAGTTCTTCAAGTGTTGCAGTCTCCTTATCAGTTAATGGATCCTTCTTTAAATCTCTTACTGCTGTACGATAAGTAAAATCACCTATATTAGAAAGAAACTCTTCTGTCTTATTAAAAGGAAGCAATGTAAGAGGCAATTGTCCTACATCAGATATTGCCTCAGAGGTTAATCGCCAAATTTCTACCATTTGTGGTGATAAACGCTCTTTTGAGTTCATCGCCAATGCTGTACCGATTTTGTCATTTAACAAATCCATGTTATAAGAAAGTTCATGAAAAGCTCGCTGATACGTATTTTCTGCCTGTATTAGTATTGCGTTTTTTTCCTGATGTTCCTGATAACCCCAAAATGCTGTACCTGCTATTCCAATAGTAAGCACACCAATTAAAATCCAACGTACCATTCATATCACTCCTTGCTATTTAGCAAATATGTGTTTCCCTATTTTTTTAATTTGTGGTCGTGACCAAATCCAATCTGAAGTTGCCGTATTCGGGTTAAAGTAGTATAATGCGTTTCCTGAAGGATCCCATCCGTTTATTGCATCAAGGACAGCCTCTTTTGCTTGCTCATTTGGAGTTAACCAAATTTGTCCATCAGCAACAGCAGTGAATGCCCTTGGTTCAAAAATAACACCTGAAACAGTATTCGGAAATGTAGAACTTTCTACCCGATTTAAAATTACAGCAGCAACTGCAACTTGTCCTACGTATGATTCACCACGAGATTCACCATGAACTGCATTTGCCATTAATTGAATATCATTTTTTGAATAACCTTGAGGCACATTTGCAGCAGTAGGTTCAGCTGGTTTTTGTTTATTGTTATTTGCACCTTGTTGATTGTTCTTCTTGTCCTGCTGGTTGTTCGTGTTATTTGTCTGTTGCTTATCTTTCTTATCTGGAGTCGTCTGTTTAGAATTCTCAACCCCACCATAGTGTGTAAAATCTTTTCCTTTTCTAATCTGTTCTTTTACATAATCTCTATCATACTCACTGGCATCTACTAACTTTTGCCTTGTGGTAAGTCCTGCTAAGCCATCAACTTTAAGACCAAATTCATATTGAAAATTACGTAATGCCCAATAAGTCCCCCATCCAAAAACACCATCAATATTCCCATTATAAAAACCAAGATATTGTAGTCTTGCCTGTAACTCGATAACATCATCCCCGACAGCACCGTGTTGAATGACTTGCGAGGTAAATGCATTTACTGGTTTTGTGGTATGTGATGTTTGAAGTCCTACCACGAAAAAACATATAATGATAATGAATAGGAACATTTTTTTATAGGTCATTTAGTTTCCTCCTGCTAATGCATTGTCATATGATACCTATTTTTTAACTAAACGTCCTTTTTATTCATTAAGATTTTCAACAAAATAAAAATCCTCTGTATTTTTGGGATACAAAGGATTTCAGGCTTGTAATTTTCTTTTTTGAACGATCTCTTCCAAGTTTGTCTGATTTGCAGTCTTAAGTCGACGCAATCCAATTATCCAAAGTACAATCATAAATGGAATCAGTAATGTTAACCAATTACTCGTTATCGTTTTTAGAATATAGTTATAACTGCCATGTAGAATGAATGGTAAAAATAATGCTAATGCAATATTCCATTTCTTATAATAACTGTTAACTTTAGCTTTTCCAAAGTGATATCCCATAATTACACCGAACAAAGCATGTGAAGAAACTGGGAATAGTGCTCTTGAAAAAGCATATTCGATACCATTCGTTAGCAAGTACAGGAAGTTTTCTACTGTTGCAAATCCTAAACTTATAGAAACAGCATAGACAATTCCATCATAATGCGCATCAAATTCTGTATGATGATAAATTACATACATAAAAATGAACCATTTAAAAAATTCTTCAATAAAACCTACTTCCAGGAATGATTGAATGAAATTATTACCGCTGATGTTTTCTATTGTGAGAGCATATTGGATAAACATAATCGGAAATACGAGCAATGCTCCTAATATAAACGTCTTTAGAATTAATGAAAATGGTTCTGTAAATTTGTCTTTTAAATAAATAAATGACATTAATGCGAGTGCAGGTGCTATTCCGGCGGATACAATAGCTAACATGTCAAAGACCTCTCTCCAATTATCTTGATCTAATCGTATCATTATGTTTAAGAAATTAAAATAGAATTAAGGCTGGTGATTTATATGAAAAATATTGTGATTATCCATACAGGTGGAACAATCTCAATGGTGGAAAATAAAAATACAGGTGAAGTTAATACAACCAAACATCATCCATTAACGGATTTGTCCGCTTACTTTCAAAGATACGCTAATATTGATGAAATTAACTTTTTTTCTCTCCCATCACCACAAATGACTCCCCAGCATATGCTGGAGCTAGCTATCAAGGTTGACCAGTTGGCATATAACTATGATGGAATTGTAATAACTCATGGCACTGATACGCTAGAGGAAACAGCATATTTTCTGGATTTGGTTGTTAAAACAGAGAAACCTGTTGTCATCACTGGAGCAATGCGATCAACTAATGAGATCGGCTCTGATGCCCTTTATAATTTAATAAGTTCACTGCGAGTAGCAACAGATCATGAAGCTGCAAACAAAGGTGTACTCGTCGTAATGAATGATGAGATACATACAGCAACAAATGTAACCAAGACATCCACAAGTAATGTAGCAACTTTTCAAAGCCCGCAGTATGGTCCAATTGGAATCATAACAAAAGAATCCATAATTTTTCATCACACTATCCTGTCCAGACATTCACATCCGATAAGTCAAATTACTAAAAAAGTATTTTTACTTAAAGCATACGCTGGAATGGATGAACAAATTCTTAACGCGCTTCTCCAGGCTAATCCGGATGGCCTGGTAATAGAAGGATTGGGACAAGGTAATCTACCTAATAGTACCGTTAAGCCAATACAAGCCTTTATTAAAAAAGGAATTCCTGTAATATTAGTGTCCAGATGTTTTCGAGGAATTGTACAGCCGACCTATGGATATGATGGTGGCGGCAAACAACTTCAGGAAATTGGTGTAATATTGTCCAATGGGCTAACTGGACCTAAAGCAAGAATTAAATTAATGATAGCGTTAGAAAAAACAAAGGACGTAAAATTATTAACCGATATATTTGAAAAAGAATTATAGCTAAACAAATAATAGAAGCCGGGGTAAAAGTGTTTTAGTCAAAGTAAAATCCGAACTATAATTCAATATTCTTGAAAAAGAATTCGAATAAGTTCGGATTTAGTATTGTTGTGGTATAAAATCTTGTTTTTTTTCAAGTTCTAATGAGCAAATTCCAGCGTAGGAAATTCACGGACTCCAGCGGGAATAGCAGCAGCTGAAAATCCCGCAGAAAACGCCGAGGAAGCTGAAGCGTTGCCCTAAGGTGCGTAGTGTATATCCGAAGCGTTCCTGTCCCTTGCTTTTCTACTCATTTGTAATAGATTCCGCAATAAGTCCGCCATGGTGTCGGCCATTTTCAATAAAAATTTTATTATTGTTATAACCAGCTGCAACTACACCAGCTACATAAACTCCTTCCACGTTTGTTTCCATTGTACTTTCATTAAAAATAGGACAGCCATTCTCTTCATCGATCGTAACGCCTGCCTTCTTCAGAAACTTAAGATCGGGCTTGTATCCCGTCATAGCAAAGACAAAATCATTATCAATTGTTTTCGATTCACCATTAACACTATACTTTACTTGATCATTTGTTATTTTGGTAATATTAGCGTTAAATTCCATATTTACAATATCTTTTCTGACCAGAGCATCAAATTCAGGTAAAATCCAGGGTTTTATACTTTTCGAATACGTATCGCCTCGGTATAGAACTGTAACCTTTGCACCTGCTTTATGCAATTCCAGAGTAGCATCAACCGCTGAATTTTTACCTCCTATTACAACTACATCTTTATTGAAATAAGGGTGTGATTCTTTAAAATAATGCATTACTTTTGGTAACTCTTCACCTGGAATACCTATTTTATTTGGCTGATCATAATAGCCGGTAGCAATTATTAAATTATCTGCCTGATATTCTAACCTTTCACCTGTGTTCTTTTCAGTTTGTAGCTGAATTTTATCTTTACCAGGGTTAATTTCTACAACTTTTTCAAATGTGTTAATTCTTAACTGTTTACGTTCAGCTACTGCACGGTAGTATGCTAAAGCCTGATTTCGTACTGGCTTCTGTTTCTCAGTAATAAATGGAACATTTCCTATTTCAAGCTTCTCACTTGAACTGAAGAACGTCTGATGGGTTGGAAAATTATAGATGGTGTTTACCACATTTTCTTTTTCTATAATTAATGGTTTTATGCCATGATTCTGAAGCTCTATGGCACAAGACATTCCACAAGGTCCTCCCCCAATAATTATTGTTTTTTCTTTTTGCATATAAAGCACTTCCTTTTCTTACATGTAACATTAGGAAACTTGGCATTCGTTAAAGGTATTCTTATGATAGCTTATTGTTTACAGTAGAACTCCTTATACTCTGAAGTGCAAGTTTTAATGGCGATTGTCTTAGTTGCAGTCATGCAGTTAGAAGGGATTATACTTTTGTCTGAAAGTACCATTCTAACTTGATTTTAGCGGACACAGGAGAAGCTATTTCTACATAAAAGTAACCTTATTGAAGTTATTTCACCTATATCATAGTTAGTGGAAGTAATTTGTGCAAATAAGCTCTGGTATCCGCAAAACCTCATATTTGTAATATGAAAAATAATTTTCATGATAAATGGCGGCTACCATTCAGCAACCATGGTGGTTTCTTAACTGCAAAAAAACTCCTACCTTACTATACATGATAAGAGTTTTTTCGTCATTTTATTTGTTTTATGTCAAGTAAAATTCTAAATTATTATACCCATCCACGGAATCTTGCTGCTTCAGCCATTTTTCGAACACCAACCATATAGGCTGCAAGGCGCATATCCACACGTCTTGTTTGGGCAGTATTGTAAATGTTATTAAATGCTTTAACCATTATTTTCTTAAGTTTTTCCTGAATTTCTTCTTCTTCCCAGTAATAACCCTGATTATTTTGTACCCATTCAAAATAGGATACAGTTACACCGCCTGCTGATGCTAGGACATCCGGAACAAGCAATATACCGCGTTCCGACAATATCCTTGTACCGTCCAGTGTTGTTGGCCCATTGGCCGCTTCCACTACAATACTGGCTTTAATTTTATGTGCATTTTCTTCCCTTATCTGATTCTCTACCGCAGCAGGTACTAAAATATCACAATCCAATTCAAGCAAATCCTGGTTTGAAATTGTGTTGTTAAACAATTTTGTAACCGTGCCAAAGCTATCCCTGCGATCAAGCAAATAATCAATATCTAGACCATCAGGGTCATGTAACCCGCCATAAGCATCAGAGATTCCTACTATTTTTGCTCCGGCATCATATAGAAACTTCGCCAGAAAACTTCCGGCATTACCGAAACCCTGAACTACTACCCTAGCGCCTTTTACATCTATACCTTTTTTTCTAGCAGCTTCATCAATACAAATTGTTACACCTTTGGCAGTAGCAGTTTCTCTACCATGTGAACCACCAAGAACAATAGGTTTACCTGTAATAAATCCAGGATTGTTAAATTCATCAATTCGGCTATATTCATCCATCATCCATGCCATAATTTGAGAGTTTGTAAATACATCAGGGGCGGGAATGTCTTTATTTGGACCAACAATTTGGCTTATTGCACGTACATATCCACGACTGATTCCTTCTAATTCGCGAAACGACATCTCGCGCGGGTCACAAATAATTCCACCTTTGCCACCACCATATGGTAAGTCAACTATTCCCGCTTTTAAACTCATCCAAATTGACAGGGCCTTTACTTCTTTTTCTGTAACATCAGGATGAAAACGAACTCCGCCTTTTGTTGGGCCAACTGCATCGTTGTGCTGTGCACGGTACCCAGTGAAGATTTTGATTGAACCATCATCCATTCGAACAGGCATTCTTACTGTCATCATACGAATGGGTTCTTTTAGCAATTCAAATACCTCATCAGGGTAACCCAATTTCTCCAATGCACTTTTTACAACAGTTCTTGTTGAATTTAACACATCCAATTTATCATTCACTTCTTTGGTAGAATCTGCTGGTTTATCGGCTACCATGAATTTACCTCCTAGATTATCAAAAAAATTATTATATCTGTACTCAGAGATTAGTATACACGTTCATGATAAATATGCAATAAAATACGGCTATTTTGTAACTAAATTAATTCTGTTATAAAAGCGGTTTCAGACTAGCGTTTTAACATGATTTATTTATTATAAAAAAACTCCATAATTTGACTGACAGCATTTCCTTGCATAATTACTTTTCCGTATTCCTTCAATCTGTGAGAAGTAATTATGCTAGGAGAAGAAAATTCAGACATGACTGCAATGATATTCTCTTTATTTTTTGGAGTCAGTTCATTTTCATGAAGTAGCATATAGTAACGATTATTCATATAATAAATCTGTCCGCCATCCATATTTATAACAGATAAGTAGGATGATACTTGAATAATGTCCTCAAATTCTTTAAAAGAAAATATCATTTCCTTACTTTCATCTAACGTTACTTTCATCTCAATGAAATCCTCTTCCCAACCTTGATTTTCAATTTTTTGAGTCACGATTACATGCATTCCCTGTGCCTGCATTAAATGAACTTGAACGAGGAGAACCCCTTCCAATTCAAATCCCAATTCTGTACTTGCTTCGTACATCATATCACTAAACAAATTACGCACATTTGTGGCGTCATGCCATAGATCCTCTTTCGTAAAACCGCGATCTATTAGATCATCAAATGTTAAAAAAATTGTAAATTGGCTATCGGACACTCTTTCAATACGCATAAAGCATCCTCCTTTATAAATACATTTTAGAAAACTTGACTTATCAACAGGTCATTATGAAAGCGTATTTACTCACTTAGAACCTTACTCTCCTGACTTTAAGCCTAATTTGCAATTATACAGCAGGAAAGTGTATAAACTTTCTAAACTGCTAAACTAAAATAAATCAAATCCTTTTATAATAAATGACATTCTCTTTCTTCATCACTATAGTATATGCTATTGATGTGTTTGTTGAACATTACAATTATTATTGCTTAAAAGTTAATACATGACACTCTGACCTTGTACCAAGCCGAAATGGCAGTCTGGTATATCCGTAGCCCTCACTAACAAGTATTTTAGTGTTGCGTAATTTAGTTAATCCGCCCTTTTCAAAGTATCCAAATCCGAAAATCCGAATCTGACCTCCATGTGTATGTCCAGCTAACACCATGTCAATTTTATTTTGAAATGATTCCTCCATTTCATAATAAGCACTTGGATCATGTGTCAAGAGAATATTATAAGTTCCGTTTGCATTTTGCATAGCAAGGTCTATCCGAGCTTCACTGAACTGACAGCAGTCAAGTCCAATCAAGCTTATTGTATGCGTGTCAAATAATATATCATGATTGTTATTTGTCAGTATTGTTACCCCTTCTGATTTTAACAACCGGTAAATATCACTTGGAAATGCCTCATAATCGTTATTACCCCAGACAAAATACACCGGAGCATCCCATTGCTTTAATTTGCGGATATTTTCCCTTGTTCTATCAATTGGTACACCTTTTTCTGTTAAGTCCCCACCAATTACAACTAAATTAACTTCTTTCTGTATTGATCGTAATGTATTGGTATTAATTTTTCTCCGATGTATATCAGATATAAAAAACAAATTAAACTCAAATAATAACTCATTAACTGTTATTGTTCGATGCTCAATTGTATCATGATGTGCTTTATATAACATATACAATATCAGGACAAAAGGTAATAGTATACAGGCAGATACAATATAAGTCATTCTTATCCTCCTATCAGTCGAAAACATTCATACTTTCAAATTCGAATAAATTTGTTAAAAAGATATGTAACTCCCGGGATAATAATTGAATAGGACATCCACATCCATACATATCATGAATAGAAGTGGATAATTATTATTCTGAAAGGAGGATTTTATGTTCACACAATATAAATTTTGGGAACCTTACGCAAGCCCATATGACCCATGCCCACCTATAAAGGTAAAAAGCTTTTCAACCCCACCTCAATTGTACATTAACTTTCAACCCCCGGGACTTGAGCAATTTGAACCAAGAGAAGCTCTTTTTCGAGGAACACTGTGGAAAGTATTATACAGTCCTTATCCTGGCCCTTCAAAGAGAGGTGATGGTGATGAATAAAGTGCTCCCATCTGAATATTACCAACTGCTCGAGGAAATTCAAGCAGTCGATTTCGTATTGGTCGAATTGACTTTATATTTAGATACACACCCTCAAGACTATGATGCAATTGAACAATTTAATTTATTCGCAAAACAAAGTAAAGAACTCAAAATTAAATTCGAAAAAAAATTCGGGCCATTAATGCAATACGGAAGAAGCTACTCTAATTACCCATGGGATTGGGATAACACTCCATGGCCATGGCAAGTTTGATTTTACTGGAACATCTGATATTTAGGAGGAGATATTTTGTGGTATTATGAGAAAAAACTGGAATACCCTGTTAAAGTTACCGAATGTAACCCCCATCTCGCTAAATTTCTAATTGAGCAGTACGGTGGAGCAGACGGTGAACTAGCTGCAGCATTACGTTACTTAAATCAGCGATACACCATTCCTGACAAGGTAATTGGGTTACTTACAGATATTGGTACAGAAGAATTTGCCCACCTCGAAATGATAGCGACTATGATCTATAAACTCACAAAAGATGCAACCCCAGAACAAATGGAGGCAGCTGGCCTTGGTGCCCATTACGCCAATCATGACAAAGCTTTGTTTTACCATAATGCTGCAGGCGCTCCATGGACTGCTACCTATATTCAAGCAAAAGGAGATCCCATTGCAGACTTGTATGAAGATATCGCTGCAGAGGAAAAGGCAAGAGCAACCTACCAATGGATTATTAATTTATCCGATGACCCAGATCTTAATGATGGCTTAAAATACCTCCGCGAACGTGAGGTTGTACATTCATTACGTTTCAGGGAAGCCGTCGAAATCCTTAAAGAGGAAAGGGATAAGAAAACGATATTCTAACTTTTTTCAAAAGGTGCCTTTCAAACGGCACCTTTTACTATATATTCTTAATAACCTCCATCAGTTCCTGCCCCCACAGATAATATGCTCCACCTAAAAGTGCTAAAAAGATAAACACTACAATAATTAAGCGTAGAGATGCTCCGCTCAGTTTAACTCTGGTTCGCTTATTACTTGCACTGTGTACTTCGCTGCGCGGTGGCAAATTTAATATATCAACTTCACGCACATGCTCTACATGCTGTTCTATTTCAGAACTTCCAGTCTCACCTTTATCTAATTGTGCAGGTTGTACACTTTCTTCTTGAACTTCATTAAATAGTTTTCGTAATTCATCTGCCTGATCACTTCGTTCTTTGGTCTCTTCACTCATTAAACAGCACCTCACTTTTGAAGCGAATAACTACCCCTAATAAAAAGTCTACAAAAAAATGGGCAGTAATCGTAACAAATAGATTTTCCGTAAGTACAAAAATATAGCCAATATAAAAACTTACAATTAAAACAGACAGTAATAATACAGGCTTTCTTAAATAACGAATATGTACAAGTGCAAAAAAAGTACTAGCAATTATATAACCGAATGTAGTTTGAACAACTCCTCTAAATAATAATTCTTCTGAAACGGCTACCATTAGGGCAATTGCAAAAATTTCTATTATGGAACGGTTTTTAAAAATTCTATCATTTATACCACCATCATCATAGTACTTTTTCGGAAAAAGATAAATTAAGATGATATCGATAACGACGATGATAAGCCCCGGCAATACTCCATAATATGCTACTTCATATAAGTTAAATTGAATGAGGTCAAACCAATCTGTCATGTTATCAAATAATAACAGACTTAAAAGAAAACTAACTCCAAGTAATAAAAGCTGTGAAAAAAATAACTGTTTTCTTAACTCCTGATCAGTCAAACTCTTTATGATTTCACTTTGTCTCGTCATTCTGATCTCCAATTAACAGTAAATTTTGCAACTTACTTATCCATGTATTTGTTGTGTGATTAACTTCCGTTTGTTTTGCATTCCAGTTATTAATTGTAAAACCGCAATTTGTACAGCAACCATACACTGGATTTTTATAATTATCCTGAAAGCTTTTATAAAGATGCCTCCGTAAACACTCCTCTTCATGAATCCAATCGATAATTTCCTTCAACTTTCGTTGTTTCAAGGATTTTCTTGTTTCAATAAGAGCGCGTATATCATGAATAGCATTATTCCATATATCCTTTTGGTAGACAATTTTATTCTCTTTAATTATACCATGTAATTCCATCTGGTAGTGCAGAAATCGCCATTCAGATTCATTTAACTGTAAATCTTCCTGCAGGTGTTTATTGGATAGAAATGTTGGTGAATTTTTATATGACTGAAATAGGTTCATAAAGATTGTATCCAATTTTTCAACATCTGGTAACTCATTTTCAATTATTGTATTCGGAATGAGTTCATCACCCGGTGTGTAAAATAAAAGGCTTATACTCGATTCACCATCCCGACCTGCCCGTCCAACCTCTTGTATAAAGGATTCAATCTGAAGTGGCAAATGATAATGGAGTACAAGTCGAATATTGGGCTTATTTATTCCCATTCCAAATGCGCTTGTACAACAGATTACATCTATCTGATCATTCATAAATTGCTGTTGAATTGTAATCCGGTCTAATTGGTCCATACCACCATGATAGAAAGCAATACGATGGGAAGGAACATTTTCAGACAGAGATGCTGCAATTTCCTCTGTTTTTCGTTTGCTTGAAAAGTATATTAATGTGGGTACACGATTCTTTTTTAGCAGATTAACGATAAACTCCTGTTTCTCAATATCCTTTTTTACTTTTTGAATAGTAAAAGCAATATTTTCACGATCCATTGGGTATACATGTTTCATAATATTAGGTCTGTTTAATGAATTAATAATATCTTCCTGCACCTCTTTAGTAGCTGTTGCACTTAATGCTAATACCGTTGGATTGTTCATTTTCTCTAAAACAGAGCCTAATCGTAAATAATCAGGCCTGAATTCATGACCCCACTGCGATATACAGTGTGCCTCATCAATTACAAATAAACTAATATTAATAGTTTTAAAGTAGTGGATAGTCTGGTCCTGCTGCAAGAGTTCCGGTGATATGTATATTAACTTATAATCATTCAGATGCTGAAATACACGCTTTTTTTCGTTTGGTTCCAAAAAGCTATTTAACGCAATAACAGATTTAAATCCTGTAGACTTTAATTGTTTCACCTGGTCCTGCATTAATGAAATTAGTGGTGAAACTACGATTGTTACACCTTTCATCACTGTTGCAGGCAGCTGGTAACACAATGATTTTCCTGATCCTGTTGGTAAAATTCCCAATACATCTTTTCCGTGCATTATGTCATTAATTATTTCTTCTTGACCTTCTCGAAATGATGTTATATTAAACCTTTTTAATAAATGATTTCGTAACATTTTTTCACTCATACCTATCACCTGATTACGTAATATTTTCAACAGCCAACACAAGTCTTATTTGAAAATAACTGATTTCCTTGCTAATTTCTTGTCTTATATCCTTTAATTTAAAGGATTTCAATCTGCTTACTGCATTTAATATATCTTGTTGTCCTTGTTTATCAATATACTTATCAAGCGGAAATTGTTTATCATAAAGCGCTAATTCAACTAGATGGTCATAGATTGTATTCAACTTTAAGTTGCGTATAACAGCAATTTCTTCTGCAGTATATTGACTATTTAATAGTTCTTTTGTTTTTGTAGCTGATTTGGATGTCTGTGAAGATGCTGGCAAATCATCCTTAATACGGGTTAACAATGGATATGTGTTTGAATCCTGTTCAATCGCATATAACATATAATGAATGATACCTGTTAGTGCCAAAGGTACGTCTATTAATTTAAGGTTATAATTAGCTGCTAACTGATAACTGCTCATCCCATAGTGTTTGAAACCTGTTAAACTGTCTACAAACATACCCGCTTCTTGCTCATGAAAATAACTTAAAATTCTATACAGCTCATCATAAAGTTGATGCAGGAAAGAAAACTGGTTTTGTTTGATAATGTAATATTCCTTTTTCACCCAGCTTGTAACCACTGGTTTGTCAACGACCGGTATAAAATTAAGGTTATTGTTCCTGCTATTTGTTATAGTTTGAACTAAAAGAACTAATCTTTCAAAAAAAATAGAGGACAAACCAGAGTACTTCATTCCATTGAAATAATCTAACGAAATGTCACTTTCTTTTTCGTTTAGCTTATAACCTAATACAGTTGGGAATGCTGAAGAATTATCATGAAGCTGAATTAATCCTTCAGAAATAAGCTTATATATTCTTTCATCAAAATTCTGCTTTCTTAAGGATTTATAAATCCCATAAAAATTATCTAATTTATATATATGAGCATCCTGAACGGTCTGGATTGATCTTTTTCCTTTTAGAAGATGATATATTGCTGAGACACTGCGTCCTGTTTTAAATTGAGAGCAACATTTTATGACAATACGATCAAATAACAATGCTCTGAACTCCTTTTTGAAAGAATTGTGACAGTTATCAGAGTTTCCTTCCTCATTAATGATAACATGTATTATAGCAGTTGAATTGTATAAATATCAGTCTTACAATAGGTTATACAAGACTTTTTCTGAAAACAAACTGGAGGTTAACTCATGCCTAAATATACAATTGTTGACCAAGAAACGTGTATTGCTTGTGGAGCATGTGGTGCTGCTGCTCCTGATATATATGATTATGATGATGAGGGGATTGCATTTGTAGTTTTGGACGAGAATGAAGGAACTGCTGATGTCAAAGAAGTATTAAAAGAAGATATGACTGATGCATATGAGGGCTGTCCGACTGATTCTATTAAGATAGCAGATAAACCGTTTGATGGTGATCCATTAAAATTTGAAGAGGAGTAGAACTAGAGCTGTTTTACGGGATCTATGGAATCAAATTTCATTATTTGCTGCTATTTTGAGAGTTGTCAGTACATCATATCCTATAGCATGCTGAATTACTTCACTATCACGAAAAAGCGCACACAAAGCTACTGTCACAGTCCAATTGGCGTTGTTTCGCCGTTTCTCAATTTGAACCAGCGACTTCTTCGATATTCCCAATACAGTTGCCATTTGATTTTGCGTATAATTATTCTCAACCCGTATCAGTTTTATTTTTGCAGATATCTTGTCGATAATTTTTTCTTGTTCCATTGAAATCATCCCTAAAATAAAGCTTAATAATGGCTCTTAAGTAAGACTGTTTTTCTTTAACATTGGAAATATATTCACTTTTGTCGGATAACAAAACCTTGTAATTTTATGATAATTCCCATTGTTAAAAAAGTCAAAGCGTTCTCATCGGAAATTTCCCGCTGGAACGCTTTAACTCAATCAACTATCAACTCTTATCGGATTTACTCCGTCTGGAACTTTTATTGGCTCTGATAAATTATATGGACCAATAATTTCATTAGCATAATTTGTAAATAAAACATCCTGGTAACCATAGCTCTTTACAGTCATAAGAATTGCTTCTATCATCGTTATGGTTTCCTGGTTATTGAGAACCATTTTTTCATCGTCAAAATTTAATCTTAGCAGCTCATCATCCGTTTCTACAGAAAAATCAATATAATCTGGTATAGATTGATAAACATTATATGATTCTTCTGTATTTCTCATTTTTGTTAATGCTGTTTTAATATCACTTTTTTCATCGACTGGTATTTGTACAAGAAAATTACGTCTATTCTCAGATAGTTGGTAACGTTTATATATGACCTTCGAAGATTTTAACGACAGTTCCTTCACTTTACCGGTTGGACCTAGATTGACCTGCTGGCTAAAGACAGCCTTATTAATTTGGTAAGGGGTAAACATTGTTGTCAGTAGCCCTTGAAACATATTTGCCTGAGCACCTGAAGTAATAGAGAAGTCTTCTGGCAGTTTGATATTAACCTGATTACTTTGCTTATTTAATTGGAATTCTGTGCCAGGAAACATATAGTCGCTGAGCCCCCATTTCTGCTCATTCAGATAGGTATTTAACTGTTTATAATACTTCCCGGCATTATCAGTTTTAGGAACAACAAGTGATAATGGGACAACATATTGTGACTGACGATCAGCAAGAGCACTATAAATTATCGTTTTGTTGCTTGTTGAGTGTATAACATAAGACTGAATATTAGTGTCCATCATCAATACACCTGAGTCACTATCCGCAGATGATGATGCACTATCTTCCTGTTTAAGCTCACTTGATTCCTCCCTGGCTTTCATACTTTCATTAGAGCCAGCGTTATCCATCGCTTTATCAGCGTTACTATTTTCGCTGCTGCTTTGAAACATCGTATTATTCATCATCGAAGGTATAATAATGACTAATAATAATAACACCATGACTGTACTGAAAATAGGAATTAGTACCAGCTTTTTATTCTTTTTAGGTTGTCTTTCTTTATTAAATTCGGAGGAGATACGCTGATAAAGTACATCTTTATTCATGTTGTCTTTTACTTCTGGCATTTGTTCTAATGATTCCTTAATCTGCTCTTCATTGTTGTCGAATGTTTTCACAGTACATCTCCTCCTTCACTTATGTATTTCTTCAATGTCTTCAGTCCACGATGCTGTGTTGTCTTCACTTTGCTGACACTGAAATTTAAAATTTCTGCTGTCTCTTGAATAGAAAATGATTGTATGTACCGTAAGATTAAAACACTTTTTTGATCAGGTGTGCATTTGTCCAAATAACGATAAACATTTTTCATTTGTTCATTTTGCACAGCAATTTCATCTGGGAGAGGATTATAATCTTGAATTAATTCCCCTTTTTCATTCCAGTCAAAAAATTCCAGAATGCGATTTCGTTTTCTTTTTTGAGAGCGAAAATAATCGATTGTTATGTGCCGTGCTATCGAAAACAACCACGTTTTCTCTGAGCTGTCACCCTTAAATGAATCGTAGGATTTTAAAACTTTTATATATACTTCCTGAACGAGGTCTTCACAGGTTTCTTTATCCTTTACCATGTAAAATATAAATTGGTATAAATCATGATGGTAATTATTATAAAATTTCTCAAAAACGGCCTTCATAAAGATCCTCCGTTCATTTAAATAGTCGATTAATGGCATAATAAAGTTACAGCATATTAATACTATATTAGAAAAACGCAAAAATACCAACCTAATTTAGTTGGTATTTTGCAAATAGAAATGTTTTTCAGCATAATTTCTAAAAAAATGAGCGATTACTGGATATAATAGAATCATAAATACTCCATTGCCGATTGCGTGATAAGTATCAAATGGCAACCCAGCCAGGTAGTACGGAAGAAATTTTCCGGTAACTGAATATGTTGTGAGTGAAATAATAAATCCGTATAAATAACCACTAATTACCGCAAAAAATACTAGTATAAATCCTGGGATCTTAGCAGGATATTTTCCTAAGAATCCACTTAAAAGTCCGATTAATGCCCAAGCAACTACTTGCCAGATTGTCCATATTCCCATTCCCAATATCATATTAGACAAGAATGTAGTTAAAATAGCCAGCAATATAGCTGCTATCGGACCTAATAACAGGCCACAAACAATAATTAACGATGTGACAGGCTGAACATTTGGAAGAAACGCAAAAGCGAATCGCCCAACAACCGCCAATGCAGCAAGCAGTGCTAATAACGTGAGTTTATAAGTGTTCAATTAAATCATTCCCAGGCTTGCAGATCAAATGTCACTTTGTCACCTGGTGATAACTTAAATTCTTTAGCGCCAACTGTAGGCATTTCACCATTTACAGTAAACATCCATGATTTTTGCTCGCCATCCTTAGGCGCAACTCCGTCAATTGAGGTTATAAATCCACCATCAAAATCCGTCTTCACTTCAAAGTTTTTTTCCATTACTTCCATAAGGGTTGCCCCTTCTTCAACTTCAACCTCTTTTTCATTAATATATTCGGAACCTTTACCTTTTGATATTGTAATCCGAACCGTTTCTTCACTCTGTTCCTCTGAGTTCTCACCTGCTGTATTTTCCTTTTCTTGACTATTTGTCTGCCCTTGTTCTTCAGCACCACATCCGACCAATAAGCCAATAGCGACCATTAATGATGCAATACGTAAAAACCATTTGTTCATCTTCCCATTCCTCCAGTTCTAATTTATATTGAGGAGAATTGGACGTTGGAAACCAATACATTGAAAAAATTCTTAGTATCAACCGTATCCGTTAAAGGATTCTATTCAAGCTTATACTGCTTTCTGGAACCCTTAAACTATGGAGTATAATCCTTTATGCGGAAAGTTTTAGTTGGATTATGCATATATTTTCCTAACTGCGTAAAAAAGCTAACCCTTCTACAGAGTTAGCTTAGCAGACAATCGATACATAAAATTAATCATTTACAATGTGCTCGGTTGTCCCAATCGCTCACATCCTCGAAGCATTGAAACGTTAGAGATTGGCAGGTCTACTGACTTGTGATTCACGCCTACTATAAGTCCTTCCCATGTGACGAATCACACAGTGGCTTGTACTTATTTCGTATCTCACATACAGTTGCGAGGACAGTTCCTGATTTGCACAGGATTCCCTATTAAGTAATTACACCAAGCTCTATAACTTTATTCAATTCTATTTTATCATACCATATTTACTTCTCTTGTAAAGGTAGTTTAAACGTAAATGTTGTACCTTCATTAACCTTGCTGTTAACGGTGATCGATCCATTGTGAGCTTCAATAATATTTTTTGCAATTGAAAGTCCAAGTCCTGTACCTCTTTTCTTACTATTCTTCATGCGCGATTTATCTGCCTTATAAAAACGTTCAAAAACAAATGGTAAATCATCTTCTGGAATCCCACTTCCATTATCATTTACGGATACATTAAAATCAGCAGTATTACTTTCAATAACGACATGAACTTTTCCATCTTCATTGGAATGTCTAATTGCATTATCTATTAGATTTGTTAAAACCTGTTCCACACGATCCTGGTCTATATTTATTTGGTGATTGGAAATGTGTTTAGTTAAATCTAACTCAACATTATTTTCTTCTGCTAAACCTTTAAACTTTTTCAAAATACGTTCAACAAATGATTCAACGTCAACACTTTCTTTATTTAACTGTATATGACCTGCCTCCATCCGTGCTAAATCCAATAGTTCGTTCACCAACCGACCCATTCTTAAAGATTCCTCATGGATTATTTGTGCAAGCTCATTTTTATCTTCTCTGCTTTCTGCCACATCGTCAACAATTGCTTCACTATATCCTTGTAACATGGAAATAGGTGTTCTCAGTTCATGTGAAACATTTGCGATAAAGTCTTTTCTGAGCTTATCTAATCGACGTTCCTCTGTCATATCACGAATAACAGCCACCGCCCCACGTACATATGTCTGATCATATAACGGCGTCATAATCATTACCCATGTACGTCCTTGTATATTAATTTCATGTATTGCTTCTTTTTCATCATGGATGACATTCGTCAAGATTTCATCTAAGGGTACCGGTGCTTTATTATTAATTTCAGACATTTCCACGTCATTTTCGTAATACAAATTCTCAAGAAATCGCTCTGCAGGAGGATTAGTTATTAACATATCACTGTTTCGGTTAAAAGTAATAACACCATCTGCCATAGAACTTACGATACTTGAAAGTTGCTCTTTCTCCTGTCTTAACGCATTAATATGGAACTTCAATTGTCTGCCCATTCGATTAAATGCCATTGCAAGTTCACCAATTTCATCGTGTGTTAAAATTGGTACTTTTGTGTTGAATTCTCCTCTTGTAAGATCAAATGCTGCTTCCCGCATTTTTATTAAAGGAGACGTTATCCTTGTGGAAAGAAAAAAGGCAAAAATAGTTGTTAAAATAATAGCTATTCCTGCTGCAAGAAATATAATTTTAGTAGTTTCAGCTTTCGTCTTATTTACGATATCAAGTGATTGATATACAAAAACAGCACCATTCTGGTTAACTGGAGTACCTACAATCATAACTTTAGTATTACCATCAGGTAAGAAAATTTGCTTTTTTACATTTTCACCACTGGAAATAGCCTCCATTAAATTACTTTCCTCTTTCAACCATTTACTATTCAGTTTACCAAGGTCGCTATTAATACTTTCAGATGACCATGAATCACCATTTTCATAAATAACAGCTAAGGTGCTTGCTGGATCCTTCACACGTTCTGCTGTCTCTAAGGCCAATTGTTGATTGTCATATTGCACTACCATATGCGAAACCTTTGTTGCGGTTTGCATCATATCATTTTCAGCTTGATCAATATGAAAATTCTCAAAGAATTCCAAAAGTAAAACGGTCAATATAAATAATACAAAAGAAACTAGCAATAATATCGTTATTGCTAGTTTTCCTACTACACTACGCCAAAACATTATACATCATCTACCTCAAATTTATACCCGACGCCCCAGACAGTAACAATCATCTTGGCAGCTTCTTTAGATACATTATTTAATTTTTCACGTAGCCGTTTAACATGTGTATCAACAGTACGTAAATCTCCAAAAAATTCATATTGCCATACTTCCTTTAGCAGAAGTTCACGTGAAAATACTTTATCTGGAGACTCAGCTAAGAAACACAACAGCTCGTACTCTTTTGGAGTTAAACTAACTTCAGTTCCATCTGCCGTAACCCGATGAGCATCATGATCTATGGTCATATGAGGAAATACGATCAAATTTTTGGTCGATGTCTCCACTTCGTTAAAATTAGTGGTTGAAACTCTTCGCAGCAATGCTTTAACACGTAAAACTACTTCCCTTGGACTGAATGGTTTTACAATGTAATCATCAGTACCTACTTCAAATCCTTGTACACGATTTGCTTCCTCTCCTTTTGCTGTAAGCATTATAATAGGAGTCATTTTCTTTTTTCGCAGTTTTTGTGTAACATCAATTCCATCCATTTCTGGCATCATAATATCTAACAGAATAACATCATAATCATTTTGAAGTGCAAGCTCCAATGCCTCAGTACCATTTTCTGCTTCTTCGACAACAAATTCTTCTTTCTCCAAGTACATTTTAATTAACCGGCGAATTCTTTCCTCATCGTCTACAACTAACACTTTAGCGTTTGATTCCATTCAGACTCCCCCTAATTAGTATTTCGTTATAGTATAATTGAAAAACTTACCAGCTGCTAGTCCATTATGCATATGAATGAAGACCAGCTAAAATCAGATTAACAGCAAGCAGATTAAACATAATAATAGCGAATCCACCAACCGCTAGCCAAGCTGACTTTTCACCATGCCAGCCTCGGGATAATCGCAAGTGCAGAAATGCTGCATAAAAGAACCAGGTTACTAACGCCCATACTTCTTTTGGGTCCCATCCCCAAAAGCGATCCCAAGCGATTTGAGCCCATATAGATGCAAAGATTATTCCCCCAAGGGTGAACACAGGAAAACCAATTGCTACTGCGCGATAAGAAACTTCGTCCAATAGATCGGGTTTTGCTTTCTTGAGTAATGGTTGGATTGCTGCTCCAATTCGTTTACGTAAGACTAACCTGATTATTCCATATAAAATCAACCCAGTCATTACCGACCATATAATTGTATTAAATTTTCTGGCTGCATCAACACCATGCATCCACTCCGGTGCGTCAAATAATGCTTCCATCCTATTTCCGGTTATTAAAGTACCTTCATTGGGTCCAGCAATTGGTGGTAAATGATAATCTGTACTAACTGTACTATTATTTACTGTATATTCAAATTGAGCACTGTATCCAGAAACATTAAATATAACTGTAATTACACTAAAGCCAATAAAAACAACCAGAGAAAATAATACGATTTCTAACCACGTAGTACGCTTACTTCTCACTGATTGATCAACCTGCCTGATTAAGTAAATCAGCCCTGCTACAAAACTTATCGATAGAATTGCCTCTCCAAGAGACACAGTTGTAACATGAATATACAGCCAGTGACTCTGAAGCGACGGTACCAGAGGGGCAATCTCAGTTGGAAACATACTCGCATAGGCAATTATTATCATTGCTATCGGTAATGCAAACAACCCTAAGATATTAAGCTTGTATATAAAATAGATAATAATGAAAGCAAACACTAACCCCATACCGAAGAACGTCATGAATTCAAACAGATTACTTACGGGGGCATGAGCACTTGCTATCCATCTGGTTATAAAATAAACAACTTGTGCTAAAAAGCCGATAATGGTTATGGAAATTGCTATCTTTCCGGCTATTCCTTTATTCTTATCCGATCTTTTTTCTTTAATTGTTGCACCAAAGAAAAACGTAGCGATCAAATACAGGATGAAAGCTGTATATAGCATCGTACTACTAATACTTAAAAAGTCCATGTATATCCTCCTTGAATCTTATAATGTTTATTAATCATCCAGTTCCTGTTGATCGTCAACCATTTTTATATCTGTATCCTCAATTATTTTCTCGATATCCTTCTTCACACCAAACCAATTTTTGTTAGTGTGGGCAGCCAATAGAATTCCTTCCCCTTTAGGGTGTATCCAGATTCTGCGATGTTGCCAATACATTCCTTGTATTACCCCAAACATAAATATAAATGCACCTACTACAAATAATGGCAGTGTATAGTCACGTCTTACTGTTATTCCACTTACATCACGCATTTTGAAATCCTTTATCCCCAGTTTGTAGTCATTCTCTCCAGTTGCATCCACATTTTTCCCTATACCTACAAAGCTCATTTCCGGTTCGCTTCCATCAGGGGGATGTACAGAAAATACGTACGCTGGATTTCTTGGGTAATCTGTTTTCGATTTTGGCTCTCCATCATCCAAATAATAATCTGGATAATATTGATTAACAACAACTTTAAATCCACTATCTAATTCATACTCCGATTTTGGTGATGTTAAGTCTATTTTGAAACTACCAAGAGAACTCTCATCTGGATCATTTGTCTTATGAATTTTAAAAGACATACTGGAAAACTCATTCATTTGATAGCCAGCTTGATATAGTGTATAACCACCAAATTTAAGTGGGTGGTTCATACGTATTTCATCCTCAGCAACTTTCTCAAGTTTAGGGTCTTCTCCTGGTAAGGTTTCTCCTGATTCCTTATAAATAACTGCATTGGTTTGAAAGTTTTTAGGAACCATTCCTTCTTTTTTGATAGCCTTCTGAAAACGCTCATCATTTTCACCATAAGTCTCAAGGATAAAGTCTTTATTTTTTATGTAATATTCACCTTTGGTTCCTGGGATTACAGTTTGTTCTCCTTCTCTTACCCAAACATACTCGTCAAGATACATAAATGGAGTAAAACGCAGTAATGCTGCGATCAGAATAATAATCAGTCCAATATGGTTTACATAAGGACCCCAACGTGAGAATCGACCTTTTTCTGCTAAGATATGTCCATTTTCTTCCGTAACCTTATAACGATTTTTTTTCAAATGGGACACGACAGTATTTTTTTCATCTGAAGTAACTTGTTCTGTTTTACTATATAATCGCTGTCTGCTCAGGAATGAAGCATGACGTTTTGCCTTTTGTATCTTTAATGCTTTATATAGCGGCACGAACCTGTCAATACTGCAAATTACCAGAGATATTCCAATTAAGGCAATAAGCAACATATACCACCATGAGCCATACAAGTTATGAAATCCCAACTGATAATAAATTTGTCCAAGTATTCCATATCGGTCTTCATAAAACACAGCTGGATCTCTTGAAGCGGCATCTGCAGGTATATACATTTCTTGCGGATATATAGTTCCCATTGCTGAAGCAATAAGAGCTAGAACAATTAGCCATACACCAATCTTTACAGAAGAAAAGAAATTCCATATTTTATCAACAATTGACTTGTTATATGTTTGCGACCTGCGCGCACTACCATCATACCGCATATTTAACAGTTTCTTTTTATCATTTCCATCAATATGCTGGTTTCCTTCTATCGGCTTGCCACAAGCCTCACACAGAACGGTACCCTCTGGGTTAACATGCCCGCACTCACATTTAATATTTGTCATTCATATCCCTCACAATAGCTGCATTCTTTATTTAGGTTGAATTTCTTTTAAGTGATCTTCAAGTTTTTCTAAAGTTAACGCACCTTCAACCACTTCAACAATTTCCCCTTGAGGATTTATGAAGAAAGTACTCGGTATTGGACCAACGTTATATAGATTCATTACCTCATTATTAGTATCATGCGGAATAGGAAATGTTAAGTTATACTTATCAATAAAGCGGTCTACGACAAATTCAGTAGCATCCAAACTTACTGCAACTATTTCAATTCCTTTGTCTTTATATTTAGGGTATAACTTTTCCATATATGGCATTTCTGCTTCACAAGGTTCACACCAGGTTCCCCAGAAGTTAAGCATGACACCTTTACCTTCTAAATCACTTAATTGAATTGTTTCCAGCTCGTTGTTTTCATTTATTTGCTGAAGCTTAAAATCCGGTGCTTCATTACCTGCATCAACATTTGATTTATCTTTGCTTAAATTAGAAACCAATGCATATATAACGGCGACAAGTAAGATTGCTAATACAATAGTTCGAAAAACCATCCTTCTTTGTTTTTTCCGTTTTTTATTAGCCTTTATCTGTTCGGTGCTCATATCAGTTCACTCCCCACGCCATTATATCATGTATACATAGTAGTAAATTTGACTATTATTCAACAATTTTTCATATATCAATCAGCTGCAGACTGACATCATTAGTTTTCCGCTAATTGTCGCATTTTTTTAACCTCATGAGGAGTTAACGGGCGATAATTTCCCGGTTGCATACCATCCAACGTTAGCAGACCATACTTCTCTCGCTTTAACTTGGATACAGGATAACCTAAGCCATCCATCATACGTCTAATATGCCTGTTTTTACCTTCATGCAGTGTCAGTTCCAATATCATTGTTCCTTTTTTCCTGTCTGCTTCGAGTATGTTGTACCCAACAGCTTTTAGTATATCATTATCAACCTTAACACCTTTTTTTAACCTGTTAAGTTCACTTTTACTAGGAATGCCTTTAATCTTAGCAACATATACTTTATCTACACCATGTTTCGGATGCATGAGCAAGTTAGCGAAGTCACCATCATTTGTTAATAATAATATTCCAGACGAATCATAATCGAGTCTTCCTATTGGATAAATACGCTCAGAAACTTCTCCTAGAAAATCCGTAACGACTTTTCTTCCCTTGTCATCATTTATACTGGAAATAACCCCTCTTGGTTTATAGAACATATAATATACTGGTTCTTCTTTTTCCAAAAGCACACCGTTTACTTCGATATCATCACTCGGGGTTACCTTGGTTCCTAGCTCTATAACTAGTTTGTTATTAACCTTTACTTTACCTTCAACAATTAATTTCTCAGCTTTTCTTCTTGAAGTTACGCCACTTTGTGCAATAACTTTCTGTAATCGTTCGAACGAATTTGTCATTGAATCACCATTTTCATTAATTTTAATTAAAGACTCTTTTCGTAGCTTTTGTTACTTTTAATCTTCGCAGTAGTTATAAAATGCGGATTAACTATGGAAGTTCCTAACGACGCAGTTGGAATACACTCGCGCACCTAGGGTCATCACGATGTTCCGATGCACAGGATTTGTCGTACTTAGTCTGCCTCGTTCCCAAAGGACGCTCACTAGGGGGCTCTTAGGAAGGTTTAACCTTCTTTATGCCATAATAATAGCGTTAACTATATGTTAACGCTACTTTCGAGATTTAGCCAAATATTAATGTTACGACTATTACAGATGCTATTATACCAATTAAATCAGCTAATAGTCCAACCTTGAGTGCATAGCCCATTTTCCTGATTCCGACTGCACCAAAATATATAGTTAATACATAAAGGGTTGTATCTGTACTGCCCTGCATCGTAGAAGCCAATCTGCCAATAAATGAATCAGGGCCGTGTGTACTTATCAATTCTGTAGTCATTCCTAAAGCTGCTGTTCCGGAAATTGGTCTGACTAATGCTAGCGGAACTATTTCTGGAGGTACTCCGATCATTACTAGCAATGGTGATATTAAATTAATAAAGGCTTCCAATGCTCCAGAACTACGCAAAATAGATATTGCCACGATCATTCCTACTAAAAAAGGAAGTAAAGAAAATGCCATTTTGACACCATCTTTTCCCCCTTCTACAAACATTTCATATGTTGGGACACGTTTCCACGTTGCTGCAGAAAGTACAATTAGAATGAAACATGGAATTAGCCAAGTGCTGATTGAAGTAATAACCCCCATACTTACTTCCTCCTGAGACTACTATAGTAAAATAACCGATCAATTATTAACGCGCTTAATGAAGAAATTAATGTTGCTATAATTGTTGTACCAACAATCTCAGTTGGCGAGATAGATTCATATTGCATCCTTATAGCGATTACTGTTGTTGGAATGATTGTTAAGCTTGAGGTGTTTATTGCCAGAAAAGTAATCATTGATCTGGATGCCGTGTCTGTCCCGCTTAATTCCTTCATTTGTTCCATTGCTTTAATTCCCATTGGAGTTGCTGCATTACCCAACCCAAATATATTAGCTGTAAAATTAGATAAAATATAACCCATTGCGGGATGATCCTTGGGTATGTCCGGGAATAATTTAACGACTAATGGTCTAAACATTTTAGTAAGGACTCGTAATATACCTGCTTTTTCAGCAACTTTCATAATACCCAGCCAAAATACTAATATACTAATTAATCCTATCGATAAGGTTACTGCTTCATCCGCACTTTCGAATAATGCCTTATTTACTTCCTCCATGGTGCCATTGAACATAGCATAGACAATTCCGATTATCGCCATAAATGCCCATATAAAATTGACCATAGTTAATTAATCCCAATTATTCGCTGATATACTGAGACAATTTCTGCAAGAAAATTCTCCTTTTGTCTCTTTTCTGAATAGATTGGTGCTTCCAAAACTGGTACTGATTTTATATAATAGATCGTTTTACCGATAATCTCTTTTGCACTAGTTGACGCATTATTTAAAATAAATGTCTTACTCTTTATTTTTTTTTGTTCACTTTGGTTAAGGGGTAATTTAATATCGTCGTGTAAATATCCGCGTACAGTGGTATCAGGTTTAGCAATATTATAGTTTACCTTTCCTTGAGTACCAATCGTCGTCATATTATAATTCTTATAACCCCATTCATACATTCCGATATGATCACGCCAATCATCTGGGGCATCCAACGTGACAGCTATTAAACGCATTTCATTTTTTTCTGCAGCTGTTGCTAGTGTCCTTCCAGCTAACTTTGTATAACCAGTCTTCCCTCCAATACAATATTCATAAAATTGGGTTAGCAGCTTATTTTTATTCTGCCATGTATACGCACTATCAGGTTTATATGTTTTGGATTTTGTTACTTGGCGAAACTGTTCATTTTCCATAGCGTAGCGCATAAGCAATGCCATATCATATGCAGTAGAATAGTGGTTTTCAGAGTCAAGTCCATGCGGATTATCAAAAGAAGTATTCGTCATTCCAAGCCACCGTGCTTTCTGATTCATTAAATGAGTAAAACCTTCCATGCTGCCACCTACATGTTCACTAATTGCCACCGCTGCATCGTTACCAGAGCGAAGCATAAGTCCATAAACAAGATCCTTCAATTTAATTTTTTCACCTTGCTCTAAATAGATGGAGGACCCAATTGTATATACAGCCCGTTTACTAACGGTTACTGTTTCATTTAATTTACCGGATTCAATTGCAATGATAGCCGTCATTATCTTCGTTATACTTGCTATCGGTTGTTTATCGTGAGCCTTTTTTTCAAGTAACACCCGGCCGGATGATTGTTCCATCAAAACAGCATTATTTGCCGAAACACTGGGTTCTGCTCGTCCGACTGTTGGGCTAAATAAAACAACAGATAGTAAACAAAGTGATATGACTATATAGCGCATAGTAGGTTTTCCTCCCGCTGATAATTTATCTATATAGTTTATGCTTGGCATGTATAGATATGATTTAAAATTAGAAACTTGGGAGCTTGTAATTTATTTATATTTTTTTACATGTAAAAGTCCCTGCGCAATATACGCAAGGACTAAAATAATATAATTTAAGAATTATTATTGCTTTGATCCAATTGATCTTAGGAATTATTTACTTGGTATCTCCAAGCCTTAGTTACACTTATGAGTAGGTATTTATACTTTGTTAGCTGCCAAAAAATAAATCTGCTTCTTGATCCATATCTTCTTCATCCATATTTTCCGGTAATGGTGGTAACTCTTCCAGTGAAGTCAGGCCAAAGTAAGTTAAAAAATCCTTACTCGTAGCAAAGAGGATTGGTCGACCGGCTCCTTCTCTTCTTCCAACTTCCTCGATAAGAGACCTTGCAATTAACGTTTGCACAGGTCTGTCGCTTTTCACCCCTCTTACTTCTTCAATCTCAGTTCTAGTTATTGGTTGCTGGTATGCTATTATAGCAAGTGTTTCCAACGCAGCTTGTGACATCCTGGTGGTCTGTGGTGTTTCGAGAAGTTTTTTAAAATAAACACTATGCTCTGGTTTCGTAGTTAGGTGAAATACTTGATTTGACTGCATAATCATAATTCCGCGGTCTGTATTTTCATAGTCATATCTCAGTTCATCAAGCAGATGTTCAACAGTTTTATCTGTAATATCCAGTATTCGCGATAGCTGTTTGACTGTAATTCCTTCATCCCCACTTGCGAACAAGAGCCCTTCTGCAACAGCTTTTAAATCATTGATTTCCAATTTCAATCCTCCATATAAAAAACATATAATGACTCAAAATGCTTTTCCTGTCTACATTGTATTTCATTTCCTTTCATCAACTCCAGTACAGCAATAAATGTTGCTACAATATGTGCACGTGATGGATAATCAAATAATTGATCAAAAGCTATCCCCTCTTTTGACCGTTTGACAAGCTCTAATACTTCGGTCATTTTCTGTTCAATAGGAATTTCCCCACGAGTTACTTTTGTTTCAAGTGGCTTATTCCAATTCTTTCGTTCAAACATTTTCCCTAAAGCATTTAGCATATCATATATTGATGTATCACCTTTTACTACCTGTTGACTGGAATCGATATGGTCGAATACTGCCGGAGGTCTTGTGAAAATCTGGTTTGCATCTATTTCTTTTTCCTTAAGCTTTTCAGCAGCATCTTTATATTTTCGGTATTCAATTAAACGATGCATCAGCTCCTCGCGCGGGTCTTCCATATAATCGTCTTCTTCTTCAACCTCTTGTTTAGGTAACAGCATTTGACTTTTTAATGCCAATAATGTCGCCGCCATAACAAGGTATTCACTCGCCACATTCAGTTCAAGACTTTGCATGGTATGTATATATTGCATATACTGCTCCGTAATCTGAGCAACCGGAATATCATATATATCAATTTCGTATTGATTGATTAAGTGCAGCAATAAATCAAGCGGACCCTCAAAAGTATCCAATTTAACTTGATATGACTGATTCATACCCCTCCCCCTTCCAATTAGGCAACTTTATTAGCAGGAAATTAAAAATTTAGCCTTTTTATCGTATTCGCCTATACACTATAGCTATGGTTAACATAAGTTATTAACGTAAGATAAATGTTACCAAAAAAACATTTATTCGTTAAGTGGAAAAGGAGGAATATAATTATGGGTGGTAATTATGGCGGAGGATTCGCGCTAATCGTAGTACTGTTCATTCTTCTAATTATCGTTGGTGCTGCTTGGATGTAGAAGTAATGTGATTTAGTTCTGCAGTATCTTTATTTGTTGCAAGCTATTTAACATTTATCACTTTAACCAAAAACCAGCTCTGGATCGACAGAGCTGGTTTTTGACTTGGTTAGTTATCATTCTCTTGTTCAGAATCACTACATTTATTATAGAATTGCTGAGTCATATCATCCGGACAAACCGCGTATTTATTTTTATACATATTGTTTATTTCATCAACCATTTTTTTGCCAATCCCTGAATTTCGATGTGATGGATTAACAGAAATATGCTGCACTACTGCGTTAATATCATCTTCCACCCTTATACCGATTGCACCTAATATATCTTCTTCTTTCCAAAGGAAAAGATGCCAATCAGGGTTTGATTCATATTCTTTTATTGTTTGCTGCAATTTTTTTACATCTTTTTCTTCTGGCATGAAAGATAATAAGCCCATTGCAATCTTTTCCAGATTTTTTTTATATCGAATTAACATAGATACCCCTCACTATGAATATAACTTACCAACTTTGGAGAGTAAAAGTACAAATCTTGCAATAGTATTACTTATCGGAGATTGTATACTTATTTATGCCTCATATTCGAGTAATTGTCAAATTACTTTTTCAAAATACAAAGACAATCCAGTAAATGAAGCCCCATACTATACTAAGTGTTAATAGAATCATTAACAATATCCAATTTTTTTTGCGTTGGCTCAATTTGATTCATCCTCTATCAGCATTACCATATTTACAGAAAAACATACTGCTACTGAATAACCTGCTAATGGCTGAAATTATTTCTGTGTGAGTGCCTTAACAATCGTGTATCCATCTGATTGTTTCTCTTTGAACCGAAAAGGAACAAGGTTTATAATACCTATCCATAAATTAAATAATAAAAGTAATAATAGATAATTAGAAGGATATGCTGTATAAATAATGTACAACAAAAATGCAACGAATCCATTAGTTAATGGTCCACAAAGAGCTATCCATATTAGTTCATATGGTTTGTACATATTCTTTCTTTCGCTTGAAGCCAATCCACCCAAAAAGAAAATCGCACGTATCGTAATTTGTACTTTACTAATAAAAAAAGTTCTTACTATTGTTCCGCTCCCTATTGTCAACCTCATCCGATCAGCATTCAGTGATTTAGCCCCTATAATATGACCTGCTTCATGCAGCACAGTACTGATCGGGGCTACTACAAATAATAGATGGAGCAGTAAAGAAATACTCATAGTACTTATTCTTCTGCAGAGACTTTCATTTCTTTCATAACATCACCGTTTTGCATTGCTTTAGCATGTTCAATACCAGATGTAACTTGACCAAAAACAGTGTGAACACCATTTAGGTGCGGCTGTGGCGCATGTACGATGAAAAATTGTGAGCTTCCTGTATCTTTTCCGGCATGTGCCATTGACAATGATCCTTCAACATGTTTGTGAGGATTACCTTCTGTTTCGCATTTAATTGTATAACCTGCAGATCCTGTTCCATTTCCTTTAGGACAACCACCCTGACTGACAAAACCATCAATTACACGGTGGAATGTTAAACCATCATAGAAATTACTATTAGCTAGTTTTTCAAAATTCGCTACTGTATTTGGCGCTTCATTCGGATATAATTCAAATTCAATTTTATTACCATTTTCCATTATTATATAACCTGTTTTACTCATATCTTCATCCCCTTTTAAATTGTCCCATTTCTAAAATTCTTATCTATCATACCATGTTATCCAATCTATTAAAAGTAAGTAAATCCATTGTTATTCGTAAGATAAATCGTTTTTTACAACATCTTCAAAGGTTTCTCTTTTAACTACTAATTTATCATGACCATTTTCCACAAAAACAACTGCCGCATTAGGAAATCGATTATAATGACTTGCCATAGAGTACCCATAGGCCCCCGTTGAAAATACTGCTAAAATATCATTACTGCCGACATTTGGTACTGGTAGGTCCCATATGAGCATATCACCTGACTCACAACATTTTCCTGCAACCGATACTAAATCAGAAACTGGTAGTGTGGCCTTATTAGCCAATACAGCCTCGTACTTCGCCTGATAAAGCGCTGGACGCAGATTATCGGTCATTCCACCATCAACTGAAACATAATTGCGTACTCCCGGAATCTCTTTTTTTGAACCTATCGTGTACAATGTCAAGCCTGCATTTCCAGCGATAGCACGCCCTGGTTCAACCCAAATTTCCGGTATTTTCATGTCAAACATAACAGCATGTTCTTTAACTTTAGCCACTAGTTCTTTAACAACCAATGAATAGGGTAAAGGTGTATCATCCTCTGTATACCGGATGCCAAATCCTCCACCAAGATTTAATACATCTGGAGTATAGCCATGCAATTTATTCCATTCACCTAATTTTTCAAACAACATTGTAGTGGCCAATTTAAATCCATCTGCTTCAAATATTTGAGACCCAATATGACAATGAAGTCCCTTAAAATGAATATTTTCATGACTATAAAGCTGATAAAACGCCTTATCAGCCTGTCCATCATGCAAATTGAAACCAAACTTCGAATCTTCGTTCCCTGTCATTATATATTGATGTGTTTTCGATTCGATACCTGGTGTAACTCGTATTAAAACATCAATAGTTTTGTTATATTTTTTGAGAAGTTTACTTAGTAACTCTATTTCAAAAAAGTTATCAATAACAATACAGCCGATATCATGTTCAATTGCCATCGAAAGTTCTTCAACACTTTTATTGTTTCCGTGCATATGAATTTTATCGGAAGGAAAATCTGCTTGCAGTGCTGTATACAACTCTCCCTGGGAAACAACATCCAAGCTAAGCCCCTCTTGTTTTATAACCTGCAGCATCGCTGTGGATGAAAAAGCTTTACTTGCATATGCAACTTGTGCATTTACTCCTAGGTCTTTAAAAGTATCTACAAAAGATCGGCAATTTTCACGGATAATCGAAACGTCATAAACATATAGTGGAGTGCCATATTTATTTGCTAAGTCAATTGAATCCACTCCACCTATTTCCAAGTGACCAATGCCATTTACTTCAAATGGATGATTATCTAATATCATATTCATATCCTCCGTCCAACCTTAAATAATAAAAACACTTTATCACATGAAAGCCAAAAACTAAAGAGGAAAGGACGCCTGAGATTTCCTAATGGCGACCTTTCTTATTAATAGGCTGGCGATAATTATTTCGTGGATGAACAATGCTTGGACGCTCATTCGCTAAAGGAACAGGAACACGCAAAATTATTTGAGTCATGGCATTTGGATTAAACGGAAACAGTGGCCAAAAATAAGGTGTGCGAAGCGATTTTAATTGAATTAAATATAATATATAAACCGTAAATCCAATTGTAAAACCAAGTGCACCAAATATCCCTGTAATAATAACCAACAAAAATCGAAAAAGTTTATTTGCAACTCCTAATTCGTAACTCGGAGTAACATACGTGCCGATTGCACTTACTGCAACATACAGGATCACTTCAGGACCAAACATTCCTACATCAATAGCAATCTGACCAATTAAAACCGCCGCAATCAGCCCCATGGCTGTTGATAAAGGTGCTGGAGTATGGATTGCGGCCATACGCAGGAACTCTAAACCTAGATCAGCAAGAATAAGTTGTATAACTACAGGTATTGTTCCATCCTGCTCCGGCCCAATAAATGCAAGCTCTTTTGGCAGAAGAGTTGGTTCCATTACAAGTAATAGCCAAAAGGGAAGTAGAAATATAGAAATAAAAATAGCCAAAAGTCGTATCCATCTAATGAAGGTTCCTATAGATGGTGCCTGGCGATATTCTTCAGCATGCTGGACATGATGAAAAAATGTTGTCGGCAAAATTATCACACTTGGAGATGTATCAACAATCAGTAAAACGTGTCCCTCCAATAAATGACTTGCGGCAACATCTGGTCTTTCCGTATATCTGACTAATGGATATGGGTTCCATTTTCGTGACACGATAAACTCCTCAATTGTTTTATCAGCCATCGCTATACCGTCTACTTCGATTGATTTGATTTTTTCTTTCACCAATTTAATAAGTCCTTTATCCGCTACATCATTCAGGTAGCAAACACAAAGATCTGTTTTGGATCGTTCACCAACTTTCATCATCTCGTAGCGCAATCTTGCATCACGTATTCTTCGACGGGTCAGTGCAGTATTTTCGATAATATTTTCTGTGTAACCATCTCTGGAACCTCTTACTACCTGTTCTGTATCAGGTTCCTTGGGTGAACGCCCAGGGTAGTTACGAACATCAATTATAAAGGCGTACCTTTCACCATCTACAAAAATGATGATAAGACCTGACAACAGCTGATCAACAGCTTCATCCATTGTCTTACTTTTATCAACCTGCTGATGGACTAATCGGTTTTCTATAATTTCTGGAACTTTTTTCAGATTACTTTCCTTATCATTGATATCAACAAGCTTTTTTATAATTTCCAAAACTATAGAAGTGTCACACAATCCAGTTAAATAATAAATTTGAATCTTCTTTTTTAAAATAATTATTTCACGAAAACCCAGGTCAAATGATGTTCCTATACCGATTCTGTCCTTCATGTATGCTTCAGTTTTGTCAATCTTTGGGGAGACAGGACTTTTTGTTTTTTCTTGTTCCATACCAATACACTCCACTCTTAAAAAACTATCGAACAAATATTGTCCATTGGAAAATAGATCCTGCAATTTTGCCAAATACGATGGCCATTAATAACCATAATAATTTGTCATCTATCCGCAATCGTTTAGATATTATAGGAAAGACGTTTAATACTTCTGTTAATGCTGCCGCAAGCATTCCGTTGAAGATGCCGTGAAAACAACCCCACAGTATCAGAATAACGACTGGCTGATCCCAAGTCACATCAGCAAACGACATATATGTTCCAAACAATGATCCAATTATTACGCTAGCAATATACACTTGAATCATACTTTCTGTTCGACTCAATTGGATTAATCTAGGAATAATACCAAGTACTGTTAAAAAGGCAACAAAACCACCACCAACTGCCAGACCACTTGCTAAACCAATTGCTACTTCGAGAATATTAATGATAAGGTTTTGTATCATTTAACTTATTTTCATAATAACTGACATATTGATCAAGATTTTGCTGGTAGTTAAATATCTCTACTTCAAGTGGACTTGGCTCTTCATTGAAGCGCTTGGTAAACCAGTGATTAAAAAATAACAGCATTCCTATTCCCAACCCCAATGAATATGGGATTTGAATCCACAATGGGTATTTTTTCTCCTCGCCGGTTAATAAAAAATGTAGCTTCTGTTGAACTTCCTGCATGCTGACATCATAGTGAAAGTTCATAATAGTCATTCCAGTACCAATAAACAGCAGTAACCAAACAATAGCCACGATTACTATATTTGGATTTTTTTTATGTTTCTTAATCCTGATAATGCTTTGAGGTGGTCCGACAAGTTGAAATTCCAAATTTCCATAGAGATCCCCTAGGTGATCAATTACTAAGAAGCTGTCGATTATGACGATGTTCCGATCCTTCTTAGTAATTCGATATATAGTTGTCTTTTCCAAATTCCTTTTTAACTGAGAGGGAGCTGAAATATATGCAATGTCCTTAAGTGTTAACTCTTTTAAATATGTTAATTCCACATTTTTTTTCATACGCAAATATACTATTTCTGACATGTGGATTTCATCCTCTTCGTCGTGGTATATAAAATAGTATTTGCTAAAAGTTATTGAATTATCATAAGAAATAATTGGTTTAGCTAGCGACCTTAGTTTTGGGGCATAAATTAGAAATCACATAATAATTAACATACAATTCGCCCTAATTGGTGAGGAACCCATTTTCAACGGGATGAGGATTCGCTTCGATGTTTGGCGATCCTCGTTCCGTTATTTCCTTGGCAGTAAGAAAGTATAAATACTTTCTTACAGCATAAGTGCAACTAAGGCTTGGTGATAAGCCAAGTTTTCTAAAAAACACTTGTTTTTAGCTTGGGTCCGAATCCTCTTCAATTGTTCGGCGGATCCTCGTTCCGTTATTTGTTATAAAACCCGCATTTGGAGCATGGTTCCGATCCTCATTCCGCTATTTGTCATTTTTGCCTCAAATTCTGCTGATATTTTGCTATTAGCGGAACGAGGATCCGTCTCACCCTTCCGAGAGCACCTTTTCTGCTATTTAGCGGAATGAGGATTCACTTCTGCTGTTTATCGCTCTTCATTTCGAGTGGCTATACTTCATTATTGTATAATCTTACCTGTTTAATACAAACAAACCATAACCTCCTAAATCAGAAGGTAAAAATAAAAACACCCATTTGGTAGATGAGCATCTTCCTTTTTGGTAATTTCCACTTTTTCAGTTGCCTTTTCACTGTCCCTCCACTCCGTGTATTTCTTTCGCTGAATTTTGCTCACTATATTTTAGACCCTTTAAACCAGAATCTGGAGTCCGCGAGATTCCTGCAGGAAATAGCAACATCCGAGGGGCCCGCAGAATGCTAAAGTATTACCTAAGGTGCGCGCAGTATATTATCAATAAATAGACCGCCAAAAAAAGAATCATCACAAAGTTTGTGATGATTCTTACCTTGAGCATAAATACGTTTTAAGCAACAATCAGCTAAGTTTGCTAATTCATATTTACTTTCATTTCACGCAGGATTTTCTTCTCGAGCCTTGAGACCTGCACCTGTGAGATACCAAGCCTTTCAGCCACTTCAGACTGTGTTTTGTCTTTATAATACCGTAAATACACAATTAATCGTTCACGTTCATTTAACCCTCGTATTGCTTCTTGTAATGTAAGTTTATCAAACCATTTTGTATCCTGATCGGCTATTTGATCTAATAATGTTATTGGGTCACCGTCATTCTCAAAAACAGTTTCATGTATTGAGTGTGGTGACTTTGCCGCTTCCTCTGCATGAACAACTTCTTCCGATGTTATATCTAATGCTTCCGCAATTTCCAATACAGATGGTGATCTCCCAAAATCTTTTGTTAATTCATCTCGTTTCTTTCGTATCTTGTTTCCAATTTCTTTGAGTGAACGACTAACTTTTACACTTCCATCGTCCCTAATAAATCGCTGTATTTCCCCAATTATCATTGGAACGGCATACGTGGAAAACCGAACATCGTAAGTTAAGTCAAACTTGTCTATCGACTTTATTAATCCAATACTGCCTATCTGGAACAAATCATCTGGGTCATACCCTCGATTAATAAAGCGCTGAACAACCGACCATACTAGTCTCATATTTTTCTCAACAAGGGTGTCTCGTGCATCTTTGTCACCCTGTTGACTTTTATGAATTAGTTCTTTCACCTGTTCATCCGTGAGTGACTCTTTACGTTTTTGATGTTTAACATTAACATCCATAGGCATCCCTATTTACAAACCGTATTACTGAAAGTTAATTGTTTTGTCATATGGACGGTTGTCCCCTGTTCAGGGGTTGATTTAACTTCTACAGAATCCATAAAGTTTTCGATGATCGTAAAACCCATTCCAGATCTTTCTAACTCGGGTTTTGATGTATATAGTGGCAGTCTTGCCTCATCCACGTCCCCAATCCCAATACCATCATCTTTAATTGTTAAATTCACTTCACCATCCTGAAGAATGCAGGATATCGACACAAGATGGTCTGGTTCATTGTTATACCCATGGATAATGGCATTTGTCACTGCTTCAGAAACAACTGTTTTGATTTCCGTTAATTCATCCATCGTTGGATCTAACTGCGCAACAAATGATCCAACGGCTACTCTCGCGAACGATTCGTTTTCACTGACACTTGAAAATTCCACATACATTTCATTATTCATGAAGCCACCCCCAACGTAAATAACGCATGTTCTTCGTTCTCCTCTAACCGGACAATTTTAAATAAACCGGACATTTCAAACAGGCGTTTTACCGGTGCAGAAACTGAACAGACTACCATCTCTCCACCTACCTGCAATACTTCTTTATACCTGCCTAACACCACGCCTAATCCCGAACTATCCATGAACGAAACAGACTCCAGATTTAACACAACATGTTGTATGGAGTTTGTATACATCATTTCCTTCCAGTTATTTCTTAATGCTTCTGCTTCGTGATGATCCAATTCGCCCGACATTCGTACAATCAGTACATCTTGTTTAACTTCAAACATAGTAGATAGACCCATTACGTTTCCTCCTTACATTCTCTTTGTAAGTTATTTTTTCGCTATAAAGAGGGTCAATTCCTGCTATATGACAAAAGAAGAAGCATTTCGACTAAATCAGAAAAATCTTTTATTATTTCACCATATTTTGCATTGTCCGTTTAAATAATGTTAAATATGATGCAGTATTAACATCATGATCCACGATTAATGGTGATTTTGATACTACTTTATTATTGTTTTTCACTACCAATTGACCAACTTGGCTCCCTTTTTTAATCGGCAAATCAAGATTAGTCTTTAATTTCACTGATGCTTTAATTTTTCCATCAGATTCACCTTTCTTATGGATGGTACTTATCGACTCAGAAGCAACCACATTAATATCCTTCTCTTCTGCCTTCAATAACTGCAGTGTTGTGATGGTTTGACCTTTTTGATATAAATTAGTTGTCTCAAAATGGTTAAACGCATAATCTAACATTTGTGAAACTGTCGCATTTCTTTCTTTTGTTGTATCAGCTCCCATTACGACCGCAATGACTCGCATATCATTTTTCTCCGCTGTAGCTGTAAGACAATATTTTGCTTCATTCGTATAGCCTGTTTTTAGTCCGTCAACTCCAGGATAAAATTTCACCAATTTATTTGTATTTACTAGCCAGAATTCATTATCTTGGCCTTTTCTTAAGTAATCTTCATATTTGGAAGTATACTCTGTTATAGTTTCGTATTTTAATAATTCTTTTGCCATGATTGCCATATCATACACGGTACTGTAATGATTCTTAGCAGGTAAACCTGTTGTATTTTGAAAGAGCGTATTTTTCAAACCTAATTTTTTTGCTTTTTCATTCATTTTCTTAACAAATGCTTCCTCACTGCCTGATATTCTTTCCGCTAGTGCGACACTCGCATCGTTTCCAGATGCTATTGCAACACCTTTTAATAAGTCATTTACACTCATTTCCTCACCGGCTTCCAAAAATATCTGGGAGCCTCCCATTGATGCTGCACGTTCACTGACACGAATTATTTCATCTTTTTCAATCTTACCGGTATCGAGTGCTTCCATTATTAATAACAAAGTCATAACTTTTGTCATACTAGCCGGTGGTAATTTTTCGTGAGCATTTTTATCATATAACATTTTCCCTGTATCACGTTCGATTAAAATTGCTGATTTGGCATCAGGAGCAAGGTTTAATTCACTATCCGAACCGTTCTCTTCACCATAAATGGTACCAGTTGTTACTAGTAAAATTGAAAATATAATACTAGTCATCAAAACAAACTTTTTCATCGCTTTACCTCCAACATTCAATATAATTATAGGCTTGCCAATATCTGCCTAATTTATACTTCAAAAATTTGATACTTCCGGTATGAATATTATAGTAAAAGCTGGAACATCATTTTGAATAATATTAGAAAACCTGGTATCCGTTAAAGGAGTTCTAACGAGTACATTATCCTTTAAAGTGTAAGCCATTATGGTGAATATAACAGTTCGTTTTTTATTTAACTGGTTAAAAAAAAGCATTAAATTGCTCCTGCAAATTTAATGCTCTTCTTAGTTTTACTATTTATATTCCTCATCTAAACACAAACGTTATCTATTCTCTTGCTATAATTGTTTGCTAAAAGTTTGTCGCAATAGATATATAATGCGAACTAACTTTTTCGTAATTTCCTTGCATTCTTTATAAGATAAGTGCTAATCAACGCTGCGGAAAAATACTCGCTTTCCATGGGGAACGCTTCAGCCTCCTCACGAGCAAAAAGCGCTCGTTGCGGGGTCTTCAGACTGTTCCGTTTCCATAGGAGTCTCGCATTTTTTCGCAGCTTAGAATAACTCAACGAAACGTTAATTCTAAGGGACTATAACTACTCAATAATTAGGAAATCTCTATCAGTGTAGGCAGAATACGTAGACTCCTATGGGAACAGCACGTTCCGAAGACCCCATAAGAAGCGTTTTTTGCTTCTGAGGAGGCTGAGGTCGTGCCCATGGAAAGCGAAGTATTCTGCCGAAACGAATGTAAGCACTCAACCATCATTAGAACAAAAGAAAATTTTCACTAATTCGCATTTTATATCAACTACGCTGTGATTTCATTAAAGCAATAATTTTTTAGAAAAAAAGTTCCTATTACTTTGTTATTGTATCGTATATGAGAGGCTGTGGTTCGACTACCGCCTCTCTGATTGTAATACTTTCATAAAGTTTTTCTTGTACATCATTGACATCCGCTTGATTCGCATGAATCGTCAGTAACGATTCACCCTCTTTTACAGGATCTCCAATTTTTTTATGAAGTACGATTCCTACCGCAAGATCAATCTCAGAATCCTTTGTTGCTCTTCCTGCACCAAGCATCATTGCCGCAGTTCCAATGTCATCGGCAATCATCTCAGAAACATAACCAGATGTTTTCGCTGGAAGTTCAACCTGATTAGTAGCCTGTGGCAGAGATTCAGGATGAACAGCTACACTGGAATCGCCGCCCTGAGACTCAAGAAATGTTTTAAATTGTTCAAGCGCTTTCCCATTATTAAGATTTTCGATCAAACGATCTCTCGCATCATCGAGAGATTCAGCTTTACCAGCTAGTAAAACCATCTGGCTGCCAAGAGTTAAGCATAACTCAGTTAAATCTTTCGGTCCATTGCCTTGAAGCGTATCAATTGCTTCTTTTACTTCTAAAGCATTTCCAATTGCATTTCCCAACGGTTGACTCATATCAGAGATTACTGCCATTGTATTTCGGCCAACACGGTTTCCAATTGACACCATAGCACTGGCAAGGTTCTTAGCTTCGTCTAATTCTTTCATAAATGCCCCGGCACCAGTTTTTACGTCCAGCACAATTGCATCTGCGCCAGAAGCAATCTTTTTGCTCATGATGGAGCTTGCAATTAAAGGAATTGAATTAACCGTTGCTGTTACATCACGCAGACTATATAGCTTTTTATCAGCTGGTGTCAGGTTGCCTGTTTGTCCAATGACTGAGACCTTATTTTTATTGACAAGGTTAACAAATTCCTCACTTGTAATTTCTACATGAAATCCAGGGACAGCTTCAAGCTTATCAATAGTTCCACCTGTATGTCCCAAACCTCGACCACTCATTTTAGCTACTGGTACTCCGAGCGATGCCACCAAAGGAGCTAAAATTAACGTTGTCGTATCTCCAACACCACCAGTCGAATGTTTATCTACTTTTATACCCGAAATAGCGGAAAGATCAATTTGATCACCTGAATTTACCATTGCTGTCGTTAATTGAGCCCGTTCTTCTGCAGTCATATCTTGGAAATATACTGCCATTAACAACGCACTAACCTGATAGTCCGGAATTTCTCCATTTGTATAGCCATCGATAAAAAATTGAATTTCATCATTTGTAAGTATTTCTCCATCACGCTTCTTTTCAATGATGTCATACATTCTCATATTAATCACCTTTATAATTAGTTTGGTAGTGTGCGAACAATCTCCTTAATAAACTGCAAAAAGTCTTCACGCACTTTTTCTGTTGTTTCTATTACTTCATTATGCGTTAATGGCTGATCTAGAATTCCAGCAGCCATATTGGAAATACACGAAATACCTAATACGCGTAATCCCGCATGTCCGGCAACGATAACTTCCGGTACAGTCGACATTCCAACAGCATCTCCACCAAGTGTCCGTAACATGTTAATCTCTGCAGGCGTTTCATAGGTCGGGCCGGTATTACCCACATATACACCGTTCTGAACAGATAAATTCAGTTTTTCTGCACAATCCTTAGCATGCTGCATATACGTTTTATCATATACTTGCGACATATCCGGAAAACGTTCACCTAATTCGTCATTATTTGGACCAATTAACGGGTTATCTCCCATGTTATTAATATGGTCGTTTATTATCATTAGGTCACCTGGGTTATATGCTGTATTAATACCTCCTGCTGCGTTCGTTACAATAATCGAATCTATCCCTAGTTCCTTCATTACTCGAACAGGAAAGGTAACTTGTTGCATAGAATAACCTTCATAATAATGAAAGCGCCCTTGCATTGCGATTACTTGCTTACCTTCTAGCATTCCAACTACTAGTTGACCTTTATGTCCAGATACTGTTGATTCAGGAAAATGTGGTATCTCCTTGTATGAAAATGTTATAGGACTTTCAATTTTGTCTGCTAGAACCCCCAGGCCAGACCCTAGAATTAGCCCGATTTGAGGTGTTTCGGTTAGTTTTTCTTTAATGAATGCTGCAGCTTCATTAATTACAGTTTGGTTCATAGAATATCTCCCCTTCTATTTAATATAATTTAAAAAGCTTTTTCCATGCTTAGGCATTTTTATATTAAAGTTATCAGCAATTGTTGCACCAATATCAGCAAACGTTTCTCTGATAGGTAAACGTTCTCCTTCATCAATATTTTTATGATGGATGAGTAAAGGTACAAATTCCCTTGTATGGTCAGTTCCATGGTGTATAGGATCATTTCCATGATCTGCAGTAATAATTAACAGATCGTCTTCCTTAAGCTGATTTAATACCTCAGGTAATCTTGCGTCATATACCTCCAACGCTTTTCCATACCCTTCTGGATCACGACGATGACCATATTTGGCATCAAAATCAACTAAATTCAAGAAACTAATACCATTAAAATCTTTTGCCATTGAATCAACCAGTTTAGTCATTCCATCTTCATTATCAGCTGTTCGAATTGCTTCTGTAACCCCTTCTCCATCATATATATCAGAGATTTTCCCTAAGGCAATTACATCATAATTTGCATCTTTTAATTCGTTCATTACGGTACGCCCAAACGGCTTTAATGCATAATCATGGCGATTTGACGTTCGCTGGAAAGCACCAGGTTCGCCGACAAAAGGACGTGCAATAACACGACCGACCATATACTTTTCATCTAATGTCAATTCTCGGGCAATTTCACAAATTTCATATTGTTCTTCAATAGGAATGATTTCCTCATGAGCTGCGATTTGCAGAACTGAATCTGCTGATGTATATACAATCAATGCCCCTGTACTCATGTGCTCAGATCCTAACTCATCCAGGATGGCAGTACCAGAGGCGGGCTTATTCCCTATTACCTTTCGTCCGGTTTTTTCCTCTAGGTCAGCAATCAATTCTGGTGGAAAACCATCTGGAAATGTCCGGAATGGCTGCTGGATGTTTAACCCCATAATCTCCCAATGTCCAGTCATTGTGTCCTTTCCATTAGAAGCCTCTTGCATTTTGGTGTAATACGCGCGAGAAGATGCATTTTTTTCGATCCCTTTAATTTCCCGAATATTACTGAGACCTAAATTCGCCATGTTAGGCATCTTGAGGCCATCCATATGTTCAGCAATATGCCCTAGTGTATCTGCACCTATATCATTAAATTCTTTTGCATCAGGGGCTTCGCCAATACCCACAGAATCCATGACAATTAAAAATACTCGTTTAAAATTTTGCATGATAATTACCTCCTGTAACTATGTTTCCTACTTTCTCGTATAATATGTTGCCTTCAACTTGTTGTAGGATGTCTGACAACTATAGACAAAAAATTATGCACGTGGATGATATGACTGATAAATATCTTTTAATCTAGCTTTTGTAACATGAGTATAGACTTGAGTTGTTGATATATCCTCATGCCCCAGCATCTCCTGTACAGCTCGTAAATCTGCTCCGTTTTCCAGTAAATGCGTGGCAAATGAGTGACGCAGTGTATGTGGTGTAATTTTCTTCTTTATACCAGCTTCTAGCGCGACACCTTTTAAAATTTTCCAAAAGCCCTGGCGTGATAGCGGTCTACCATGTTGATTAACAAAAAGAGTATTATCATCATTTTTGCGTTTAGTCAGACTCCCTCTTGCGTGCTGTAAATAGTCATTCACAGCGTCTTTTGCAATTTCACCAAGAGGAACTATTCTTTCTTTTGACCCTTTTCCAAGACACCGGACAAACCCCATTGTTAAATGAAGATCACTAACTTTTAATGATATCAGTTCTGTTACCCGCAACCCTGTCGCATATAACAATTCCAGCATTGCTTTATTCCTAATCTTTAATGATGAGCTTCCTTGTATCCTTAATAATGCTTCTACATCCTGTGTTGATAATACATCAGGAAGCTTTCTCTCTTTTTTCGGTGTTTCAATATGTATGCTTGGATCTTGAATCACCAGCTGTTCCCGAATTAAAAATTGGTGAAGTGAACGAATAGATGCAATTGTACGTGCAATAGTTGCAGCCGACTTACCATCATCTTTTAGCTTATATAAAAAACCTATAATATCTGTACGTCCAATGTCGTCCCATTGTGTTTTTTGAAGTACTTTTTCAATATATAGAATATATTGCTTCAAGTCTCTTTTATACGATTTTAACGTATTGTCAGATAACCCTCTTTCCACCTGCAAATAGTGAACGAAATCTTCAAAACCAGACTTGAGCATAGTCATTACTCCCCTAATCGAAAAAATAAGTTTAACCGATCAATGAAATCTTCATTAAGATTAAAAACTTTAACAGAATCCCCCTCAGGCGGATCGTACCGGTGATTTTGTTCATACTCGTCATGCATTACTCTTAATCCAACGTAAAATAGAAACGTACAAGCTATGAAGATCACAAAAACTTTTATTGTATCCCATATCACATGTTTCATCTGGCATGTCCCCTCTAATAAAGTATCTACTATTAGAAGATATGCCAAAAATGGATCACATTATACATACATCTATGAAACTAGGGCTATTATAATACATTCCCACATAAAAGTAACCTATTTCCGTATATTTGTAAATTAATATTGAATATTATTTCAAAAGAACAAAAGCGTAAGCGATTCGATGTTGACTTATCGTAGACACAGGGAAGGAAGTCCACTAGGCGCTGCCCGTTGAGAACGTCACGTCCTGTGGCGTCACCGGCACTAGTATGTCCTGTACGTCGGAGCTGGACGTCGCTGATTCTGATGTCCAATTATCCTCAGCACTTATTTCTTATACAAAAATAAAAGCCTTTTCGCATAAGAAAAAGGCTTCCCGTTACTATTATGATGTTTTAGATTGAACTGCGGTATTCTGACATTGCTTACATACCCCATGAAAAGTTAAACGATGGTCTTTCACCTGAAAGCCCCAATCATTTTCAACTATCTTCTCGACATCTCCAAGTAAGTCATTCACTATTTCCTCAACCGAACCGCATTCTATACAAACCAAATGATGATGGAAATGTTCTGCACCTTCTTTACGCAGGTCATAACGTGAAACACCGTCACCAAAGTTTATTTTATCAACAACTTTTAATTCTGATAATAATTCCAATGTACGATAAACAGTAGCCAAACCAATTTCAGGTGCTTTCTCTTTTACTAGTAAATAAACATCTTCAGCACTCAAATGATCTTCTTCGCGCTCTAATAAAACCCTAACAGTTGCCTCTCGTTGTGGAGTTAGCTTATAACTTTGTGCATGGAGCTGTTTTTTAATTCGCTCTATACGATGTTCCATGGCAAGTCCCCTCCCTAATATCCCCATCTTTATTATAGGCACACTTGTAAAGCGTGTCAAAGTATAATTATTATAAACTGTAATCAATAATAATTATTATATAACATTAACTATTGGTTATAAAAGGATTTAATTATTACCTCCATTGCTTCATTTGCAACAAATGCCTCTAATGCCGACGCAACTACTGATGCGGCCAATAATAAAGTGAAAAACATTACATACTTTCCAAATGGCTGCAGAACAGGCTGGGATATTTTTCGTGAAAAAAGCTTACCTAAGAGCGTTATTGAAAAAATCATCGAAAGACTGCCAGCTATTATATATATTGGTATAATTATAATATTTTGCGGAGCAATTGATAGAGAAGCTAATAGCAGGCCCTTCATTCCAATTTGATTTACAATAAAACCAACTGAAAACCCGACTACAAGACCTTTTAAAAATAACAACACCCACACGATTGGCAAACCGATAACGGATAATCCCAAAATAAACAATAAAAACAGGTATTTAGCATGATAAAAGAAACTACTTTTAAGTATTTCAATGTTTTCTATTTGTTGGTTATCAGCAATTTCACCAAAAAAGCGCTCTAGATAAAAGAATAAATCCTCTTTTTGAGCCCAATTCATGCTATTTACAATGATCGCACCAAAAATAACTCCTGTTAAAAATAGTATAATCATAAAAATATAGATTGTCGCATGTTCTTTTACATGATTTACTGCTAGAGTTCGTTTATTATACATTGGAATCCTCCATTGCTCGTAATTTTCTCTCTAGTTAAAAACTATGAAGAATTCCAGATAAAAATACCAAATTTAAGATGTTTTCTTATTCATTATTTTTCAGGAGACGTAATAATATTGCCGTATTTCCCGCCACCACCAGCTTTGATTGCTAAGTTACCCTCTCTCATATTTACTATCGCAGTTGCTAGTTTCTGAGGTACAACCTCTTTCAACTCATCCTGGTTTACATGATGGATTACGTTCATTTCAGTTTGAAAGTGCGTTAGTAGTTTTTTAAACGTTTTTGGTCCAAGCGCAGGTAAATATTCCAGTGGCACTTGATACAAATAAGGCGGACGTTCTTTCACCTCTTTTGCATCCGTCAACTCCTGAATACGATCAAATACACCTTTCACAATCTTTGTAGATTCACACCTATGGCAATGTTCAGCCTCAGGTGTCAATGGTTCTAAACACTGACTGCAAACCGTTGTATAGTATTTCCCCAAGTGTGGATTCATTCCAAAGTTTTGTTTTATCCTACGATCCTGAACATTGTGCAGCGCCCAATTGAATTCTTGAAATGATGGTTCTTCCATATAAATTTCCTGATATTCCCTAGCAATTTTTGCTAATGAGTGCGCGTCGGAATTAGTTAGAAACGTGTAATCATGCAGTTCCTGTATCTGATCGGCCATTGCAGTGTCAGAACTTAGTCCTAATTCAATTCCGTCAATTAAATCCGGATCAAACACTTCTTTCAGCGATTTTTGAACACCTTTTCCGTACATACTCTTAAATGGTGTAAACACATGTGCAGGAATAAATAATCCTGAAAGTTCTTTGACTTTATATTGCAGTTCTTTGGCTGTTCCATAATAACGCTGAGAACTTAATGTTATATTTTTCATTTTTGTTGTCAGCCACTCTGAAAATTCCTCAATCTTTGCAAGTGTCGGGAAGTAACAGAGTACATGAATCTGTCCACGGCAATTTTCGTCATAGACTTCAATTTCAGAACCGAGCAGCAAGGTAACGTTCTCAAACCGTATTCCACCATCAGATAGTTCATATGCTTTGTTTGCCTCGATAAGCTGTTTTATTTCCTGCTGGACTGCTGGAGCATGACTATCAATTACCCCTACCATATGAATTCCTTTGTTCCGGCTTGCTTCTTTCAAAATGTTTGTCAGGGTTAGTGTTTTCGATCCGGTTATTTTTACCGGCTTATTATACATATCCCGCCCAATGTGAATATGCATATCAGCGAAAAAAGAATTTAACATTTTCTACATCCTTTCTAAAGCCTGTAAATACAGTACTGCATAATTCGTTTTAGCGTCGTGTATTCGTTGTTCTTTTACATAGTGGATTGCTTCTTCCAGCGTTAATTCAATTAGCTCAACAAATTCATCGTCATCACCTGCTACTTCATGCTCCAATGGGATAATATCATCCGTTATGTACAAATGCATAATCTCATCTGCAAATCCTGGCGATGTATAAAACGATGTCACAAACTGTAACGAATTTGTCGTATACCCTGTCTCTTCTTCTAACTCCCGAATTGCAGTTATTTCCGGATTCTCACCATCTTCCAGTTTTCCGGCAGGGATCTCAACTAAGGATTTTTCCAAAGGTTTACGATACTGCTCCACAAACACTATTTTGTTATCCTTTGTAATAGGGATAATCCCAACAGCACCGGGATGTTTTATCAGTTCTCTTTTTGAGTTTTTCCCGTTTGGCAACATGACATCGTCAACTTGCAGCTTAACTACTGAACCATCATATATTTTTTCAGTATGAATTGTTTTCTCTTCAAATTTCTTCACTTATTATCATCCTTTTTCTTAAAGCTCTTTTCGTAAGTTTCAACATAGTCTTGGTGACTCTAATTTTCAAAGCCATAATAACAAACTTTTGGAAAATAACCTTTCTTAAAATACTACTATCTATTTTATCATACGCGAAATAGTTGTATTTAACAGATGGATGTCCTTACAATAAATATAGACATATTCTGATTAACAGGAGGTCAAAAATATGAAAAAGAATCAATTAGGACAATCGGATTTGCATGTATCTGAATTAACACTTGGCTGTATGTCACTAGGGACAGACACTCAAAAAGCAAGCGAAATTATTAACCAGGCATTAGACGCTGGCATTAACCATCTGGATACTGCTGACTTATACGATTTTGGTATGAATGAAGAAATAGTTGGTGATGCCTTAAAAGGTAAACGTGACCAAGTCATTTTAACGACAAAAGTTGGAAATAACTTTAATAAGGCTAAGAAAGATTGGTTTTGGGACCCTTCCAAAGAACATATCAAAGAGGGTGTAAAAGAAAGCTTGCGTCGTTTAAAAACAGACTATATCGATTTTTATATGCTCCATGGAGGCACAATTGATGATCCTATTGATGAATCAATTGAAGCATTTGAATCGCTTAAAACAGAAGGCGTAATTCGTGCTTATGGGATATCATCCATCCGGCCCAATGTTATTCGTGAGTACGTAAGCCGTTCTACTATCGATGGTGTTATGATGCAGTACAATATGCTGGACCGCCGGCCGGAAGAAGAAGTATTGGATTTGTTGCACGAAAACAATATTAGCGTACTAGCCAGAGGTCCATTGGCAAAAGGAATGCTTAGTAACAGCGCAGCAAAACAGATTGAGAAAAAAGGACAGAACGGCTTTTTGGATTATTCGTTTGATGAACTGAAATTAATTCAGCAAACTATTGCTGAACAATTTAATAATGAGCCTTCCTTCAATGCGCTAGCTCTTAAATACGTATTAAAACATCCGGCTGTTGCAACGGCCGTATTTGGAGCAAGTTCACTAAGCCAAGTAACAGATAACACAAATTTTAACCCATCTAAAACACTTACCGATAAAACATATGAAGGATTAAGGCAGATCACAAAACCAATTGAATATGCTAAGCATCGATAAGCAGTTCTTTCACTATAACAATCGATTTTGAAGTAGAAAAAGTGTCATCAGAAAAAATTATTTTTTGATGGCACTTTTTATTATCCTTAAACGATTATAGTTATAGTAATAGGCTGTTTTCTAGAAGTTTATTGTTTTGACACAAAAGATATAAAATGCGACGCAGTGAAAATTGTCTTTTGCACCACTCCAGTACCAATGCAACATCTGCTCAAGATACTAGCCATGGGGCTCACTTTTCAAGATTATGAGAACACTAATGCTGTTTAAATTCCGTGAAACGCGTCTTCATCAGTGTGATGAGATCGCGAATTCTATCCAAATAGCCAGAAACGGTCACTCATAGAGGTTATGAGACCCGGGTGAGTATCTTTTCAGTTTATATCAATTGCAACCGTCAATTATCAACAATCATTATGAAAAGAGCTTAGAAATAAGCACGGAAGAATAAATTCCCATTGATAATATTAGATCATGTGGCATATAATGAGAACAAACGTTCTTATTGTTGGAGGTGAAAATGCGATGGATTATTCTAATTACCCGCGAAACGATGTCCTGTGCATCGATATGCGCTCATTTTATGCAAGTGTTGAAGCCATAAAGTTAGGGCTGGATCCAATGACGGTTCAGCTTGCTGTAGTCGGTGATCCAAATAGACCGGGGAGTATTGTCTTAGCCGCCTCCCCAGCATTAAAGAAAAAGCATGGTGTTAGCAATGTCAGTCGATTTTTTGAACTGCCTAAAGATCCGAAAATTGTCATCGTTCCCGCACATATGGCTGATTATCTTCAAGTTTCCATGGAAATCACTAAACTAATTAATCAATATGTACCTAAAGAAGCTATCCATCAATACTCTGTTGATGAAGTCTGGGTTACTGTCAATGGGCTTGAAAAGCTATTTGGAGATCGGTGGCAAGTAGCACGGTTAATAAAACAGGATATCTTGGAAAATTTCGGTATCACTTGTTCAATTGGGATAGGTGATAATAAATTTCTGGCAAAAGTAGTTATGGATTTACATGCTAAACAAGTTGGGATTGCTGAATGTAAATACGAGGATGTAACAGAAAAACTATGGCCTTTTCCTATAGAAAAGATATGGGGCATTGGCAGCAGAATGAAGCGGAACCTTAATAGGATGGGAATTGTCAACCTTGGGCAGCTTGCTAATGCCGAGTTAAAGTATCTGAAGAAGCGTTTTGGAATTATGGGAGAACAGCTTTATTGGCATGCCTGGGGTGTTGATCTGAGCCCCGTTTTTGGTAATTTCACAAAAACCGAACAAAAAGGATTTGGTCATGGCATCTCTTTATTACGTGATTACTCCGGAGAAGAAGTTGCAATTTGTATTCTCGACCTTTGCGAAGAAGTGTGCCGTAGAGCAAGAACTGCAGGTAAAGCCGGGAGAACCATTCACCTTGGCGTTTCCTATTCCAAGGTAACAGGTGGTGGTTTTAGCCGTTCAAGATCTGTTACGCTTCCGACAAATACCACAATGGACATTTATGATATCTGCATGCAGTTATATAACGAATTCTATGATGGACACAGTGATATCAGGCATGTATATGTGACCCTGGATAAGCTTTATGACAATGCTGAAACACAGCTGGATTTATTTGATGACAAGCCTAAGAAAAAGGATATTGGCTATGTAATGGATTCAATCCGAGATAAATACGGATCAACCGCAATACTGCGAGCAACCAGCTATACTGATGCTGGAATTACCATTGGAAGAAGCAAGAAAATTGGCGGGCACCAAGCATAATAGTTGGCAGTTGCATGTTGCGGAAGCACGGGGTTTCTTTAATTGCGATTAGCAGACACCAGAGACGCTATTTCTGTATAAAAATGACCTTTTCGAAGTTATCCGGACACAGAAGCCCTTATTTAACATATATCATGGCCTAATAGACGCATTTGTACTTAATAAGGCCTCTCGTGTCCGCAACACCGCAATTTTCGTGGATTTCTGCTAAATAAGGTCCCTCGTGACCGCAAAAACTCAAATTTACTATATGGAATAAGTCTCTAGCTCGATTACGAATTCGGCAGCGATGTTGCTTTCTTGGTTACTTCTATTTTTGATTAAATTGTTTTTTCAAAACCTTTTCCAGTGCGCGCGGGAATAGCTGATAAAATTTACTTCCCATCTCCATCCACCAGGGTAAATTTATTTCCCGTTTTTTCGTAAATAGATGCTTCACAATATTGTCGGCAACCTTATCCGGGTCAAGCATATAACGCTCAACACTCTTTTGGTAATTCCCGCTTGGGTCTGCTGTTGTGAAGAAATTTGTGCGAACAGGACCCAGGTTGACTGCAGTAACATGGATATTTTTACTGATGATTTCCAGACGAAGCGCATTAGTAAACCCAAGTACCGCATGTTTGGTTGATGCATATATAGCTGATTTTGGTGTAGCAATCTTTCCAGCCTGTGACGCTATATTTACAAAATGCCCTTCCTGATTCTGTGAAAAATGTGGCAAAAGAAGCTTGGTTCCGCGCATTAACGCAAACACATTCAATTGGAACATGTGGTCCACATCCGGCCATTGCATATCCCTGACATAATCAAAGACACCTGCTCCAGCGTTATTGATTAGTCCGTGTATTTGCGTATGTTCTGATAAAACCTGTTTGATTACTCTTTCCAATTCATCTGCATGGAGCAAATCTACTTGGTACACATCACTGGAACTATCAAAAGTCTGGTTAATCAGCTTTTGCTGATTTTGCAACTTATCAATTGAACGAGCAAGCATGATGGGGGTACCACCATGCTTCGCAATATGCCAGCACATTCGTTCTCCGATACCGCTTGATGCACCAGTAACGATAATTTTTTTATTTGATACTTTATTCTGCATGATAATAATAGACACCATCTTTTAGCGTTTTTCCCACAACACCCTCATTTTCCAGGTAATCTAGCTGACCAATCGTTTCCGAGATAGTCAGATCCAATTGTTTTTCATATTGTTTTGGAAAAATCTGCTTGCAAAGTTCAAATGGCGTTTGTGCTTTCTCTGTTACAAGCGCATATACTTTAGTTGCACGTTTTTCCTGTTTTTCCATTTGAACAGGTAAATGCGAATCCACATTTGAAAAAACATCTCCATGTCCAGGGAATACCGTTTTAATCCCCAGTGACAGACATTTATTTAGGTTTGTTCGATACTGAAGCATTGGCCGAGGTCGATCTTGCGTAACCTGTTGTGATGGTTCAAGAAGCGGGTTTGGTGTAATATGATGTAAAAGATGATCACCACCAATAAACGCTCCATCACTTTCCCTAAAAAATGATAAATGACTTTGGGCATGGCCCTTTGTTTCAATGACCTGCCAATCCTCATGACCAGGCAGGACATCTCCTTCGTCAATTACCTTGGTTACTTGTCCTCGGCCAGCATAGTTCAACGGTGCACATAACTTATTTAAAACAGCACTATATTTCGATGGTACTCCACATTTGTTAAAAAAGTCCTTGAAAAATTCTTCATAATATGAAAAGAAAGCTTCATCCCTTGTTAACCACGGATCTACATTTTGATGTGCTGCAATATTTTCAGCTCGGGGAAATTGTTCAATTAGTCCAACATGATCAGGATGATGGTGTGTTAGAATAATTTGTTCGATATCCCGAGGAACATATCCCAGCTCTTTTAACTGCATTTTTAATGCATCCCAGGCTTCTTTTGTTTTAACACCTGCATCAACAAGGGAAAGGGTCTCCCCTTTTAAAAGGTATACATGTGTGTCACCTACTGCAAAAGGTGTCGGTATTGTTATTTGACTGATTGTTTTATCTAATACTTTCATAGTTAAAATCCTCCAAAATGAATGACCATTCAGTTATTCTCTTATTGTATCCTTTTTAGAGGATAAAGTCACATTATTAACTTCTGTTTTTTTCAAATAGGTGATGAATCGCCTCTGTTAAAATGGACGGCAAGTACTCAAAGCTATAAGTTAATTCTATTCGTTCCGTCCACTGATGGGGATCTTTTCCTAAAGGACCAATATTCAATATAGGCATCGTAAGTTGCTCCATGATATCCTCCGGGAAAACAAAACCATTATTTTGCAGAGGCATATTGGTTGTTAATTGATTCAGTTTACTTTTGGATGACACAGGGCCAAGATAACTTAAATCTGAAAGTCCAGTAAAAAACTCCGATACAGTTAAATCCATGTGATAATTTGTATTCGTATATTCTTTTACGTGTTTCATCACATCTTTTATATAAGGATCATTATAAGAAGAAACTGCTGGATAGAACGGCGGACTGTAAAATAATATAATCATAGGTGCTAAATCCTTGCACATTGCAGCCAATTCCTGCACCAAAAGTGTGGAGAAATCACGATCACCTTTATCCCTCTGGCTTACAAGTAAATTTTGGATTCTAATTATTTCTTCCTCACCATAGCGTTTTAATGCCTCTGCATACAAATCTTCATACATCATCACATTCACATTCCATGCAGGCATTGAAAAGTCATCCGCAATACTGGCAAATTTATTAGCTTTCTGATGAACATAATTCTCAATTTCATACGCAGCTGTTTGTGCACCAGTTAATAGTTTATCATTTAATTCCTTAAACGTTTGTTTTAAATACAATACATTATACATAGAGATTGCAGCATGAGGTGTTTGAACAGAATAATTTTCCTTTAAGTCACGTTGCATTAAACTTACTGGTGGTGGTGTGACCTCGTCTTCTATTTTTTCAATAAAAGCTTCATTTAACTCGAGCTGCTGCGAGAGGAAACTTGTCATTAAATTTGGATTCATACCTGCAAATGGTTCGCCAACATGGGATTCTTTTCCATAACAGTAAAATCCGGGCAAAACCTTTCCAATCGAGCCGGCATAGACATAATGAGCAGGATCTCCTGGGTATTTACTAAACATAGGTTCCCCATTCAGGCAGGCATTGTATGTTAAATTTTCATCTTTTTTTAATTGATGTAAAACAGGCAATGCGGTTAACATTCCTTGTGAATTCACTTCTTCATCAGGAACACTCAACAATAATATATTGCCGTCAAACTCACCATCAATTGCCTTTTCGAGCATGGAAAAATGTAAGGATAGACCAGCTTTCATATCCATTGAGCCACGTCCAAATAGCCAGTCTCCAGATGAAATATCATTTTGCACCGCTTCAGGCAAGTCCTCTTTTAGATGGTTCATTTCTCTCGTCAGTTCCCTGGGGTGAAAAGCAAGGTTTTGTAATGACCCATAATCCTCCACACCAACCACGTCAAAATGGCTCAACAGAATAACTGTGTCAGATGAATTATTACCTTTTACCAATGCAGTTAACAATCGTCTTCCATCATCTAAAGGATGTAATTTTAAATAATTTGGGTTATCTTGAAAATATTTTTTTTGTGACAATAAATGCTGTAAATATTCTGCAACAGCAATTTCAGCATTACTCCCCGTAATACTCTGATGGTTGACAAGCGAACATAACAAATCAGTTAATTGTTCCTTAGTCTGCCAATTCTTCATATAACTCCTCCTTAAATAAATTGACTTATTACAAAAAATAAAACAGAATTTAACAAGAGGTGAAACAAATTGATAACTAAAATTATAGCACATCGAGGTGCCAGTGCTTTAGCACCTGAAAATACAATGGCTGCCTTTAAACTCGCTTATGAACAAGGTGCTGAAGGTATTGAAACCGACGTACATTTGACAAAAGACAATATTCCAGTGTTAATCCATGATGAACATGTAAAACGCACTACCAATAGTACTGGTTACATAAAGGATTATACCTTTGACCAATTAAAAAATCTCGATGCGGGCTCCTGGTTCTCAATAAAATATGCTGGATCTGCAATAATCTCTTTGGAAGAATTTCTAAATTGGATTCAAGATAAGGCGTTATGTTTAAATATTGAGTTAAAAAATAATAAAATAGATTATAAGAATCTCGAGAATATCGTATATGATATGGTATCACACTATCAGTTACTGAATCGTACCACATTATCAACATTTAATCGAAACAGCGTAGAACGGCTGAAGCCCTTTAATGGTAACATTGGTGTAGCTTTGTTAACATCAAAGCGAAGTAAAAATCTGGTGACGTACGCAAAAAAATTAGGCGCAAATGCAATACATATAAAATATCGGTTATTAAATCAGCTATTTGTAGATAAGTGTCATCAGGAACAAATGGCCGTTCGAGTCTATACGATTAATAAACCAGCACATATGGCACGCTGCTTCCAAATGGGCTGTGATGGCATTTTTACTGATGTTCCACACAAAGCACTACAGTATCGGGAGCTCTTTAAACACAAACCAATGTAATATACGAGGAGGAATTTAATAATGACTAAACTATTTTCACCAATTGACTTTAAAGGAATAAAACTAAAAAACCGTATTACCATGTCTTCTATGTGTATGTATTCGTGCATGGAGCAAGATGGGAAGATAACACCATTTCATGAAACACATTATATATCACGTGCTGCAGGCCAAGTCGGTTTAATTTTGACAGAAGCGGCTGCTGTACAGCCAGAGGGTCGTATTTCACATGAAGACTTAGGTATCTGGCATGATGATCATATTGATGGGTTAAAAAGGTTAAATGAGCAAATTCATAGCTATGGATCAGCTACTGGGGTTCAGCTAGCACATGCCGGGAGAAAAGCAAGACTTGATTCAGCAATATATGCTCCCTCTCCACTACCATTTAATGAATCATCTAAAACACCAACTGAAATGACTACTGAAGACATCGATGAGACGATTGAAGCTTTTAAGAATGGAGCAAAACGAGCAAAGGAAGCAGACTTTGACATTATAGAAATTCATGCAGCGCACGGATATTTAATTAATCAGTTCCTTTCTCCATTAACAAACAAGCGTGAGGACGAATATGGTGGTAATCTTGAGAATCGTTATCGCTTTTTATCTCAAATTATTGATAGTATCAAATCCATCTGGAACGGACCTTTATTTGTTCGTATATCTACTGACGAATATAACGAGCAAGGAAACACACTGGAAAACATTCTGTACTTCTCAAAACAAATGAAACAACAAGGCATAGATTTAATTGATTGCAGTTCTGGCGGAGTGGTTCCGGCCTCCATTTCCCCTTATCCAGGTTATCAAATCAAGCGGTGTGAAACGATTAAACAGGAAGCATCTGTAGCTACGGGGGCAGTTGGGCTGATTACAAGTGGCATTCAAGCTGAAGAAATAGTCCAAAACGATCGTGCTGACCTTGTATTTGTGGCCCGGGCGTTGTTACGAAATCCGTATTGGGCAAAGACAGCTGCTGATGAATTAGGTCACTCACTTGAACCAATAAAACAATATGAACGAGGATGGAATTAACATGGAGTTAATATTTCTTGGTACTGGTTCAGGTGTTCCGTCAAAGAACCGCAACGTATCTTCAATTGCTTTAACCTTATTACAAGAGCAAAATAGCATATGGCTGTTTGATTGCGGAGAAGCGACACAGCACCAGATACTGCATACATCGATTAAACCACGCAAAATCAATAAAATTTTCATCACACATATGCACGGCGACCATATTTATGGCCTTCCAGGTCTGTTAAGCAGCAGATCTTTTCAAGGTGGAGATGATTTACTTACCATATATGGACCACAGGGTATTAAAGAATATGTTGAGACATGTCTTAGGGTAAGTGGGACACATTTGACCTATCCGCTTTCCATTGTTGAAATATCTGAGGGGCTGGTCTTTGAAAATGAACAGGTTATTGTCACCTCCAAAGAGCTGGACCATGGAATACCAAGTTATGGATTTCGTATTGAAGAAAAAGATAAACCCGGCGAACTGTTGGTAGACAAGTTAAAAGAGTTAGGTATTGAGCCAGGTCCTATTTATCAACAAATAAAGAAGAATGATGTGGTAAAAACACAAGAAGGACAGGTTATTCATCGCCCTAATTTTCTTGGTCCCGACAAAAAAGGGCGTGTTATAACCGTTTTTGGTGATACTCGGTCAACACATCAATTTAAAACATTTGCAGAAGGTTCGGATGTACTTGTACATGAGGCAACATTCGACGTTTCAAAAGCAGACTTAGCACAGGAATACTTTCATACCACGACTAAAGAAGCTGCCTCTCTTGCAAAAGAGGCAAATGTCAAAAAGCTCGTATTAACGCATATATCCTCACGCTATCAAAAAGAGGATTTTGAAACCCTGGCAAAACACGCACAAGAGATTTTTCCGAACACAGAACTTGCTTCTGACTTTTATAAAGTTACGGTAAACTCTAGATAAAAGGAGTGCTTTACATGGAACAAATTGAAAAACTAGTGAAAAGCCAGCGAGATTTTTTTCATAATGGGAAAACGTTGGAGTATTCTTTCCGCAAAAATCAGTTAAAAGCTTTAAAGCGTATGCTGAAAAAGTATGAACAGGAAATATATCGGGCACTGAAGGATGACTTGAACAAATCCGAACATGAAACATTAACGACTGAACTAGGGTTTCTGTACTCGGAAATTGATTTTGCCATAAAGCAGCTAAAAGACTGGATGGAACCGGAAAAGGCTGATGCACCAATTACCTACAAAGGGACAAATAACTATATTTACAAGGAGCCATATGGAGTTACATTAGTTATCGCACCATGGAACTATCCACTTCAGTTAGCAATTGGTCCAGCCATAGGCGCGATTGCGGCAGGAAACACAGTTGTAATAAAACCATCCGAATTTACGCAAGCTACCTCTTCATTGCTTGCAGAAATGCTCAATGAAACTTTTAACCCTTGCTTTTTTACAGTAGTAGAAGGTGCAAAAGAAACCAGTCAGCAATTATTGGAACAACGATTCGATTACATCTTTTTCACTGGTAGTTCAGCTGTTGGTAAAGTCGTTATGCAACAAGCAAGTAAGCATTTAACTCCGATAACATTGGAACTGGGTGGAAAGAGCCCTGCTATCATAGATAAAGATGCGAACATTGACCTTGCTGCAAAGCGGATTGTATGGGGGAAATTTACGAATGCAGGTCAAACCTGTGTCGCACCAGATTACCTGTATATTCATGAAAAAGTAAAACCAAAATTGTTAAAAGCGATGGAAAAACATATCAAAATATTTTACGGTAAGAAACCACTTCAAAACGATGACTATACTCGAATTGTACACAAAGAACATTTTAATAGATTGCAAGCATTCCTGGCTGATGGTGAAGTCGTATATGGTGGCAGTGCAGATGAAGAGAAGCTGTCCATTGAACCCACTATTTTATATAATATCACCTGGGATCATTCGATTATGCAAGAAGAAATATTTGGTCCGCTTTTGCCAATGCTAGCATTTACCGAACTTGATGGTGTCATTTCAGAACTAAAACAGATGGACAAACCACTAGCACTCTATTATTTTGGAGAAAAAGAAAAATCTCAACAAAGCATACTAAAAAATGTATCCTTTGGCGGCGGATGTATTAACGATACACTTTATCATCTAGCTAATCCACACCTTCCATTTGGTGGTGTTGGCAGTAGTGGAATGGGTGCATATCATGGTAAGTATGGCTTTGATACATTTACACACAAAAAAAGCATACTGAAACAAACAACTAAGTTTGATATGCCGTTACGATATCCCGGAAGCAAAATTGCTCATACACTGGTGAAAAAAATTATGAAATAAATGCATAAATAAATGTGTGGCGGATCCTCGTTCCGTTATTTCCTCGAAAATCATCATTTTAGGCTTGGGTTCGGATCCTCATTCCGCTATTGTCATTTTTGCCACAAATTTGGCTGATCTTTTGCTATTAGCGGAACGAGGATCCGTCTCGTCCTTCTGAGAGCACTTTTTCTGCCATTTAGCGGAATGAGGATTCACCTCGACTGTGTGGCGGATCCTCATTCCGTTATTTCCTCGAAGATTGGGTGAGGGTCCTCATTTCGAATGGCAATACATTGTAATTACTTAAAAAATAAATTAATGGAACCAGAATCCACATTACTGATATATGTGAAAGAAAACATGATTCAGCATGGGGATATTATCGCTTATAGTCATCCAAAAAGTCTTTTTGAAAGCTTGTCCGTGGTTGTTCGTCCTTACCTTCCTCTATCTGCAATTGCTTAAAAGGATTCTTCCCATATTTTTGGGATAGCTCATCAATAACAGTATATAATTTTTCCTTACCTGCTTCTTCTTCATACGTAAACAAATCAAGCTGTTTGGCGATATTTTGCTTTTCATCAACGTCCTGAACCGTAATGCCAAGCAATCGGATAGGGTCCAAATTCCAGTGCTTTTGAAATAATTCGTTAGCAATGTGCAGTATGTCTTCCTTTGAATCAATAAAACCCTGCAATTTTTTACTTCGAGTGATTGTTTTATGATCATAGTAGCGAATCATAATCTGTACACTACGTCCAGCTGCTTGTTTTCGTTTCATGCGACGTTCTACGTTATCTGTCAGCTGATGCATGAGATTACGAATTTCAGCTTCATTCGTAGTGTCTTCCGGTAGGGTTTGTGAGCTGCCTATGCTTTTAAATTCATGGATAGCCTCAGGGTCAACGGGACGAGTATCAATACCGTTTGCTCTATTTTTTAATCGTTCTCCATTTATCCCAAGCACACGTTTCAGTTGATAAACATCTCCTTTTGCCAAATCACCAATTGTTTTTACATCAATTGCTCGTAATTTTTCAGCGGTTTTATCACCAACACCATACATTTCTTCAATTGGTAGCGGCCAAAGTTTTTGGGATAAGTCCCGTTTTCGCAGAATTGTAATTCCTAATGGCTTTTTCATATCAGATGCCATCTTTGCTAAAAATTTATTTGGTGCAATTCCAATACTGCACGGGAGATCTAGCTCTTGATGAATTTTTTGCTGCAAGTTTTGAGCAATCTCAATAGGAGTTCCGTGATGTTCACTCTCGGTTATATCCATATAACCTTCATCAATCGAAACTGGCTGCACAAATGGTGTTATTTCAGCAAGCATTTTAAACATTTCCTTTGACGCCGTACGATAACGTTCAAAATTTGGACGTAAAACGATTAACTCAGGACACAGCTTTTTAGCCTGCCATAACTGCATTGTGGTCTTTACACCTTTGGCTCTGGCCTCATAGCTGCTTGTCACAATTATCCCTTTACGTTGTTCAGGATTCCCGGCAATTGCTACAGGCTTACCTTTTAGTTTTGGGTTATAGGCCATTTCAACAGAAGCATAAAATGAGTTCATATCTAAATGAAAAATAACGCGGCCTTTTTTAGGATACCATTGTGACATACATATTACATCCTTTTAGAACTGTTGTTTGTACCAATAGTATATCATACTAATAGAAAACTTGGCTTATCGCCAAGCATAATATAGATAAGCCTTTGTTGCACTTATGCAGTAAGAAAAGATTTATACTTCCATAACTGCCAAAAAAGACCCCTTTTGCTAAAAGAGGTCTTCATCCTAGTTACTTACTTGTTTGAAACTTCTTGTACGATAGCAGTGACTAGTTCTGTGATTTTAACTAATTCATCTACAGGGATTCGTTCACTGGTTGTATGAATCTCTTCATAACCAACTGCAAGGTTCACAGTAGGAATTCCAAGTCCAGCAATTATATTCGCATCACTTCCGCCGCCACTTTTCTTTAGGCTACTTTCACGACCGATTGTTTTTGCTGCACTTCTGGCAACTTCGACAACTTCATCCCCTGCTTCATGCTTAAAGCCTGGGTACATAATTTTCACATCGACGTCAGCACTTCCACCGTATTCATCAGCAGTATTTTCAAATGCATCTTTCATCTTCGCAACTTGTTCTTCCATTTTTGCTGGAATCAATGATCGCGCTTCAGCCAGGATTTCGACATGATCACAAACAATATTCGTTTGCTTACCACCTTCAAAGCGTCCAATATTCGCAGTTGTATCATCGTCAATCCGGCCAAGAGGCATTTTGGAAATAGCTTTGGCTGCCAGCGTAATTGCTGAAACTCCCTTTTCTGGAGCAACACCAGCGTGTGCAGTTTTGCCTTTCATTACAGTAAATAATTTGGCTTGGGTTGGTGCTGCAACAATAATATCACCCACTGTACCATTGCTGTCTATTGCATAACCATATTTTGCATTTAGAAGAGAGCCATCTAAAGCTTTAGCACCGACAAGACCTGACTCCTCGCCTACTGTTATGACAAACTGAACGTCACCGTGTTTAATATTATTTTCTTTTAGTGTCTGAATGGTTTCCAGGATTGCGGCTAAACCGGCTTTATCATCAGCACCCAATATGGTTGTACCATCAGATTTAATATAACCATCTTCAATTGATGGTTTAATTCCTGTACCAGGAACGACAGTGTCCATATGGGAAGTAAAGTAAATTGGGTTTACACCTTCTTTATTACCTTTCAGCGTACAAATCAGGTTTCCTGCCCCATGACCAGTTTCATCTTTACTATCATCTTCTACTACATCTAAACCTAAATCGGTGAACATTTTTGTTAGTACTTCAGCAATTTTAGTTTCATGTTTCGTCTCGGAATCTATTTGAACAAGTTCCAGGAATTGATTAATCACTCTTTCTTTATTTATCGATATCATAAATCGTTCCTCCTAATTTTATTACAGCGGGATATTACCATGCTTTTTCTTCGGTCGTTCTTCCTGCTTGTTATAAAGCATCTCTAATGCTTGAATTAATTTTACTCTCGTTTCTCTTGGGTCAATTACATCATCAATCATACCAAGTCCCGCGGCAACATAAGGATTAGCAAACCTTTCACGGTACGTATGAATTTTTTCCTGACGAGTTTCCTCTGGATTCTCGCTATCGGCTATTTCCTTTGCGAATATAATATTGGCAGCACCCTCTGGCCCCATAACTGCTATTTCAGCATTTGGCCATGCATAAACCAAATCTGCTCCAATTGATTTACTATTTAACGCAACATAAGCGCCGCCAAAGGCTTTACGTGTAATCACTGTAATTTTTGGAACGGTTGCTTCTGAATATGCATAAAGAATCTTTGCGCCATGCCTGATTATACCGCCATGTTCTTGTTTAACACCCGGGAAAAATCCAGTTACATCCTCAAAAGTAATCAATGCAATATTAAATGAATCACAGAATCGAATAAATCTTGCTGCTTTATCACTTGAATCAATATCTAAACCACCTGCTAAATATTTTGGCTGATTGCAAACAAGCCCAACTGTTTGACCATTTACACGTGCAAATCCTACAACAATATTTTTAGCAAAATCTTTATGGATTTCATAGAAGCTATCTGGATCAACAACTTGCTCAATCACACGTTTTACATCATAAGGCCGTGTAGAATTAAATGGCACAATATCAGTTAAATCAGGGCGTGTTTCATCATTCAGTTCAGTCTCAGTTAATGGGGGTTTTTCCTCATTATTAGCAGGTAAGTATTGTACTAAATCCTTCACTGCATCTAGAGCCTGTTCTTCACTTCCCGCTTTAATATGAGCATTTCCGCTCTTTGCATTATGTACATGGGCCCCGCCAAGTTCTTCTGACGTGATCTGCTCACCAGTAACTGTTCCAATTACCTTTGGGCCGGTTATGAACATTTGTGACGTTTTTTCTACCATAATGACAAAATCTGTTATCGCAGGTGAATAAACCGCACCTCCCGCACTCGGACCCATAATAACTGATATTTGTGGTATAACACCTGAGTAAATGGAGTTTCGGTAGAATACCTGACCGTAACCATCAAGCGATGATACACCTTCTTGAATACGAGCTCCACCCGAATCGTTTAATCCAATAAAAGGAACACCGTTTTTAGCAGCAAGATCCATTACGGCTGCTATTTTCTTGCCATGCATTTCGCCTAAAGCTCCACCATATACAGTGAAATCCTGTGCAAATAAGTAGATAGCTCGGCCATTTATTTTTCCATAGCCCGTTACAACACCTTCCCCATTTGCAGTAGAATTATTCATACCAAAATCAGTTTCCCGATGTTCCATAAATGGATTTAGCTCGACAAATGACCCCTTATCAAGTAAATAATCAATTCGTTCTCTTGCAGTGAGCTTACCTTTATCATGCTGTTTATCAATTCGCTCATCGCCACCGCCAAGTTCAACCTGCCGCCGTTTATCGTACAATTCACTTATTTTATCAAAAATATCCATTATTTCTCACTTCCTTCTGGGTGTTGGCACATTTCAAAAAGTACACCATTTGCTGCTTTAGGATGAATAAAAGCAATCTGGCTATCATGAGCACCTTTCTTCGCTTCATTGTTGATCAGTGGTATTCCTTTTGATTTAAAGGATTTAATTCTTTCATCGATATTATCTACTTCTAATGCAATATGATGAACGCCTTCCCCTTTTTTAGCGAGGAAATGTTTTACTGGGGATGATTCTTTTAATGGCTCCAAAAGCTCAATGCGGGTTTCACCAATCTTCAAAAACGCTACCTTAACACCTTCAGATTCTACAGTTTCTACACCCTCAAGCTCAAGACTAAGTATTTCTGTATAAAATGAGAGTACGTCATCGATTCTATGAACAGCAATTCCAATATGAGCAATTTTTTTGGGAGGGTTTAAGAAAGCTGATTGCGGATCGATAAGCTGTTGGATATAAGTTGCTAAGACTTCAGTAGAAGACCCACTAGTAAAAATCTTATTTACCCCCTGTTCAAGCAGGTACGGAATGTCCTCTGCAGGTATAACCCCGCCTCCAACAACTGGTATATCACTCGCATTACGTTCTCTTAGTGCTTCCATTACTTTTGGAAACAACGTTTTATGCGCACCGGATAAAGATGATAAACCAATAACATCCACATCTTCCTGAATTGCTGCTTGTGCTATTTGTACCGGGGATTGCCTGAGTCCCGTATAAATAACCTCCATGCCATGATCACGTAAAGCTTGGGCTATAACTAATGCACCGCGGTCATGACCATCAAGCCCAGGTTTTGCAATTAAAACACGTATATTTCTCATCTGACTCTCCCCTTCTTAAATACCTGTATATTCACCAAATTCATCACGTAACACATTGCATATTTCTCCAATTGTTGCATATTCCTTAACTGCTTCTAAAATAAATGGAATCAAATTGGCATTGTTGTCTTTTGCCTTTTCCTTTATCGCTTTTAATGATTTATCGACTGTATCCTGATCACGTTGCTGACGAACAGTATTCATAGATTTTATTTGTGCTTGTTCTAACGCCTCATCCACTTTAAGTAAATCCGGATTTACTTCTTCATCCAGCTTGTATTTATTTAAACCAACAATAATTTCTTCTTCTTTTTCAATATTTTTTTGTGTTTCGTATGCTTTTTGCTGGATTTCACGCTGCATAAATCCTTCTTCAACAGCCTGAACAGCTCCACCAATATCACGAATGCGATCCAGATAGGATTCCACATCTCTCTCAATTTGATCGGTAAGTTCCTCAACGTAATAGGAACCAGCTAGTGGATCAACAGTGTCTGCTACTCCGCTCTCATTTGCAATTATTTGCTGTGTACGAAGAGCAATACGGGCAGATTCTTCAGTAGGCAGTGATAATGCTTCATCGCGAGAATTAGTGTGCAGGCTTTGTGTACCTCCAAGTACAGCAGCAAGCGCTTGCATTGTTACACGGACTATATTATTATCTGGCTGCTGGGCTGTTAGTGTTGATCCACCGGTTTGTGTATGAAAGCGCATCTTCCAGCTTTTAGGATCTTTAGCTTGGTAATGCTCCTTCATTATTTTAGCCCAAATTCTCCGAGCTGCACGAAACTTTGCCGCTTCTTCAAAAAAATTATTATGGGCATTAAAGAAAAAGGCAAGCCTTGGTGCAAACGCATCGACGTCAAGGCCAGATTCCAATGCAGCATCAACATATGCCATCCCATTTGCAATGGTAAACGCGGCTTCCTGAACAGCTGTCGAACCTGCCTCACGAATATGATATCCTGAAATGCTAATGGTATTGAATTTCGGCACGTTTTGCTGACAGTATTCAAAGATATTGGTAATTAGGCGCATCGACGGTTTTGGCGGAAAAATATACGTTCCCCGGGCAATATACTCTTTCAGAATATCATTTTGAATCGTTCCAGTTAGTTTATCTAACGGAACACCTTGCTTTTCTCCGACCGCAATATACATACAAAGTAACACAGATGCAGGTGCATTAATTGTCATCGATGTACTTACTTTATCAAGCGGTATTTGATCAAGTAAATTTTCCATGTCCTGTAATGAATCAATTGCCACACCAACTTTTCCAACTTCACCTTCTGCCATAACATCATCAGAATCATACCCTATTTGTGTTGGCAAATCAAAAGCTACTGAAAGTCCGGTTTGTCCCTGTTCTAATAGATAACGAAATCGTTTATTGGTCTCTTCAGCTGATCCAAATCCAGCATATTGTCGCATTGTCCAAAACCTGCTGCGATACATGGTTGGCTGAATACCTCTTGTAAATGGATATGTACCTGGATAACCTAACTTATTTTCATAATCATTATCATTTTCTGGAAAATACAATCGTTCCACATCGATATCCGAAGATGTCTTAAATGTATCTTTTCTTTCAGGGAATCGTTCTAAGGTTCTATCAACTGACTTTTTCCAGCTTTCCTGTGAAGATTGAAAATTTTCATCACTCATATTATAAAGGCCCCCAATTTTGAATAATTATACTCAATTAAAATATGATTGTACTTGTCCAATTCCATAAATAACGATAAAATACAATTAGGAAATGGAATTGAAGGAGGATTAAGATTGGCTAAAAATCAAACACAAACAACGAGAAAAAGATCAAAGCGTGAACGTAAAATGAAAATTGTAATTTATATTATGATTATTGCAATGGTTTTATCTTCACTAACAACTGGACTAGTAATGTTTTTATAATAAGTAAATTGCAAGACTGGACTAATTTAAATAGTTCCAGTCTTTTTTATTTTATTTTTTTCCGAAACATCACTTGCTTTGAACTTTTTCTTAAGTATTAAATAATCCTCTATTTCATGAAGCAGGCGAAAAAGATTTGCTCGCGTCTCAAATTCTTCCCTTGTTTCAGGAAGATCTTCTGCATGAAAAGTCTCACGTAATCTCTCTAGTTCATCTAGATAAATGATAGCAGTATTACCTGGGTGCACAGCATTGGATAGTTTTTCAAAAAAGTCTGCTATTTGTATAGAAATGGAATCTGTATTAGGTAACCTGCTAACCAACGGAAGCATTTTTTGAAGCAAATCAAACTGTTTTCTTCGCATGGTGAAATAATCGTGATATGGATGCTTACTGCGTAATAAATGATTCTCCTTATCCAGTGATACCAATGTCTCAGCTTCCTGTAATAAATTCTCACAAGCTGTAAGCTCTTCCCCATCCCACTTATCATTACGATCCCTTATGTATAAGGCAATTTCAAACAGAATAGCTTGAAAGTTATTTTCTAATTCTTCCTGTTTCTGGTTCAGGTTTTTCTCCAGACTGGGCATATATAAATTTACAAGTAATCCTGTACCAATACCAACAATTATCAATAGGAATTGATCTGTTAAAAATGATAAAGAAATTCCTTCCGAGCTATATAAATTCAGAATAATAACTGAACTAGTTGCAATTCCTGGTGTTACCTTAAGTAAAACAGTTACTGGTATAAAGCAGGCGAGCATTACACCAACAACAATTGGATTGTATCCCATTAACTCAAAAAATATAATTCCAAAGACACTTGCAGTTACACATGCCAAAAACCGATGCCATGCACTTAATACAGATCGTTTCCTGGATGGCTGGATACATAATATTGTTAATATACCAGCTGAAACGAAATTCGTCAGACCCAATAATTGGGCAATCGAAATAGCAATAGGCGTACCAATTGCTGTCTTAATTGTTCGAGAGCCAATTTTCACGTTAAAATCTCCCCTGCTGCCAATGAGCACTATTATTAATTTTGTTTTAAAAAACCTTACTTAACACCAATTTTTAATAGAAAAAGCTTAGGTGCCTTATGCAGTAAGATAGGATTTATACTTTCTTATTTGCTAATAAAATGAGGCTGACCCTTTAACATTGAGACAGCCTCATCATAACTAGTCAAACTAGTTTTATTCTATATTTCCTCACAATGCTCATCAAAAACATGTTGAAGCTTCCCTATGACATCTACTGCACTATAGCCTTCTATATCATGGCGTTCAAGCATCGTAACAATTTTGCCATCTTTTAATAAGGCAAATGATGGTGATGAAGGTGGATAGCCATCAAAATACCCCCTAGCTTTTTCGGTAGCTTCACGATCTTGTCCAGCGAAAACAGTAACCAAATGATCTGGTCGCTTATCATAATGAATCGCATTTGCTGCTGCAGGACGAGCTACCCCTCCAGCACATCCACAAGTTGAATTAACCATTACTAATGTGGATCCTTGACGTTTCATTGCTTCATCAACCGATTCAGGAGTATGTAACTCCTCGTACCCTGCTTCTTTTATGTCTTTACGCGCCGCATCTACAACGTCGTTCATGAATAAATTAAAATCCATTTGAACATCAATCCCCTCTTGAGAGTAGTTATAATTTAACTATAATCAGCTTATCAATTTTATAGGCAGATTTCAATTCAAATAACTTTCTAATATACATTCGTTGTTTCTTTATTTGTATTTTCCAATATTTCTTTTACTCTTGCTAAGAATTGCCCACAAACCAGCCCATCTAATATTCGATGGTCAAGTGATAACGATAGATTCACCATATCACGGGCAGCAAACATATCATTAATAATGACAGGTCGTTTAACAATCGATTCAACCTGTAAAATAGCCGCCTGCGGGTGATTAATAACACCCATGGAATGGATTGATCCAAACGACCCAGTATTGTTGACAGTGAATGTCCCGCCTTTCATATCATCTGATGTTAGCTTTCCGGAACGTGCCTTCATTGCCAGCTCATAAATATCCTTAGCAATGCCTTTAATGCTTTTCTCATCTGCGTTTTTAATAACTGGCACAAAAAGTTCCTGGTCTTTTGCAACAGCGATGGATAAATTAATGTCCTTACGTTGAATAATCTTATCTTCAGCCCACGTACTATTAAGCTGAGGATATTCTTTAAGTGCTTGCGCAACTGCTTTTACGAAAAAAGCAAAGAAAGTAAGGCTATAACCTTCTTTTTGCTTAAATTCATCCTTTACTTTTCCTCTAAAGTTAACGAGATCAGTAACATCTGCTTCAACAGTCATCCATGCGTGCGGGATTTCCTGTGTGGACCGTACCATGTTTTGTGCAATTGCCTTTCGTACACCAGTAACAGGAATTTCAATGTCACCTGTTTGTGTTGTTGGCTGTGGGGCTGGTGCAGATTTTTGTTGACTTGGGTCTGGCTTTTGCACTGGTGCAGTCTTTGAATCAGTTTTCGATTCATCTGCTTTTGGAACTTCTCCAGAAGCAATGACTTTTTCAATATCTTTCCTCGTAATTCTTCCGCCCCGGCCAGATCCATTAATTTGGCTTAGATCAATGTCATTATCCTGCGCCATTCGTAGCACAGCTGGTGAGTATCGCTTTTTCATTGACTGATCTTCAGATGGTTCTTCTTCTTTCACCGTTTCTTGTTTTTCACTGCTTGACTTAGATTCTGAAGCTTTATCAGAAGATGAACTGCCTTCTGTATCGATATAACACATCAATTCGCCTACCTCAATGGTATCTCCCTCTTGTGCTACAAGTTCCTTAATCGTACCTGTAAAAGATGATGGAACTTCAGCATTTACTTTATCCGTCATAACTTCAGCAATAGGATCATATTTGTTCACCTTATCACCGACACCGACTAGCCATGAACTTATTGTTCCTTCTGTTACACTTTCGCCTAGCTGCGGCATATTGATTTTTTCAGAAGCCATAAAAGGTCCCTCCTTTTATCCGTTTATAATATAGTGATGAAGAATATTTCTATTTTTGATTTTAAAATTCTGCTAATTCACGTATTGCTTTTTCAACTTTATCAGGGTTAATCATAAAATACTTCTCCATTGTTGGCGCGTACGGCATTGATGGTACATCTGGTCCAGCCAAACGCTGTACAGGTGCATCAAGGTCAAACAAACAATTCTCCGCGATAATTGCTGCCACTTCACCGATGATACTACCTTCTTTATTATCTTCTGTAACAAGCAATACTTTCCCGGTTTTTGTAGCCGCTTCAATGATTGCTTCTTTATCCAATGGATAGACTGTTCTGAGATCAAGAATATGTGCATCAATACCTTCTTCTTCCAGCTTTTCTGCAGCTTGAAGGGCAAAATGTACAGATAAACCATAAGTGATAACTGTAACGTCAGAACCTTCTCTTTTTACGTCAGCCTTACCGATTGGCAGTACGTAATCGTCTTCTGGAACTTCCCCTTTCAGTAGTCGATATGCACGTTTATGTTCAAAAAATAAGACAGGATCGTTGTCTCGAATTGAAGCTTTTAATAAACCTTTTACATCATATGGAGTTGATGGCATAACAATTTTTAATCCTGGTTGATTAGCAAACACAGCTTCCACTGATTGCGAATGGTATAACGCGCCATGCACGCCACCACCGTAAGGGGCACGAATCGTCATCGGTACATTCCAATCATTATTTGAACGGTAACGCATTTTGGCTGCTTCTGAAATTATTTGGTTTACTGCAGGCATAATGAAATCAGCAAACTGCATTTCAGCAACCGGACGCATTCCATACATCGAAGCACCGATGCCTACCCCTGCAATTGCAGATTCTGCTAATGGAGTATCCAGAACACGGTAATCACCGAACTCTTCATAAAGTCCCTTGGTAGCGCCAAATACACCGCCTTTCTTCCCTACATCTTCCCCTAAAATAAAAACTTTTTCATCACGTTTCATTTCTTCAGTTAAAGCAGCTGTTACTGCTTGAATATATGACATTACTGGCATGTTAATCTTCCCTCCCTACTCTTCATATACATAGTTTAATGCTGATTCAGCTTCTGCATAAGCTGCATCTTCCGCATAGTCTGTCGCTTCATTTACTATTTTAACGAGTTCCTCATTTATTTCTTTTTCCAGTTCTTCTGTAAGTATACCTGCCTCTTTTAAGTAAGCAGCAAATGTGATAATTGAGTCTTTTTTCTTGGCTTCTTCTACTTCTTCACTCTCGCGGTACTGACTATCATCATCATCACTTGAGTGTGCAGTTAATCGGTAAGATACTGCTTCTATTAATGTTGGTCCTTCGCCTTTGGTGGCACGTTGTCTTGCTTCATGGACAGCTTCGTACACAGCTAAAGGATCATTACCATCCACTGTAAACCCAGGCATTCCATACCCTTGAGCTCGGTCGGAAACCTTTTCACTCGCTATTTGTCTTTCAATAGGAACCGAAATGGCATATTTATTATTTTCTACCATCGTAATAACTGGTAATTTATGAACACCAGCAAAATTTAACCCTTCATGAAAGTCTCCTTGGTTTGATGAACCTTCACCTAAAGTAACTAGTGATGCGATATCTTTCTTTTCCATTTTTGCAGCGAGCGCTACCCCTACCGCATGTGGCAGTTGGGTCGTTACAGGTGATGATCCTGAGAGGATTCTGTTTTTCTTTTGTCCAAAATGCCCTGGCATTTGACGTCCGCCGGAATTTGGATCTTCCGCTTTTGCAAAGCCAGATAGCATTAGTTCCTTCGCAGTCATTCCAAATGCGAGCACTACTCCCATGTCACGGTAGTATGGTGCTACATAATCTTCATGCCGGTTTAGTGCAAAAGAAGCGCCTACTTGTGCAGCTTCCTGACCTTGGCAGGAAATTACAAAAGGAATTTTCCCAGCACGATTTAATAGCCACATACGCTCATCAATTTTTCGAGCCAGTAGCATTGTTTTATACATATCAATAACTTGGTCATTAGTTAAACCCAATGATTCATGGCGATTTTTAGCCATAATAAATCCCTCCTTTTTGTATTATCCGTGAATTTGTTTTCCATCAACTGCTAGAGCTGCTTCCCCCATTACTTCAGATAGTGTCGGATGTGGATGTATCGTATCGGCAACTTCCCATGACGCCGCATCAAGTACTTTTGCCAATCCTGCTTCTGAAATCATGTCGGTTACATGTGGCCCAATCATGTGGACACCTATTAAGTCTTCATTACTTTTATCAGTAATTACTTTTACAAATCCATCTGACTCACCATGGACCAATGCCTTTCCAATTGCTTTAAAAGGAAATTTACCAACTTTTACTTCCAGTCCTTTTTCTTTTGCTTGTTTTTCGGTTAACCCAACACTTGCCACTTCCGGATTCGAATAAATACATGTAGGGACGTTTTCATAGTCCATTGGCAAAGGGTTCTTATTTGCCATATGTTCAACAGCAACAATTCCTTCATGTGATGCAACATGCGCTAATTGCATACCACCTATCACATCGCCAATAGCATAAATATGTGATTCTTTTGTTTGATAATATTTATTTGTTTGAATTACTCCCTTTTCAACAACAATATCCGTATTCTCCAGGCCAATATTCGTTGTGTTAGCTTTTCGACCAACAGAAACGAGCATTTTATCAGCTTTAAACGTTTCATTTTGCCCATTAATTTCAGCATCTACTGTTACGCCGTTTTCTTTTTGAAGAGTTTCTGGTAATACTTTTGCGCTTTTAACGAATGTGATCCCTTTATTTTTCAAAAGCTTTTCAACTTCTTTTGCAATTGCCTCATCTTCAGTTGGTAAAATTTGATCGAAAAATTCAACTACAGTGACCTCGACACCAAAATCCGCCAACATGGAGGCCCATTCTATACCAATTACACCACCACCGACTATAATGATAGATGCTGGTAAATGTTCCATATGTAAAGCCTCGTCAGAAGTCATTACCAACTCGCCATCAACATCTAATCCTGGAAGTGAATTCGGCTTAGACCCCGTTGCAACTAATACATTCTTGGGTACTATCATCGTATTCTCGTTACCGTTCTCATACTCAATTGAGATGGTACCAGGCATTGGAGAGAAAATACTAGGACCCAAAATACGTCCAAATCCTTCATATACATCAATTTTCCCTTTTTTCATAAGTCCTTGTACACCTTGATGCAAATTTTTCACTATACTATCTTTTCGTTTTTGTACTTTCACAAAATTTAGTGTTGTATCTTTTGTGTCGACTCCATACTCGCTTGCTTCTTTTGTCTGTTTATAAACTTCGGCACTACGTAACAACGCTTTAGATGGAATACATCCACGATGTAAACATGTACCACCAAGATCTCCTTTTTCCACAACAGCAACCTGCATTCCAAGTTGTGAGGCTCGTATTGCTGCTACATATCCGCCTGTTCCTCCCCCGAGGATGACGAGATCATAATCTTTTGCCATTCCTTACACTCCTTTATCTCTTAATTAACTGGATAAGTTTTGGCTGACTCTTCTTGTCTAAGTACCCGTAATGTTCCTTCGTTAAGTGCTTGCAATTCATTTTCGCCTGGATAAGTAGTTGTATCAGCAATCCATTTTACCCGTTCTGAAATCATATCCACAAAATGTTTCCCATAAGCCAATCCGCCAGTTAACACAATCGCATCCACATTCCCCTGCAGAACAGTACTCATAGAACCAATCTCTTTAGCAATTTGATATGCCATTGCATCATAAATGGAAGCCGCATATTCATCACCAGCTTCAATGCGATTTTCCACTTCAACAGCATCATTTGTTTGTAAGTATGCCATCAGTCCACCACGGCCTACTAATTTTTTCATTACTTCATCACGGTAATATTGTCCTGAGAAACATAAGGAAACTAAATCACCTGCTGGTACGGTGCCTGCACGCTCAGGAGAAAAAGGTCCGTCTCCATGAAGCCCATTATTAACATCAATCACCTTACCATTTTGGTGGGCACCTATTGTTATACCACCACCCATATGCGTTATAATAAGATTAATGTCTGTGTAAGGTTTCCCGATGTCCTTTGCTGCTCTTCTTGCTACAGCTTTTTGGTTTAATGCATGAAAAATACTCTTTCTGGGAATTTCAGGAACTCCGGATATTCGTGCAATTTCACTAAATTCATCAACTACAACTGGATCTACGATAAATGAAGGAATATTCAATCCTGCAGCAATTTCGTAAGCAATAATTCCACCTAGATTTGATGCATGTTCGCCGTTAAAGCCCATTTTTAAATCTTCCAGCATTGCCTCGTTAACCCCATAAGTTCCGCCTTCAATTGGACGCAAAAGACCCCCTCGGCCGCAAACAGCATTCAACTTCGAAATGTTTATCCCTTCATAATCTAATTGTTCGAGTATTACTCTCTTGCGAAAATCATATTGATCTATCACACGACTGAATTGCGCTATATTATCAGCATCGTGACGAATTGTCTTTTCAAAAATGCAATTTTCATTATCAAATACACCAATTTTGGTTGATGTTGATCCCGGGTTGATGACTAGTATTCTAAAGAGTTGATTTAACAATTCGACTTACCTCCGTAACCTAAGACGATATCTACCGTCTGCTTAGAGTATGATGACCATTTAATAGAAATTGACTTCGTGATGTACTTACTGATTTAATTCGTTCCTCAGCCATGCGGTCCGCTGCAACATAAGTTGGCACGTTATCACGCTTGGAGATTTCAAATACACGAGTTAAACTGTCATATATCGTTTCAACTTTTTTCATTGCTCTATGCTGATTGTAGCCATTAAGTTCATCCGCAACATTAATTACGCCGCCAGAGTTAATAACATAGTCTGGTGCATAAACAATCCCTTTTTCGTGGATGATATCACCATGCTCTGTTGATTTAAGCTGGTTGTTGGCAGATCCAGCAATGACTTTAGCTTTTAATTGCGGTATTGTATCATCATTTATTGTTGCTCCCAATGCGCATGGAGCATAAATGTCACAATCTACAGCATAGATATCATCTGGCCCGACAGCTTTAGCGCCAAATGCATCTACAGCACGCTGCACTGCTTCTTTATTTATATCCGTAACAATTAATTTTGCTCCCTCTTTATGCAGGTATTCACACATTGTGTAAGCTACATTACCGACACCTTGAACTGCCACTGTTTTACCCTCAAGAGAATCGTTGCCATACGCTTCCATCGCAGCCGCCTTTATTCCTTTATAAACTCCGTAAGCTGTAACAGGTGAAGGATTACCGGATGAACCGAACTCTGGGGAGATCCCCGTAACAAAGTCTGTTTCCATATGAATTAAATCCATATCGTGGACCGTAGTCCCCACATCTTCAGCAGTAATGTAACGTCCATTAAGACTTTGAATATACCTTCCAAAGGCTCGGAATAACTCTGGATTTTTATCTTTTTTGGGATCACCAATAATTACTGTCTTTCCTCCACCAAGATTAAGACCAGCCGCTGCGTTTTTGTATGTCATGCCTTTTGCTAAACGTAGTGCGTCCTCGATAGCGTCAGCTTCAGAATCGTATGTCCACATTCTTGTTCCGCCAAGAGCAGGTCCAAGTGTAGTGTCGTGAATCGCGATAATTGCTTTTAACCCAGAATTTTTATCCTGACAAAAAACAAGTTGTTCATAATCATAACTTTCCATATACTTAAAAATTTCCATTAGAATGTTCCTCCTAGAATGATTTTGAAGATACTAGTGCTAAAGATAAAGAATTTAATTTACTGTCGCTTGTGTCAGTACGAGATGTTAATACGATTGGTGCTCTTGCCCCGCTAATGACAGCAGCAACTTTTGCATCGGCAAAATACATGAATGATTTATACAGTGCATTACCTACTTCAATTGTAGGTACCATTAGAATGTCCGCATTTCCTGCTACTTCAGAATGGATATCTTTGTGACTGGCAGCTTTACTGGATACAGCATTATCAAATGCTAATGGCCCATCAATTATACAACCCTTAATCTGATTACGTTTTTGCATCTGAGTTAACAAAGCTGCATCAACCGTCGCCTTCATTGCAGGATTCACAACCTCGACTGCAGCGAGAACGGCGACATTCGGGTTAGATATATTAACTCCCCCGGCAACCTGAACCGCATTATTTATAATTTGTTCTTTTTCCTGCAATGTGGGTGTTAAGTTCATTGCGGCATCAGTTAAGAAAATAAGTCGATCCTGATTTGGAATTTCAAACAATGCGACATGGGATAAAACGCCACCAGTACGTAAACCGCTATCTTTATTCAAAACTGCTTTCAGCAAATCCTTTGTGGAAACGTTCCCCTTCATCAGGATATCGGCTTTTTTATCATGAACTGCTTTAACAGCAGCATCTGAAGGATTGTTGTCAACATGGATTATGCTTAATTGTTCTTTTGTTAAATCCAATTCGACGATACTAGCTATTTTTTCAATCTCTGTTTTACTGCCCACTAATAGAAAAGAGCATAATGATTGATCAACAGCCTTTTTTACTGCAAGCAATACCTCTTCATCTGCTGCGTTTGCTATTGAGACTACTTGATCGTTTTGACGTTGAGCCTGTTGCTTAAGCTCTGTAAAAGTTTTCATCAGGTCCTTCCAACCTCCCCCTGAAATATATATGCAAAATCCGTGCCAACACCATAATCATTGAAAGCGCTTTATCCAAGTATGATTAACCGTGCAATTCATTGCGTTTATGAAAAATTTTGCATGTCATCTTTTTCAATTTTATACTTTTCAAGTTTATAATACAGGTTACGTATTGAAACATTTAATTCTTTTGCGGTTTTTGTTTTGTTATAATTATTTTCTTTATATACATTTCGGATAAAATCTTTTTCATAATGGTCAACAGCATCCTGCAATGTTCTATGTCCCGTTCCACCATCTTTTACTTTGACTTCTTTAGAAGAGTCAGGAGATGTAAGTAGGTCGGGGATGTGTTCTTTCTTTATTGCCTCTTCGTTCATATCCATATAAATCATTGCTCGTCCAATCATGTTCTCCAGTTCACGTACATTTCCAGGCCAATGATAACTTTTTAAGTATTCACTTGCATCGTGGGTAATTGTTTTGACATTTCTGCCGTAATCCTGGTTAATTTTATGAATAAGATGTTCGAGTAAACTTGGTAAGTCATTTATTCGCTCTTTCAATGATGGAATGTATATTGGTAACCGATTCAAACGATAATACAGATCTTCTCGAAATGTTTTATTCATAATCGCTTTTTCCAGGTTAACGTTAGTTGCAGTAATAATACGAACATCAATTGTAATGGGGTCTGTTCCTCCTACACGGACAATTTCCTGCTCCTGCAATACCCGAAGTAATTTCGCCTGCATATGGAGAGATAGCTCACCAATTTCGTCAAGAAAAACACTACCAAAATTAGCTTCTTCAAACAGACCTTTTTTACCACCTTGTTTGGCGCCTGAAAATGCACCTTCCTCGTATCCGAATAGTTCGCTTTCCAGTATAGTTTCGGCAATAGCTGCACAGTTAACTCGAATAAATTTATTATGCTTTCGATCACTCTCATTATGAATTGCATGTGCAAATAATTCTTTTCCTGTACCGGATTCGCCGCGAAGCAGGACTGTAGCAGGTGTCTTTGCTCCTACTTTAGCTTGCTCAAGCGCTATTTTCATTTCAGATGATGGACCTATAATGTCATCAAACGTGTATTTGGCTTCCAGGTTACGAATAATCTGTCGTGCACGTTTTAGTTCACTTGTCAGCGACTGGATTTCTGAAACGTCATGCAGAACCCCAACACTTCCTTTTAATTTGCCATCAACAATAACCGGTGCAACATTTACTAAAACATCTTTTTTAGCTGGTCCTACTTTCATACGAACTCCCCGTACACCACGTCGTGTCTTGAGAACCTTCATATGCATACTTTCTCCTTCAGAAATATCGGCGGTTGCTGGTTTACCCACAATGTCAGCTTCTTTTAAACCTGTAATCCTTGTGTATGCAGGGTTGATCATAATACCAGTTCCATTTTCATCTACAACTGTTATGGCTTCATCAGACGAGTTTATTATAGCTTCCAGCATTGTTTTTATTTCTTTAAGATCGGTATTTTCTTCTGCTAAATTCACTACCTCAGTAATATCCTTGAAAACAGCAAAAGCACCAACTAGTCGATCATCAGCATTTATAATTGGAATTCTTGTGGTAATAACTTTTTTGTCATTTTCTAATACAAGCTTTTGATTCACTTCTCTTCTTCTGCTGCGTAGAACATGAGGTAATCTTGTATCAGCAATAATACTTGTTATATCCTGACCTTTAAATTTTTCCTTCGAGACACCGACGATACGTTCAGCACCTTTGTTAACGAACTGAACAATTTCCTGGTTATTTATAACTATCATTCCGTCACGAATGTTATTGAGAATTAACTCCTGATTATTGGTTTGAATCCTTAATCTATCCAGTAATGATTCCTTCTCCTCGAATAACTCGGATATTATGTATGCGACGGTACCAGGTATAACAACAGTTTTACGATTTCTCTTCTCCAGCAGATTTTCCAGAACCTTTTCATCACCTGTTGCCTCTATAATGATATCGATATCTTTATTAATCCATTTTTCCCAAGTATAATCGGAAGGAATACCATACTCTTGCGCTTTCTTTAAACCTGGTGCTGTGCTGTTTCTGTCCACCACACCGACAATTTTCATACTGTCTGTATTATGCAGGATTTCTAATAAAGTACTGCCGCCTTTACCAGCACCAACAATAAGAACTCGTTTCATATGTACCCCACCTTGCAATATTTTGCAACTTTAATAATACTTTATTGTGCAGTTTTAAGCAAATTTTGATTTATTCCTATTTCTTATAATATTTGCTATACTAAAAAAATGATGATTTACTAATAAAGGGGAAGAAACATGATTCGTATTATTGCAGTTTTATTATTGCTTGTCCCAGGGCTCGTTTCTGCATTTGGAATAAAGCTTATCCGCGACACATTGTTTGATGATGTTTACCCAATATTTATTAATATTGGAATTCAGTTTGCAGTTGGTTTTATATTATTTGCAGGCGGAATCGCCTTTATCGGGGGATTTATTGTCCATCGCGATCGTAAAAGACAACAGAATAAGAAAAAAAGAAGATAATTTGTACTATAAAAAGAAATAAAAATTTTATTGGAGTGGTAGAAAAAATGAAAGTAGCAAAATTCGGAGGAAGTTCTGTAGCGAATGGAAACCAAATTGAGAAAATTGGAGCGATTATTAAAAGTGATCCCCAAAGGAGATTTGTAGTTGTATCTGCTCCGGGTAAAAGACATCAGGACGATACAAAATTGACAGATCTTCTTATTCAATTAGGAAATATAGCTTTTCAAAACAAGCCTTATATGGACAATTTAACTGTTATTATGAATCGTTTTTCAGAAATTGTAGAGGAACTTAAAATTTCCCCGTCGATACTGGATGACATCAGAAATAATATCCAGGCAATTATTGATAACAATGAATCAAACCAAATGAAGATGGATGCCTTGAAATCCATTGGAGAAGACAGCAGTGCTAAATTGGTAAGTGAATACTTAAAGATTATTGGATTAAACGCACGTTACTTGAATCCACAAGATGCAGGAATCATCGTTAGCAATGAACCTGGAAATGCACAGATATTACCAGAAAGCTTTTCCGAACTCTACAAATTACGCCAGTATGACGAAATAGCAGTTATTCCCGGGTTCTTCGGATTTACAACCGAAGGAAAACTGATGACCTTTTCCAGAGGTGGATCAGATATTACCGGGTCAATTGTTGCAGCTGGTGTTAGAGCGGAATTATATGAAAACTTTACAGATGTCGATTCAGTCTACACTGTAAATCCGAGCATTGTATCAAATCCTAAAGAAATTACTACTTTAACATACAAAGAAATGCGTGAATTATCATATGCTGGTTTTTCTGTATTTCATGATGAAGCGCTAATTCCTGCATTTCAACGAAAAATACCGGTATGTATTAAGAATACAAATAACCCGGACGCTCCAGGAACAATGATTGTCTCTGAAAAAAACAGAAGCAGTAAATGCGTCGTCGGAATTGCAAGTTCAAAAGGATTTTCGAGCTTATATGTAAGTAAATATTTAATGAACCGTGAAGTTGGATTTGGGCGAAAATTACTGCAAATATTAGAGAGAGAAAATATCTCTTTCGAACATGCTCCATCAGGAATTGATGAAATGTCAGTAATAATCCGAAATAGCCAACTATCAGCTGCTAAAGAGGAAATAATAGTAAACAAAATCAAGGATGAATTACATCCTGACAGAATTACGTTTCATCGTGACCTCGCTATGATAATGATTGTTGGTGAGGGTATTGTAAGTACTTTAGGTATAGCACAAAAGGCAACAACCGCTCTTACGGATGCACATGTTAATATTGAAATGATTAACCAAGGTTCATCTGAAGTGTCAATTATGTTTGGGATTCAGTCTGAAGGGTTGGATCGCGCAATACCGTCCTTATACAATGCTTTTTTTGGCAGTAAATAAGTATAAATATTTTCCTACAGCTAAGTTCGACCTAAAACTTAGCGATAAGCCAAGATACTAAAAAAACAAGAAAAACTGTATGTGATTTTTACTCACATACAGTTTTTTATATTTTAACTTGCTTTATGCTCTAATCGTAATCGATCAGCTACCATGGCGATAAATTCTGAATTCGTAGGTTTTGCTTTTGAAATACTGACGGTATAACCGAATAAGGCCGATATAGAATCAATATTCCCCCGACTCCAAGCTACTTCAATTGCATGACGGATAGCTCGCTCTACACGTGAAGCTGTTGTGTTGAATTTTTTCGCAATATCTGGATAGAGAACCTTTGTAATGGACCCTAACAGTTCAATATCATTATAAACCATTGTAATTGCTTCCCTCAAATACATATAACCTTTTATATGTGCAGGAACACCAATCTCATGAATGATATTTGTTATACTTGCTTCCAGATCCTTTTTCTTTCGCTCCTTATTATTTCCTTTTTTAGGACTGGATTGTAAGGTGATATTGCCTTGTACTTGGCGAATTTGGTCAGAAAGATTATCCAAATCAAACGGTTTTAAAATAAAATATGATGCTCCTAAGTCAACCGCCTTTTTCATGACCTCTTCCTGTCCAAAAGCAGTGAGCATAATTACATTAGGATATTTTTTTCTTTCTGTGCTGCGGATTGTATTTAACACTCCCAAACCATCTACATGAGGCATAATAATATCCAATACTAATACGTCCGGCTGCATTTCTTCCAGCATTTCCAGACATTCTCTTCCATTGTGCGCAACCCCAATAACTTCAATATCTTGCTGATCGTCAAAATACTCTTCCATTAACTGCACAAGCTCTCTGTTATCATCAACTAAACAAACTGAAATTTTTTCCACTAAAAACTTCCTCCTTTTATGTATTTCGAACTTCATCCAAGTAACATATTCGACATAACATTCAAATATCCTTTTTTTTATCAAAAAACTTTGGTTTTTTTTGTATTAACTTTAATTTTCGCTCATTATCTCTCCATATCGATATAATTCGATAAAATTTGACATAATAATGATACTTTTGTCGAAAAATATATATAAAGTATACCACAAAAAAAGACTTGTCATAGGTTAAATCCCTATAACAAGCCTTTTATTAGCTTGCTTTATCTTTTTCATCTTTTATTTCTATCCCTGCTTCCTGAAGCATCCACTCTAGGTGTACTCCGTAACCACTCGTTGGATCGTTAACAAAAACGTGCGTCACAGCACCAATTATTTTTCCATCTTGGATAATTGGACTACCACTCATTCCCTGAACAATACCACCAGTTTTCTTCAATAGTTCCGGGTCTGTGATTTGGATTATCATTCCTTTAGTTGCCGGGAAATTTTGTGGCACGCTACTCACGACTTCAACTTCAAATTCTTCAACTTCTTCACCTTCAACGACTGTCAGGATTTTAGCTGGTCCTTCTTTAACCTGATGTGAAAGCGCAATTGGCATTGGTTTATCATATTTACCATTCTTTATTGGACTTTTTAATTCACCAAAGATACCATACGGACTGTTCTTGGTAATGCTTCCAATTTTATTGTCTTTTATTGAGAATTTTGCCTGTTTTTCGCCAGGTGCTCCATTATTTCCTTTTTCAATGGAAGTTACATTTGATTGTACAATGGTTCCATTATGAATTTCAATGGGCTTTTGTGTGTCCATATCAGAAATCACATGACCAAGTGCACCATACTTTTTGGACTTAGGGTCATAAAATGTCATCGTACCGATTCCTGCTGCTGAGTCCCTTATATATAGCCCAATACGATATTCTTTTTCCTTACTATCCTTAACAGGATCTAAAATGGTTTCAATCGTTTCCTTTCCGCGTTTAATCGTTAGTGTAAGTTTTTTATCTTGTTTTCCTGCCTTTTCCACAAATGGCTTTACATCCTGCATTTTTTTAATCTCGTTGCCATTTATTTTCAAGATAACGTCTCCGACTTGGATATTTGCATCTTCCCCTGGTGATAACATCCCATTTTCACCCTTAATTTGGTGATGACCAACTACGAGCACTCCCAATGTATGCAGTTGTACACCAATTGATTGGCCACCAGGTACAATACGAATATCTTCAAGTACCGAAACATCCACTTTTTTGATCGGGAATCCAGCGACTTCGTAAATAAGCTGACTATTTCCTGGTTCTTTTGCATAAAATTCGGAGGAATCAACAGTGTGGTTGCTATTACCGGAGGAACCGACATCTACATTGTTACCAAGTACTGGGACATCTATAGAAGAAGATTGGTTATCAAATGTTACAACCTGATTAGGAATGGCAAGGTAATCTTTAATTGGTGTTATAAAAGGTATTGCCAAAACTGCAACTAGCAGCAGGACACCTACCCATAATCTAATATTGTTTGTGTGCTTCACCCAATTCACTCTCCTCGTTTCCTAACCCATACCAATAAAATATTCATCTCTGTACTTCTAATTTGACCTATCTTTATGTGTTTTAAACTGGTGAAAAATAAGAAAAGATGTGTATCATTTCCTTTTTAGTAAATTGGGGATTAAATGTATAATAAGAAAACTTCGCTTATTGCCAAGGTCCTAATAACAAAAGCCTCAGTTGTATTTATACATTAAAAAATAAATAAGCCAGATAGTATAGCATCTGGCTTTTGTATCTAGTTTATCCATTAAATTTTATTTTTATAGGTTGACGCTAATTCAAGTAATTCATTCGCATGTTTTTTAGCAGTTTCTGTTAATTTTGTTCCCGTTATCATTCTGCCCAGCTCATCTGTCTTTTCATTTTCCGATAATTCTAATACCTCAGTAGATGTTCTTTTATTTTTTTCCATTTTTTTAATAAGCTTATGTGTATCTGACATTGCTGCAACTTGTGGTAAATGGCTGATGCATAACACCTGTGACTGATTTGATATTTGATATATTTTTTCAGCTATTGCTTGGGCAACTCGACCACTTACTCCTGTGTCAACTTCATCAAAAATAACACTAGTGACACCTTGATGCTGTGCAAATATCTTTTTTAAAGCAAGCATAATCCTAGATAATTCACCACCAGAAGCAGTTTTATTTAATTCTTTTAGTGGTTCACCGGGATTAGTTGAAATCAGAAAATGGATGTAATCAAAACCATTTTTATGTAACTTAACATCCTCTTTAATATTTCCCTGTTCTGGGCTTTCTTTTGTATTAAATGCAACGGAAAATGAAGCCTTCTCTAAATAAAGCCCCTTTAATTCTTTTTGAATGTCTTTCTTTAATGATTGAGATGCTTTCTTCCTCAAATCATGTAATTGCTTTGCTTCCAGGTATGCATCTTGACTTACTTCATTAATTTGTTCTGCTAACTTGGATAAATGCGAATCTTTATTAGTTATCTGTTCGATTTCTTCTTCAATTTTCCCCATATATTCCAATATTTCGTCTACTGATGTACCATACTTTTTCTTTAGACGATTAATCTCATTTAACCTTGATTCAATTTCGTTGAGTCGTTCTGGATCATATTGTAATGTGTCAGTATAGTTACGTAAGTCATACATTAATTCTTCAACCAAGAAGTAATGATTTGACATTTCCTCAGCTTTTTCAGCAATAAACGAATCGTAATCCTTATTATCCTGAAGTGCCTGATTTGCTTTATTTAACCATTCAATTCCTTTTTGATCCCCATATAGAGCATTATATGCATCCTGTAATCCTGTGTAAATTCGTTCGAAGTTTGCTAATTGATTTCGTTCTTCACTCAACTCAACATCTTCGTTTGGAATTAACTCAGCTTGTTCTAGTTCATTTATTTGGAATTGCAATAAATCAAGGCGGTGTGTCATTTCCTGTTCATTTTCGCTTAACTCTTTATAACGTTTTTTTAACAACATGAGCTTGTTATATAACTTCGTGTACTCATTTTTGGATTTAGTAATTTTCTTTTCATCAAATAAGTCAAGTAAATCAATATGATTTTCAGAATTCATAAGTGATTGCGTTTCATGTTGACTATGTACATCAATTAAATTCTTGCCAAATTCTTTTAGTATTGCCAGTGTTACTAATTTTCCATTTACACGACAAATACTCTTTCCACTTGCTGTAATGGTTCTATGTAATACAACCATTTCATCTTGAATGTCAATGCCATAATAATCGCCTGTTGCGTAGATTTTATGATCTTTTGAGTCAAGTGTAAACAAACCTTCAATCTCTGCCTTACTTGTCCCATGGCGAACATATTCAACTGATCCTCGGCCACCTGCAAGTAATTGTACCGCATCAATAATAATTGATTTTCCTGCCCCTGTTTCCCCTGTTAAAACAGTTAAACCGTCATTAAATGTAACAGATAATTTATCAATAATAGCGAAATCCTGTATAGACAGTTCTGTTAACACATATGTCCCTCCATTACTAAAGCATACTTATAAAGCGATTCTTTATGGAATCCGAATCCTGTTCTGTTCTGCAAATAATTAAACATGTATCATCGCCACAAATGGTTCCCATAATCTCTTCCCATTCCAAATTATCAATTAAAACACCAATAGCGTGAGCATTTCCAGGTAACGTTCTTAAAACTATAAAATGGCTTGCATGCTCAATTTTAACAAAAGCATCTGTAATTAAGCGCTTCAATTTATCTAATGGATTAAATCGTTGGTCTGCTGGCAGACTGTACTTGTAGTCACCATTTGCTGATGGAACTTTTACAAGATGAAGTTCTTTAATATCACGTGATACCGTTGCTTGGGTGACATTGTAGCCTAGTGATTTCAAGCGATCAACAAGATCATCCTGCGTTTCTATTTCACTATCCGTAATTAGTTCGCGAATTTTAATATGACGTTGGATTTTACTCATGGAAAGCCTCCATATACTTCTAAGAATTTTTCTTTTTTTCTGTTAAATCATGATGGGCATCGTCTATTATTGTTTCTAATTCAACATCTGTTGGTGTGATCCCTTCTTTATCACTTTTCCAGCCCCAGTGAGCTAGAAATTCTATATTGCCTTCCCCGCCTGTAATAGGGGAATAAGTAAGATTAAATAATTGGTAACCTTCTTTTTCAGCAAAGTCAGCAATTTTCCTTAGTACAGTCAGGTGTATGCTTTTTTCACGAACAATTCCTTTTTTTCCGACTTGATCCCTTCCAGCTTCAAATTGTGGCTTGATTAATGCAACTATATCACTATTACTTTTTAATAACTTGCTTAGAACGGGTAAAATGATGGTTAAAGAAATAAAAGACACATCTATTGTTGCAAAATCAGGCGATCCATAACTTATCATGTCCGGGGTAACATTACGAAAGTTGGTCCTTTCCATTACAACCACACGATTATCATTTCTTAATTTCCAATCCAATTGATTATACCCTACATCTATCGCATAACAAAGTTGTGCACCATTTTGTAATGCACAATCGGTAAAACCGCCTGTTGATGATCCCACATCAATCATAACTCTGTCTTTGAGTGAAATAGCAAAATAAGTTAAAGCCTTTTCAAGCTTCAACCCTCCGCGGCCCACGTATGGAAATAATTTGCCCTTAACTGTTAATGGGATGTCTTCATCAACCTTCATTCCTGGCTTATCTAACCGATGCTGATCTGAAAAAACAAGCCCAGCCATAATTACTCGTTTTGCTTTTTCTCTTGTTTCAATTAATTCTCTGTCTACTAAAATAATATCTAAGCGTTTTTTACTCATTTAAAAAGTTTCCTCTTCAAAATTATTTGTTTGTTTTAAAAGATGTGAGAGATTAAATTTGTTTATCCAATTTCTTTTCTTTTGGCAGTAAACGAATTTTAAAATTATTTTCTATAAAGGCAATAACCTTTCCAGCAAAAGAAATTATGTTTGTAGAAGCATTTATTGCCAAGTATTTACCGATTGCTTTTCCACCTACTGTAAATGCTGCAACAAAGCTCGTAATTACAACTGATAATACAATTTGTATTGTTGATCCTTCACCCTTATCGAAAATAGCTGCAATTTGCAGTACAACAATAGCCGAAGCTGTACCACTGACAATACCAGATATGTCGCCAATCACATCATTACAAAAGCTGGCAAATTTATCTGCATTTCGAATAATGATCACCGATTCTTTAGCACCTGTTACCTTTTCTGCGGCCATTGCATGAAATGGAGCCTCACTTGCGGCAGTTGATGCTATACCTAACATGTCAAAAACGACACCAATTAATACGATAATAAATACGATGGTTAGTCCTACAATCCAGGCTACTTCACTCAGAATTGAGGAAGAGACTATTGAAAAAATAGCCGCTAACACAAATGTGATAACGGCAATAATTAAACTAAATTTAACTGATTTTCTTATTTGTGATTTCATTTTCAACCTCTAACTGATTTAGTTATGTAAAAAGGAATGGTCACTTAAAAGGCTAAAATTGCGGCTTAGGTCCAGTAGGTTTTCCCAGACGATAACCCATTGTTACCAAACAGGCGGTTCCCCTTTAATATCATCTTAGCTTAGTTTCCTAAAGCTAGACTGGATTACCACTTAGTCCGCACTATATTTCCTTTTAAATGTCTTTGGAACAGTCTAGGAGATTTCCTCAGCAGTCTGTAACCGTTCCCTAGCCTCTTTTGCAGTGTTGATTTCATAGAGATAAAAATATTCAAGCTAGTGGCCACTTCGCTTGTTATTTACGACTCTAATCCCCTCACCACCACTCAAGGCAGGCTACGCTGCAAATAAGGTGTCCCTTTCCCTATTCTACAGGTTCATACCCCATTCCATAATGATCCCTAGGCTTAGTTATCACTACAGATATGGGCCTCCGCGGTAATCGGGTCAACGCCCACATGCCTTTGTGGATCGCCCGAAAACCTTAACTCCCAGCACTGACCCAAGGCTGGGCGCCTCAAGCCAACACAAGGAACTTCATCGATGTGCCCTTTGGCGGATTTTTAGGCCCGCCTTCAGAAACGGAAGACTGACTAGAATACTGCACCATTCCTATTATATTCTTATTATACCATATTATTAGAAATAATTCTAATATGTGCTTAGTAATCACGATTGCTGAAATAATCTGTAAGTAACATTAGATAAGATGTCTCAGCATTCGCATTTTCCAATGCATTTTTCGCCATTTTTACATAATGCTGTTTTTTCTCGATAGCTCCATCTAACCCCAGTAATTTAGGGTATGTATTTTTTTGATTAGCTTCATCACTGCCAACAGGTTTACCGATTATTTCCGGATCGCCAGTAACATCCAGAATGTCATCTTGTACTTGGAATATTAATCCTAAATAGTAAGCAAATTCATCCAAGTATTCAACCTGTTCGTGAGTTGCTTCCGCAATATATGCTCCTGATCTAATTGCAAACCTGAGTAATTCACCTGTTTTGAGTGTATGAATTTTTTCCAGTTCCTGTAGATCAATTTCTTTCTTTTCTGCTTCCATATCAAGTATTTGACCTGCAACCATACCTTTAGGTCCGCTTGCTTCTGCAAGAAGTTTGACAATATAAACTTTTTGATCGTTTGTTAAATAGGAATCATTAGTTATTAGTTCAAAACTATATGTTAATAAAGCGTCTCCTGCCAATATTGCTGTCGCATCATCAAAAACTTTATGATTTGTCGGCTGGCCACGACGAAGATCATCATCATCCATTGCCGGTAAATCATCGTGAACTAGTGAATACGTATGAATCATTTCGAGAGCAACTGCTGTGGATAATACTTTTTTGACATTACTGCCATATGCCCTAAAACCTGCCAGTAATAAAATTGGTCTAAGACGTTTTCCGCCAGCTTCTATAGAATAAATCATGGATTTCTTTAGGCGGCTCGGGATGTTCAAATTGTGCATATGGGTTTTCATTTCTTCCTGTATCATTGATTTATTCTCATTAATAAAGTCATTTAACTTTTGCTGCACAATTACTCTTCCTCCTGTACCTCAAATGGTTCAAGTTCACCCTGCTCATTCATAATTTGTGTCATTTTCTCTTGAACATTTGATAATTTATCGCTGCACACTTTAGAAAGTTTCATTCCTTCTTGATAGTAGGTTATAGCTTTTTCCAAAGGAACATCACCCTCTTCTAATTTACCAACAATTTTTTCCAGTTGTACCATTGCTTCTTCAAATGAAATATTATTTTCCTTATCCATTATTTTCCTCCTTCACATCCATAACACGGCATTCGAGGGTACCATCTGATAGTCTGACAATAATTTGATCGTTCTTAAAAACATCATTTGTAGAACTGATTATATTTCCTGATTGTGTATATGGTATGGAATATCCACGTTTCATAGTCTCAAGTGGATTTAATAGCGATAACTTCTCAATCGCGCTATTAAGCCTTGTCGTTTTTTGTTCCACAATTTTATCCATCGAATAATTAGTTTGCTTCATGAACAGTTTAAGTTCTTTTCGCGCCCGATCAAGCTGCCGGTCTGGGTGCTGTGCTTCAAACCTGGTGTTTATATTAATAAGTGCATCTTTTTTCTTTTTCCACTCCGAATTAAACGTTTTTTCAAGACGATCCACATGCTTATCCAGTTCTTGTTCTTTTTGGGTTATTAAATGTTCTGGATATCGGAATGCATAGGATTGTTTCATACGATTTAGATGTTGCTTAGAACTTAGTACATTTTCTTTCATCATTCTTGTTAATGAGCGCTTTATTCCGGTAATTCTCTCAGCTAATTCAAGTTGAGATGGCACTGCAATTTCTGCGGCTCCAGTCGGGGTAGGAGCACGTAAATCAGCAACATAATCACTAATCGTAATATCTGTTTCATGTCCAACTGCGGAAATGACAGGTATCGATGATTGAAAAATTGCATTTGCTACTTTTTCTTCATTAAAACCCCATAAATCTTCAATAGAACCTCCGCCTCGCCCAACTATTAAAACGTCAAAATTGCCTTGCCGATTAGCTGAATTTATTGCATTGTAAATGGAATCTACTGCATTTGGTCCTTGAACAAGTACAGGGATTACAGTTGTTTTGACGATCGGATATCTCCTTTTTATAGTTGTAACAATATCTCGAACAGCAGCCCCAGTAGGTGAAGTTATAACCCCGATACTTTGAGGAAATTTTGGTAGTTCTTTTTTATGACTCTTATCAAAATAGCCTTGTTTATGCAATTTTTCTTTAAGCTGTTCAAATGCTAAATATAAGGATCCAATTCCATCTGGTTCCATTTGCTTGATATAAAGCTGATATTGACCATAAGGCTCAAAAACACCTATTTCGCCTTTAACTAACACATTCATACCATTTTCAGGTGTGAATTTTAACATTCGATTGTTGCCAGCAAACATTACTGCTTGTACTCTGGAATTGTCGTCCTTAACTGTTAGATACATATGTCCCCGGCTATGATGTTTGAAATTGGATATTTCACCTTTTAGCCAAATATCTTTCAAATGGGCATCGGTGTCAAACTTTCGCTTAATATATTTAGTTAATGCAGTAACTGTTAAGTATTTATCCTTCAATTTCAGCCAATCCTTTAGCTGCTTTAATTGTGTTTTTCAACAGCATTGTTATGGTCATTGGTCCTACACCTCTTGGAACGGGTGAAATATAAGAAACCTTTTCAAATACACCGTTAAAGTCAACATCTCCAGTTAGAGAACCATCATCCAGGCGATTAATTCCAACATCTATGACTGCAGCACCGTCCTTAACATGTTCTGCACGGATTGCATTAGGTCTTCCAACAGCGACAATTAGTATATCTGCCTTTGAGGTAAAATCTATTAAGTTAGTTGTTTTCGAATGACAATAGGTAACAGTAGCATTTTCATTTAATAACAACTGGCCAACAGGTTTTCCAACAATATTACTTCTGCCAATAACAACAGCATGTTTACCTTCAATTTTAACATCGTATGATTTTAACATGGTTAATATTCCAAATGGGGTACATGGTAAAAGCGTGTCTTCACCAGTAATCATTCGTCCAATGTTAATTGGATGAAATCCGTCAACATCCTTAGCTGGACTTATTGCTTCAATTACATGTTGTTCATCTATGTGTTCTGGAAGCGGGAGTTGTACCAATATACCATGGACGGATTGATCGTTATTTAATTCATCGATTTTTTGCAGTAATTCATTTTTGGAAGTAGAAATCGGCATTTCTATTACGTCAGAAGATATGCCGGTTTCACTAGAGGCTTTTTTCTTGCCATTCACATATGACCTTGAGGCAGGATTATCTCCTATTAATATTACAGTTAAATGTGGTACTAACCCTTGTTCCTTTAGCTGCAGTACTTCTTTACTCATTTCCTCTTTTAGTTTATGTGCTAACTCTTTTCCGTTAATTATGTCAGCAGACAAAGCTATCTCCCCTCTCATGCGATAATTTTTGACAAAACACCATTTACAAACTTACCGGATTTTTCATCACCGTACATATTGGCTAATTCTACTGCTTCATTTATAGATACATTTGTCGGTATATCCTCTATATAGTTTATTTCCAAGATAGCAATACGTAAGATTGTTTTCTCGACTGACGCAATACGATCAATTGTCCAATTTTCCAGGTTATTCGAAATAATATCATCAAGTACCGCCTTGTTTTCTGTTACACCTTTAACAAGACTCATTAAAAACGCATCTATTTCTACTGTTTCAAGGTGTTCTTCTACTGCTTTATCAGGGTTGTTGTCGTTAATTCCCAGTTGAAAAAGTACTTGAAATGCCTTTTCTCTAGCTGAATGTCGGTTCATCTTTCATAACTCCTTCTATTCCATATCTACCCCAAATAATAACATGATTGTGTAGGCAAAGCTAGAATCAAACAGATCATAAAAATTTTAGCTAATCGTAAAAGGAATTCTATTTTCTAAGAATTCCTTTTACAATGGTTCAAACCTATATGACGAAAACCTTCACAGGAAACAAATTAAGGTCAAAAGAAGATACCTTCTTTTGACCTTAAAATTATTCGCTTTCTTCTGCACCTTCCATATGGATACCAACCACATGTACATTGATTTCATCAATTTCCAGTGCTGTCATATTTTTTAATGTTTGCCTGATATTATCCTGAAGCTGCTGTGCAACCTTTGGAATGGAAACTCCAAAGTTTAGGACAACAAATAGATCAATAAGTATTCCTGTTTCGGTGAGTTCAACTTTAACACCTTTACCGTGCGACTTTTTGCCAAAGCGTTCTACAACACCGGTTGCGAAGTTACCTCGCATTGATGATATACCGTCTACTTCAGAAGAGGCTATACCAGTTATTACTTCAATTACCTCTGGTGCAATTTCAACTTTACCCAGGCTTGAATCGTCACTTACGTTTAACAATGGCTGTTCGCTCATCTTTTCACTCCTTTAATCTTCCTTTTGCAGAATTGGGTTTTCCTCAAGGAATTTCGTATTAAAGTCACCTTTCACAAATACATAGTTATCCATAATAAGACGATGAAATGGGATTGTCGTATCTATGCCTTCTACTACAAATTCATCCAAAGATCGCTTCATTCTGTTAACAGCTTCCTGACGAGTGGGACCATAAGTTATTAGCTTTGCAATCATGGAGTCATAAAATGGAGGAATACTATAACCAGGATATGCAGCAGAATCAATTCGTACTCCTAATCCACCGGGTGGTAAGTACATTTCAATCTTTCCAGGTGATGGCATAAAGTTTTTAAAAGGATTTTCTGCATTAACCCTGCATTCAATTGCCCATCCATCAAATTCAATTTCATCTTGCTTGAACGATAACTTTTCATTATTTGCAATTCTAATTTGTTCCTTAATCAAATCTACTCCGGTAACCATTTCTGTTACAGGGTGCTCGACTTGAATTCTTGTATTCATTTCCATAAAATAAAACGATTGGCTGGTCCGATCGAATATATATTCAATTGTACCTGCACCAACATAATCAACTGCCTTAGCAGCTTTTACAGAAGCATCACCCATTTTAGCTCGGATTTCAGGAGTGATTGCGGGGGATGGTGTTTCTTCGATCAACTTTTGAAGTCTTCGTTGAATTGAACAATCCCGCTCACCTAAGTGTACAACATTTCCATGCTGGTCGGCTAATACCTGAATTTCTACATGTCGAAAGTCCTCTATGTATTTTTCTATGTATACACCTGGATTTCCAAACGCAGTTTCAGCCTCTTTTTGTGTCACTCGAATCCCTTTTATCAAATCTTCTTGTGTTTCAGCAATTCGTATACCTTTTCCACCACCACCAGCTGTTGCTTTGATGATTACAGGATAACCAATTTCATTTGCAATTCTAATAGCTTCATCTTCATTTTCAATAACTCCTTCAGACCCAGGCACAATAGGAACATTAGCTGCTTTCATTGTTTCTCTGGCAACATCTTTAATTCCCATTTTTTGAATTGCTTGAGCAGTAGGACCGACAAACTTAATATTGCATGCCTTACAGATTTCTGCAAAGTCAGCATTTTCAGAGAGAAATCCGTAGCCAGGATGGATCGCATCAACCTCGGTTAAGGTAGCGACACTCATGATATTAGTAAAATTCAAGTAACTATCTTTACTTGACGTTGGTCCAATACAATACGCTTCATCTGCTAATTGAACATGTAATGCCTCTTTATCGGCTTCAGAAAATACAGCAACTGTCTCAATATCCATTTCTTTACATGCCCGAATTATTCGAACAGCTATTTCTCCTCTGTTTGCAATTAACAGTTTTTTAATCACATGCTACATCCCCTTATTTAGTCTTTACTCTAAATAGTGGTTGACCATATTCTACTAATTCGCCATCTTCCACTAAAATTTCAACGATTTCACCTGAAACCTCTGCTTCAATTTCATTAAATAGTTTCATTGCTTCAACAATACAAACAACAGAATCGTTTTCGACTTTTGATCCACTCTTTACATACGGATCACTTTCCGGATTAGGAGCGGAATATAGCGTACCTACCATTGGAGAGACAATTTCATGATCGAAGTCTGTTGCCGTCTCTTCTTCAGCCGTTTCATTTTCTGGTGTTGTTGCTGCTCTTTCTTCTTCTTTAACTTTTGGTTCTTCTACTTTAATTTTTTCTGCAGGTTTTTCCGCAGGAGCTTCGTAAGCTACGTTTGACTTAACTGCTATGTTTTCATTAGATTTCTTCATAGAAACAGTTGTTCCATTTGTTTCGTAACTGAACTCATCAATTGTAGATTGGTCTACCAATTTTATTAATTCACGTATTTCCTGTACTTTTAACATGTCTGGCACCCCTTCATTTATTACAATTTAATAACAGGTACTAATAACTCCTCTTAACATTCTACGACAAGTATATGTAAAACTTCAACCCATAATAGAATGCAGTATGTTTATTAAACTGCCCTTAATATGTAAAACGTTTTCACTTTACAATTATATCAATTATATCTGTTTTATGCGAACACTTTTATTACATGGGAAAACCGGACGGAAAAATCCGCCCGGTTTTATTTATATGAAGTCATTTAACTTTCAGTTGGCTGGAAATCAACATTTACTGTTATCTCACCAAATTCATCCTTAACCATCTGCATAATGTTAACTGCTTCTGTTTTGGTTAACTGATCAACTTTCACATGTACATGCACCTTATCTTCATCATGTCGAACCAGAACATCCTCATAATCAGCTGATGCCACAATCGATTTTTCCAAAATTAATTCTTTTGAAGATATACTTTCTAACTGGTTAATTTCATTTCTAGCTTCATTTTTCTCTTGAATACTAGCACTGCTTGATGCAACGATATCATCCAGACGGTCTTTTGCTGCACTCCGTTCATTCTGGACTTCCATTCGAAGTGTTGTAAATAACTCATCCTGTCCCAAATTAGAAATGTCGTCTACGTCAGCATCGGTATCACTTGCGTCACTTGCCGCTGAATCAGATGAAGAAGCCTCTTCTGATGAGTCATCCCCTTCAGGCAGATAAGCAAGATCGCCACTATCCGGGGATGTAATATAATAAACACTCAACACAATCATTAAACTTAACATCGTTAAAAGCCATACAGTTTGTTTTTTTAACATAAATAAATCCTCCTAATTTTTTGGCATTACTGAAACTCTATGTGTTGGAACATCGAGTACACGAGAAACCGAATCAACTACCCATTTTTTTACCGTTGCATGATCTACCCCCTTTGCAACAACAAAGACCCCTCTTACTTCAGGTTTTTTTGTTCGGATAAGTAACGGGACTTCTTTGTCTCCTTGTCTTACCAATACAACTTGTGTCTCTTTCGTATTATCTTCAATTTCTCTTGTCCCGCCACTTTTATCAGTTTCAGTTGTAGATTGTTGCCCAGCAATTAAATTTTTTTCATAAACTTTAACTTTGGTAGATTCGAGATTTACCATGACTTCAACATCTGAAACGCCTTCAATATTATTAAGCATTTCTTTCAAGTTATTTTCATAACCCGATTCTATATCATCCACATTTGAGGTGCTTTTTGATTTATCTGAGAAAGTTTCCTCTGCTGGTTTTTCAACTTCAGTTGCAACATTGCTAATGGATTGATTATCATCTATTGTTGAACTTGAGAAAATATTTCCTATTATGAGTAATAACAGTCCAATTAAACCAACGATTACAATGTATCCTGCTTTTTTGGATAGCTTACCACCATGTTCTGATTTTTTAGTCTGTAAAAAATTTTTAATTTGCTTTTTCAAGTTGTACCTCCTCCCCACAGGATCGTTAGTTTCTTCGTATCTATTTCCCATGTATCCTGTAATAATAATTTGATTCCATTCACATCCACTTGTTTATCATTAGTGTTTGGCTTGTCCGTATTAATTACAATATCGTCAATTGCACTCACAGATCCCTCCTCTTCATCTGACTCATTCAAATACACAATAATTTCATCAAAGTTCTCAATTGTAAGCTCCTTTTCTGCAGAAAGTTCAGTCTGTGGAAACTCAATATTTGATATTTCTAACTGATAATCTTCTAGTAATGGTTTTTTTGCCAGTTCTTTTAGTTGGACAACCGTTTGTTCTAAAATATATGCATTCTGAGACTCTTGTATTTCACTTTTTTGCATTTTAATTGAATTTTCTACTCGTTCCCCCTCTGATTGCTGGTTCATTATCTGTGAATAAGACCTCTCCAGAGCCTGTTGGGCATCAAAGTCAAACAAATAAAATAATGGTTTTAAAAAAATTAGAATCAGTATTAAACCAACAACTAATTTGATGTATTTTTTCATTGAGGTTGCTGGAATTAATAAATCGACTATAGAAGCAAGTAAAAGAAAAATAATAATTTGTGTAACCCATTGGGTAAGGATTTCCATTTCCGGGCCCCCTAGCGCAAGAGAAGTGTAATATTACTTGCGGCAACCAAAATAACAATAGCCAGAAAGAACATTAACGTTACCGCTAACAAACAGGCTAGAATATATACAATGTAATTGCTTATTGTGTTAAGGCTTGTTATTACAGGACCATCCCCAATCGGCTGTAGAACAGCTGCTGCCAGCTTATATATCAATGCAATAGCAAATATCTTAAGTGCAGGAAATACTGCTATTAATACAATTATTAATACACCAACAATTCCAATGGAGTTCTTTAGCAACAAAGATGCGCTTAATATAGTATCAGCGGCATCAGTTAAGGTTCTCCCGACTACCGGAATAAAATTTCCAGTAACAAATTTAGTTGTTTTCATCGCTACCCCATCACTTATGGCACTAGATGCACCCTGAACTGACATTACTCCTACAAACACTGTTAAAAATACACCTAAAGCTCCTAAACCAACTGTCTTGAATAAGTTTGCTAAATGTGTCACTTTGTAATTATCATTCAAGCTGCTAACAATTAATAAGAGAGCTGATAAAAATAATAAAGGTAAAATAAACTTTGCAACTAACACACCGCTGAAATTTATAAGAAAGATTACAAGAGGCTGAAAAAATGAGACAGTAATAACATTTCCAAGCGTAGCCATAATACTTAAAACCAAAGGAAGTAAGGCGATCATGAATCCACTCATCGTGTCAATTGCATCTTTAGCATAAGAAACTGCCAAGTAAAAACTGTTCAATGCCAGAAAGATTAAAACAATATAAACTACAAAATAAGCAATTTTGCTAACAGTACTTTGTTCAAAAGCAGCATGCATGGTCTGCAAAACCATTGAAAATAGAGTAAGCATTAATAAAAGCCCAAGTAATTTTCCATTCATAATAAGCTCATGAAGAAAATATTCGATAAAACCCCATAACGTGTTTTTTATGGAAAATGAACCGTTATCCTTAATGAATTCTACGATGCTTGTTTTCTCAAGTTCCGGTAAATAGCCTCCATAATCATCAACTAATGTATGCCAAAAGGATTGCATGTCATCTAGTGAGATATCGTTCAGCATTTTGTTTTGAACGTTATTTGATTTTGGCTCAGCAGAAACAGTTTGTTGCCCAAACAAGAGTATTTGCAGTATCAGAAGAACAACGAGAACCCACTTCTTTTGTACCATTCAGCATACGTACTCCTTTCAGTTTCCTTCTTTAGTTCTAAGCTGAAGGTATGAAACTTAATATAGCTTCGATGACGGCAGTTATTATTGGAATCGCTAATAGCAGTATGAATATCTTCCCGGCAAGTTCGATTTTGGCTGCTACTGAACTGAGACCTGCATCTTTCGTTAAACTTGCCCCAATTTCAGCGATGTAAGCTATTCCAATTATTTTTAAAATGGTCCTCATATACATACCATCAATATTTGCTTTATTTCCTAGAGACTCAATTAGTTCGAAAATAACGCCAATTTGTTTGATGATAGCCAAAAATATCAGGACACCGGTAATAACAATCACGAAAAATGCAAAAGACGAATTCATATCTTTCAACACAATATATAGGATGCTTGCGATAATTCCTAGAACAACAATTTGTAAAATATCCATCTATCACTACCCCTGGAAAAGGAATACAGATTTTATCTGCTGAAATAGATCTGAAAGCTGATTAACAACAATTACCAGTACGATTACAAATCCGACAACTGTTGCAAAGTGTGCGATGTCCTCTTTGCCCATTTGTTTTAAAATGGTATGAATGATAGCTACGATAATTCCAATACCTGCAATTTGAAATAAGATTGATGCATCAACAGCCATGGGTGTACTCCCTTCCCTCTAAATGAGCAGTAATACAATGAATATCCCACATAATAACCCCAAACTTTTTGCCATTTTACTGTACTTATACTGGTTGTCCCTTGCTTCTTCCAACTCCCTGTCCAGGTGTTTAATTGTTAAGTGGATATGCTTTTTCTGTTGTTCGAAGTCATGCTGTCCTAGTGTTCGTCCAAATTGCTTAAGAATTTCTTCTTCATTTGTACCAAGCGCCGATTCTTTCAATAATTTATTCACTTGGTTGTCCCAGACATTGTATAAATCAACACCTTTTTCATTTACTAATGTGCGACTTAATCGGTGGAAAAATGATCTTGCTGGATCAGGAATTTGCTTTGCAATTGTCTGAAAAGCATCCTGTAAGGTTAACTGACTATATAAAATTTCTGCCTCTAAAATTTGTAGTGCATTTTTCAATTGTCTGATATGTTTAGGTCTTGCATTTAATTTTCTACTGAACTCAAACCCTATTAATGTTGTTGTGCCTATGAAAAGAAGTGCTCCAATCCACTTCATTTTTTAAGCACCCCGTTTTCTGTAAAATATTTTCTTCTTTTTGATTATATATACGGTGAATATTTCCAGGCTTTTTTTGTCTATCTAACAAGACAACTCGTTGAAAGACATTATATTCAAATAACATCGTCAATGATGGACGTTTCTTTAATTCTTCAAGGCTATTGCCATGTATGGTACAAATAACTGTTACACCAGTATTGATTGCCTCCATAAGTGCTTGTACATCATTTTCGCTGCCAATTTCATCAACTATAAGTACTTCAGGTGACATGGATCGTATCATCATCATCATACCTTCAGCTTTTGGACATGCGTCCATTACATCGGTTCTTAAACCTAAGTTATGCTGCGGTACCCCCTTTTTAGATCCACCTATCTCTGATCGTTCATCTATTATTCCTACTTTTTGTGCTGACACATTACGCCATCCTGTACTAATTAAACGTGCAACATCACGTATTAACGTTGTTTTTCCTGTTTGTGGGGAACCGATAAATAGTGTATTCTGATAATTATCTGTGTACAGGTATGGAATAATTGGTAAGGCACACCCTATTTGCTGCTTAGCTATACGTATATTAAAAAAGGCTATATGCTGAATGGCTTTAACCGCACCATGTAATGTGTTTACTTTTCCTGATAAACCAACACGATGCCCCCCCTCGATAGTGACATAACCCTCACGCAATTCATCTTCCATACGATATAATGAGAATTCACTTAGTTGATTAAGCACAAATACACTTTCGTTACGATCAGGTTTTATTGATTCAATCCACTCTGTATGGTCATCAAAAATCAGTTCGACCGGTTGATTTAAGCGAAAACGAATCTCTTGCATAGTCTTCCAGCGGTCTTTAACTCTGTAGTTTATTGCTTGTCTAATGTCTTCTGGAAATAGTCGCAATATCTCTTCCATAACATGTCCCCATTTTTTATAGTATCTTTTTAATAGATATATGTTTTTAAGGAGAGATTATGACTAATGAAAGGCATTTCCGGAGTGGTGTATATTTTTCGCCATTGAGAGGCGATTCATATTAATTGCGAGGATTAAAAGCAGTATATCTTATTTTACTAATTCAGTCAGAAAGTATCTTTACTTTATAAATGCAATAAAAAAGACGATCCTTTTTATAGGACCGTCCTTCTCAAATTATCTTCTTCTATGCTCTAGAAACATATTTACCGTCGGATGTATTAATAACTAATACTTCTCCTTGATTAATGAAAAATGGAACTTGTACAATTAGGCCAGTTTCTAATGTGGCAGGTTTTGTCCCGCCACTGGCAGTATCACCTTTTATACCTGGCTCTGTTTCTGTTACGGCTAGCTCCACATTATTTGGAAGTTCTACACCAATTACTTCGCCTTCATAGGTGATGATAGATACTTCCATATTTTCTTTTATATAGGGCAGTTGATCTTTTAACTGACTGGTTTGTAACTCCAGCTGGTCGTAAGTGTTTGTATCCATGAATGCATGACTATCACCAGATGCATACAAATACTGCATTTTACTCTGTTCGATGTGTGCCTTATTTACTTTTTCCCCGCCACGAAATGTTTTTTCCTGGATATTCCCACTCCGTAAGTTGCGTAATTTCGAACGGACAAACGCCGCACCTTTTCCTGGTTTCACATGCTGAAAGTCCATAACCTGCCAAATATCATTATCAACCTCAATCGTCAACCCTGTCTTAAAATCATTTACTGAAATCATCTCTAATTCCTCCTCTATCCTATAGATGAATTAATTCTTTAGATGAATGTGTTAATCGTTCATTTCCATTCTCTGTTATAACAATATCATCTTCAATACGGCATCCTCCAACATTTGGAACATAAATTCCAGGTTCAACAGTCACAACCATCCCAGGCTCCAATTGCTTATCTGATCTGAATGATAGACCTGGTCCTTCATGTACCTCCATCCCAAGTCCATGTCCAGTTGAATGCCCAAAATAATCTCCAAAACCTTTTTCTTTAATATAATCTCTTGTAAGTGCATCTGCTTCTTTACCAGTCATCCCTGGTTTCACACCTTTAACACCAAGTAATTGCGCTTCCAGTACTGTGTTGTATATCGTTTTTAGCTCATCATTTATCTCACCAACAGCAACAGTTCTAGTTGTATCTGAGCAATACCCATTAAATAGTGCACCATAATCCAGTGTGACAAGCTCACCAGATTCAATCTTTTTTTCTGAAGCTACGCCATGAGGCAATGCAGCACGATAACCCGATGCGACAATTATATCAAAACTAGATGATGTTGCTCCTTGTTTTCTCATAAAGAATTCTAACTCATTTGATATATCTATTTCTTTCACACCTGGTTTAATATAACGCTGAATATGCTCATATGCATCATCGGCTATCTTAGCAGCCTGCCTTAAGATGGTTAGTTCCTCTTCTGTTTTGATTAAACGAAGATTTTCTACTAACCCGCTTACAGGTATTAACTCCACGTCAAATTCTTTCTTATAAATTTCATAAATAGAAAAAGTCACATGATCTTTTTCAAAACCAACACGTTTAACATTCATCTGATTCAATTGACTATTAATTTCTTCATGAATTGACTTTTTATGTTCTATTACGGAAAAACCAGAAGCCTGTTCGTTTGCTTGTTCTATGTAACGGAAATCTGTAATAAATCGCGCTTCGTCACTGCTTACTAATACTGCACCTGCTGTTCCAGTAAACCCTGTTATATAAGTTCTGTTGATTGGACTAGTAATTAATATAGCGTCAAGCTCATTTTCCTTTAAAGCTTTACGCAGTTTATCCAATTTCTCCATCATACCATCCCTTTCTATTTATTTTTCCAAAAATGCTAGTGCTGCCATGCGGTAACTTTTCATCCCAAAACCTACTATTTGTCCATAACATGCTGAGGCGAGCATCGACTGGTGTCGGAAAGCCTCGCGTTTATGTACATTTGAAATATGAACCTCAATTACAGGTGTTTCAATTGCCATAATAGCATCACGGAGGGCAATACTTGTATGGGTGTACGCAGCGGGGTTAAAAATAATTCCTCTGTATTTTCCGTTAGCCTTATGCAGACGGTCAATCAATTCCCCTTCATGGTTTGACTGAAAGCAATCCAAGTCACATCCGTGATATTTTGCTAATTCTGCTACCTCTGTCTCAATGTCATGTAACGTAAATTCCCCATAAACTTCCTTTTCCCGTGTTCCTAACAAATTAATATTAGGGCCGTTTAATAGCAGCAGACGATTCATAAGCTTGTTCATTCCTTTTTAAATTCATATAATTTACGCACTTTTTAGTTTATCATAAACGCGATCGTTTGAATAATGGTAATAGCAAAGATTAATTTTGCTTTGCTTTTATTTCGTCTTCCTTTCTTATAGTATCAGCGTAGTCATATGAAATAGAATATCCAATGAATGTTCCATATAATATAAAAAGGCATAACGTAGAAACAATCGTATACCTGTTCAACTCCATTAAATTGGGTATGTTCGGGAATATTGGCTGTACAATATAAAAGACAATACCCCATAGAATAATTCCATATGCAACACCCATCCAAAGAGAGTTTATTTTCTTAAATAGCCCATAGTAAATAAACGCTGTTAACAGTGAAAGGACACTCACCATTACAATGGATAAGAGATTACCCAGCCAGCCGTCTGTCCAATCAGCAGTTACCCAAGAGCGTATTAAATAACTTTTAGGTGAAACTTCTGAGAAATTAAAATAATAAATAACTATCCCAAAGAACCCTGCTAATAATCCCCCAACGAATCCTGTAATTAAAGATCTGGACAAAAGAGACATTGGTTGTTCCTGCTTATTTTGCTCTAATTTCTTATCCTCTTCCAATACAAACACCTCCATTTGTATTGTTACCAATTGCCATAAAACCAATCACCTCATTTAAACACAATTATTTTTATGTAGTTAATTTAAAGGTTTTCTAGTAAAATAGAATAAATACAACAATTTAAAGTGGAATGCAAGTATTATAAAAGAAAAAGATACAGTATTGAATATTTTGAGCAAGAACGGAAAGAATTTAAAGTAGCAAAACATTTTGTAAATGATGATATAAATGCAGAGAATAGTGGTATAGGTTAGTAACGTAATACTCGAAAGGAGGTCGTGCAGATGGTTCGCAATAAATTCTCCGTGTTTGTTTATATAATAATAGGCTTGGCTGTTGTTGGTGTAATTGCACAGCTATTTACAAATACAGCTTCCTTCCTTACTAACGTACTAATGATGCTTGGATTTGGTGTAGCAGTTTTTGCGGTAATCTATTTTGTATTTCTCAAAAAACGAAGCCCTTCCCACGATAATAAGAAATATAAGCAAGCCGTGAAACAGTCAAAATCAAAATACTCAAACCAGAATGAAAAATCACGTCCTACTTCTAAACGTCCACAGCCGATTCAAATGAAAAAGAAGCTAAACAAACGTGCATCTCATTTACGAGTAATTGACGGGAATAAATCAAAAAGAAAAAACCGAGCTACTTTTTAAATAGCTCGGTTTTTAGTTTGGCCAATATTTTAAGAATTGATCAGCCCTATGTTTACCAATTTTAATTAACTGTTCTTTCGTTAATTCACTAATATTAAAATTAGTTGATTCAACATTCTCCACCGGAATAAAAATTATGTTACTTATTTGAGATTTAGAAATATAACGTGCATCATGTGCATGTATCATCGTTGAAAATAAAGCGTGAAACATATCAAGTGCATTACTTATCTTACGTGGGGACTGCTGTTCAGGATAGCCGCTCAATCTCACCCCTAGTATCGGTCGTTTATTCCGTTTGTTTTCATTTTCAAAAATCCATAAAGGAAAGTTGCTCAAAAGACCCCCGTCAACAATCAGGCTCTTTTGTTTTGATTTGCCTGGTAATTTTTTTGGCATGAAAAAATAAGGAAACCCTGCACTCATCCGGACAGCTTTTGCAACAGAAAAGTAGTTAGGGTCGATTCCATAAATACGTTCTAAGTCATCTGGTATAACAACCAATTTGCCTAGTGAGATATCACTAACTACAACTTTAAGATAGCCCGGTTTCAAATCTTTAAAGGTATAAACATTCTTATTTGCTAACTGCTTATATAACCAATTCTCAAGCTTATCGCCTTTATATATCCCCATCTGAAAGTATAGAAAAATCCATTTTGAATACGGGATTAATGTAGTCCACTTTGGTGCATCCATAAGTTTTTGTACATTTAGATCGTGTATTAATCTTTCAATTTGGTCAATGTTATACCCGGCAGCAATCAAGGTGGATATAATTGCCCCTGCCGATGTTCCTGCTACTCTTTCAAACGATAAACTATTCGCATCAATACTTTGAAGTGCACCAATAAGTGCATACGCCTTCACTCCACCACCAGAAAACACGCCATCAATTTTCATGAGTTCTCCCCTTGTATAAAGCCTCTATTATATATTTAGGAGAATACATGTAAAATTAGAACTCATATAAATATGTAATTATTAGTTAATGCTCTTCGCTTGCTTTAAGCTGTTTCAATTCCTCAATACGATTCTTATCTGCTTTAAAGTATTGTACCAAGTCACCAATGCGGTCTATTGAATTCCAGCTCAGATGATGTTCTATCCCTTCAACATCTTCATATATTTTATCATTATCTACACCAATAATTTCAAGAAAATCCTCAAGTAATTCATGACGAAAAACTAAACGCTCACCAATTTTCTTTCCCTTTGATGTTAAAATAAATCCTCTGTATTTCTCATAATTTAAATATTCATCTTTATCAAGCTTTTGCACCATTTTGGTTACTGATGATGGGTGGACCATCAAAGCTTCTGCAATATCAGATACACGTGCATACCCTTTGGATTCAATTAGATTATAAATTTGCTCAATATAATCTTCCATACTCGGTGTCGGCATAAAATCAACTCATTTCAAAGAATAAATTTTTAGTATGTGCAACAATGTTTCTATAAAAATAATACAAGATATCCGCGAATTAAACAAGTCATCTATTATGTGCCAAAATTAAAGGCTAATTTTTACAACATTGGAGTTATTGGGATTAGTAAACTCTAAAAGCTGCGATACAACAATGTATTTTTAACCGCAAAAGTTATAGCTATAAATCTTAAGAGCCAAATCAAAAGAGAAGAACCAACTTGTAGTCGATTCTTCTCTTAAACAACTTATAAACCACATTTAAGCTGAGCTCCACAGCTTGTACACGTGTTACATCCACCAATATCTTCTACGCTGCCCTCCCGGCAAACAGGGCAAGTATCGCCTACTTCTGAGCCAATCATAACGTTAGTTTTATCTAATTCCTGAATCGTGTCCATCAACACTACTTTAGGCTTTTCGGTTTCCTGAAATAGTTCAGTTTGTTCACCTTCTGAGTTCTCTTCTGCTTTAAGTGTCAGAACCTGCGAATCTCGACTGCCGTCTACATAAACTGTACCACCTTTAGCTCCACCGTTGTAGAGTCTGTGGTATACATTTTCTACCTGATCAACGGTATACCCCTTTGGTGCGTTCACTGTTTTGGAAATTGAGCTATCAACCCAACGCTGAATAACACATTGAGTATCGGCATGCGCTTCTGGTGCTAGGTCCATCGCTGTTACAAAGAAATCAGGCAGGTTTTCTGAATCTTGTTCAGGGTTCCTATCTAAATATTCTTGTACAATTTCAGCCTTAACTTCAATAAACTTCCCTAACCTGCCACTTCTATAGTAAGAAAAGGAGAAATATGGCTCTAATCCCGTGCTCACACCGACCATCGTTCCAGTTGAACCAGTTGGAGCCACAGTCAGGAGATGTGAATTGCGAATACCATATTCAAGAATGCCTTTCTTAATATCTTCAGGCATTTTTTTCATATAGCCGGTGTTAATAAAGGCTTCACGCAGTATTTGCGTTTCCTCGTTCGTTTTCCCAATAAGGAATGGGAAACTACCTTTTTCTTTAGCTATTTCAATTGATTCACGATATGCAGTAGTTGCAATTGTTTCGAAAATTTGATCAACTAGTTTATTGCCTTCAGATGATCCATATTCCGTTTCACAATAAATCAGAAGGTCATGCATCCCCATAACACCTAGTCCGACCCGACGTTCACCAAGTGCTTGCTTTTTGTTTTCCTCTAAAAAGTATGGTGTTGCATCGATTACATTATCCTGCATACGCACCCCGGTTTTAACGGTTTGCTTTAATTTTTCAAAGTCTACAGCGCTCGTATCTTTGTTAGCCATTTCTGCCAAATTAACTGCCGCAAGATTACAAACAGAATATGGCGCAAGTGGCTGTTCCCCACATGGGTTTGTTGCTACTACCTGATCACCATATGCTTTTGCATTTGTCATTTCATTAGCATTATCAATGTAGAATATTCCTGGTTCTGCTGAGTATGTTGCACAAATATTAATCAGATTCCAGAGTTCTTTAGCTTTTACTCGGCGATAAACACGTACGCCATAGCCCATTTCTTCCCATTTTCGAACATCGCCAACTTTGTCCCAGTTCTCGTTATATGCCTTCATTTCTTCTTTGGTATAATTCTCAACATCAGGAAAACGTAAATCGTACGTATCATCATCTTCAACAGCATCCATTAATTCTTTCGTAATACAGACTGATATATTGGCTCCTGTTAAGAATTCTGGGTTATGGACAGAATAGGTTCCCCCAGTTATTAACTTTTCTTCCGCTTCACGGATAGCAGCATCTGTAAAGCCACCCTGTCCTGGCATTGTATTATAGTTCAAGATACCTTGATACAAATCCACTTCTGTTTCTGTCAATGGTGTAAACTGCAGTTTTTCCTGTGCCAGACGCTTAATTTGTTCATCTTCGGTATTTTCGATCAGATAGCGCAGAATTCTCGGATTCTGCATTTTGGAGATAATAAATTCCATAATATCAGGGTGGGAATCTACTAACATAATCATTTGAGCCAAATTGTTACGTTGATGCGTTAAATCAACTCTCTAAGTCACCTTAGAGTTCAGACCATATCTTACACACTAAAATGTGTCCTCGCGCTTCGAAATCACTTGATTTCTACTCTACTCACTTCCGTCTGTGACGTGCTTTCGATGGTCGTTGAACCTTCTTCTGTACGAAGATTGGCTGCTGATTGTCTTTTTCCACTTGCTGTTTTTTAGCATTCACGCTTACCGTTTCCGGTTACGTTGTAGCCAGCAAGTCATTAAAGAGTTCCCAGCAATTCACGAGGTTAGTTTATAGACGAGGCACTTATGTTTACCACGTCTTGATCCGCCTTGTTCTACCAGATGTGTTAATTTTGCGATATCATCCAGCCAGGAAACTGATCCTGACGACTTTCCGTTTACACCTCTTGCTAACGTGTTACGAGGTCTTAAAGTTGATCCGTTTGTTCCAACTCCACCACCCCTGCTCATAATTTCCATTACCTGTTTGCGATGGTCAGATATTCCTTCTCGTGAATCTTTAATGTACGGCATAACATAACAATTAAAGTAAGTAACGTCTGTGTCAGCACCTGCACCGTATAACACGCGTCCAGCTGGAATAAAATTCAACGAGCCTAACTCATCCGTAAACTTCTCAAACCACTCTTTCTGCTTTGCTTCTGTCGTTTCAACACTGGAAAGTCCCGTGGCATTTCTCTTAGCTATTTGTTCATAATATACTTCCAAAGGCTTATCAATTACATCTAGTGACCGTTTAACGATACCTGTAGAAGCTTCCTGCTCATTATCCAGTACAGATAGAAACTGTGAATCTACCTGAATTTCTGCTTCTTTATGTGCCCAGTCTATTGATTTCACATAACCCAAGCCACGTGCAGGAAATTTCGGGTCTGCTTTCACAGTTAAAACGACAAAGTCCCCTTCTTGCAACGTCTTTTTTTCCGTGTCCTTAAAAGCATACCGATCAAGCATAACCAGACGGGATACACCTTTGTGTGTGATTTTCATATCATCAGTTATTGGATGTACTTGCGGAAACGATTTGATATCTTCATTCAGCATGTTAACATCTATATCTTTACCGCTTTCAACAGCAATCGACATTTTTTGATCGCTCCTTTAACTATTTATTTGTTATACTATAAGATATCATAATTCATATACTAAAAACAATATATAGTATTCATATTTTAAAATAAATACTATATATTGAGAATTGAACAAATAAGCATTAATCTGTCAATCATCAAAAAGCAATTTAATATGAAGTAAAATAGAGATATATTAAGGAAATTACTAAAAATCCAGTATTCCTAATCTTTTTTATATAATTCATTTAGTTTCTCAAAACCCTACTAGAAGGAACGTTGTTTTGGTACTGCACAACAGTGCTTGACGATTTTAAGGATAGTCAGACAATAAAAAATAAGCAAAATGACCTACCCGCTTTCTTAACTGCCAAGAAAAATACTTTGAAAAAATAGCTAATCCACAATATAATAGAATAGACACAAATGAAAGTTACGGGGGATAAGCAATGGAAATTTTAGTAATCGGGATTGTCGTAATAGTCGCAGTAGGAGTATTCCGGTATTTCAGACAAAAAAACGTCGTCACCATATTAACAGAAGATCAGTTTCGGGAAGGTTATCGCAAGGCACAGCTAATTGATGTAAGAGAACCGCAGGAGTTTAAAAAAGGTCATATTCTTGGGGCCAGAAATATTCCAGTAACACAAATGAAGCAACGACTTGTAGAAATGCGAAAAGATAAGCCATTATACCTTTATTGCCAGAGTGGTTCCAGGTCAGCAAGAGCTGCTCAGCTGCTCCATAAAAAAGGTTACAAAGATTTAAATCAGCTTAAAGGCGGCTTTAAGAAATGGACAGGGAAGATTAAAAACGGATGAGGTAATTACCTCATCCGTTTTTATCTATTTATTATATCGTAAAATCGGCTTTCTTGCGGCTGTTGTTTCATCCATACGTTTTACAATTGTATTAAAAGGTGCCTCCTGAACTAATTCCGGATCATTTTTCGCTTCATTGGAAATTTGTATCATTGTATCAACAAAACCATCCAACGTTTCTTTTGATTCCGTTTCTGTAGGTTCAACCATTAACGCCTCTTCTACATTTAACGGGAAATAAATTGTAGGTGGATGATAGCCATAATCTAGCAGGCGTTTAGCAATATCCAATGTCCGCACACCTAATTTTTTCTGTTTTTTACCTGATATAACAAATTCATGCTTACAATGTTGCTGATATGGCAGCACGTATTCCTTCTCTAGTTTACGCATCATGTAGTTCGCATTTATAACTGCATATTCACTAACTTTCTTGAGCCCTTCAGCCCCCATCGTGCGAATATACGTATATGCACGCAAATTAATACCAAAATTCCCATAGTAAGGTTTAACACGCCCGATTGATTGAGGACGATCATAATCAAAAGTATATAAATTATCTTTTTTAACAAGTAAAGGCTTTGGCAAATATGCAGCTAATTCACTGCTAACACCTACAGGCCCTGATCCTGGACCACCGCCACCATGTGGACCGGTAAAGGTCTTATGCAGGTTTAAATGAACGACATCAAATCCCATATCGCCAGGTCTGGTATATCCCATAATCGCATTTAGATTTGCCCCATCATAGTACAATTTACCTCCAGCACCATGAATGATTTCAGCCATTTCCAGGATTTCTGTTTCGAATAACCCCAGTGTGTTCGGATTTGTAAGCATTAAGGCTGCTGTATCCTCACCAACAACTCTTTTAAGATCCTCCAGATCTACCAAACCTTTATCATTTGTTTTGACTGTAACAGCATCAAAACCCGCTACTTTGGCTGATGCTGGGTTTGTTCCGTGTGCCGAATCAGGTACAATTACTTTTGTCCGATTGTAATCTCCATTTGCTTCATGGAATGCACGAATCATCATCAATCCAGTCCACTCACCCTGAGCTCCTGCTGCCGGCTGTAAGGAAACTTCATGCATTCCTGTAATTTCTCTCAATGAAGTCTGCAGATCATACATCATTTCCATTGCACCTTGCACACTCTTTGGATCCTGATGTGGATGAATATGACTGAATCCGTCAAGTCTTGCTACATCTTCATTTATTTTAGGATTATATTTCATCGTACACGAACCCAGTGGATAAAACCCGGAATCTACACCATAATTTCGTTTTGATAAAGCTGTATAATGACGCATGATTTCCAGTTCACTTACTTCAGGTAAATCTGGTGCATCTTTACGAATATAAGAATCCTCAAATTCGCTTTCTAGATCAAATTCTGGAACATCAAATTCTGGAAAACTATAACCAGTTCTTCCTTCTTTACTACGTTCGAAAATTAACGGAAAATCTGTCTTAGCCATGAATATCCCCCAATTCTTTTACAAAAGTATCAATTTCTTCTTTTGTACGAATTTCTGTTACGGCAATTAGCATATGTCCTTCTAACTCTGGGTAGGCCTGTTCGAGATCATACCCGCCAATTATGCCTTTATCTAAGAGCTTTTCATTTACAGTTGCAACATTTTTAGGGAGTTTTACAACTAATTCATTGAAAAATGCCCCCTCTGATATTACTTCAATCCCAGTTTCCTTTAATTTTTGCTTCGCATAACGCGCTTTTTGCATATTCAATACAGCCATTTTTTTGATTCCATTTTTGCCAATTGAACTCATTGCTACAGAACTCGCAAGTGCATTTAAGGCTTGATTTGAACAGATATTCGATGTGGCCTTATCACGTCTGATATGCTGCTCTCTTGCTTGCAGTGTAAGTACAAACCCTCGCTGCCCATCTTCATCTGTTGTTTGGCCAACTAACCGCCCAGGAACTTTACGCATTAATTTATGCGTTGTCGCAAAGTAACCACAATGCGGGCCACCAAATTGTGCAGGTATCCCAAATACTTGCGTATCTCCTACTACAATATCCGCACCAAACTCGCCTGGAGGTGTTAAATATCCTAGTGATAACGGGTTACTAGAGACAATAAACATCGTTTTCTTTTGCTGACTGATCATTTCATTTACTTCATGCAACGGTTCAATTTGACCAAAGAAGTTTGGGTATTGCATTACAACACTTGCAGTATCTTCATCCAATTCATTATTTAGTTGCTGTAAATCTGTCCGCCCATTATGATGATCAATTTCAACAATTTCAAGATTTGGTCCTTTTGCGTATGAATCAATAACAGCTCTTGATTCAGGATGGATTGCCTTTGAAACAAGAATTTTTTTGCGTTTCGTTTGACCAGCACTTAAATTTACAGCTTCTGCCAGTGCTGTTCCGCCATCATACATGGATGAGTTGGCAACTCCCATACCAGTTAGTTCACAAATCATCGTCTGAAATTCGAAAATTGCTTGTAGTTCACCTTGTGAAATTTCTGGTTGGTAAGGTGTATAAGCCGTATAAAATTCTGATCTTGAAATCACATGATCCACGACTGATGGAATAAAATGATCATAAACACCAGCACCCAGAAATGAACTGTATTCTATCAGGTTAGCGTTTTTCTTGGCCATACCTGCCAGTTCTTTTTTTAACTGTGCTTCATTTGCTGGTTTTTTAAGATCCATTTCGCCTTTAAAACGAACCTGATTTGGTATATCTGAAAATAGCTCTTCAGATGACCCAACACCAATCGTCTCAAGCATTTCCTTTTTATCAGTTTCAGTCATTGGTAAATAACGAAATTCCATGTAAAAGCCCTCCCTATTTATCACGTTTGTAAAATGGTGTTTTAACGACTTCTGCCTTCAGTTTTCGCTTTCGTATTTGAACAAATAACTCTGTGCCCAAATCGGCAAATTCACTTCTCACCAGGGCCAACCCGACATTCTTTTGTAATGTAGGAGACTGAGTTCCAGAAGTAACAAATCCTACTTCAGAATCTTCGATGTAGACCTGATATCCTGTACGAGGAATACCTTTATCAATCATTTCAATACCAACTAACTTTCTGTCAGGACCCTGTTCAGCCTGCTGCTTCAGCACTTCTTTTCCAATAAAATCTGCTTCTTTGTTGACTTTAACTGCAAACTTCATACCAGCTTCAATTGGGCTTATGTCTTTTGAGAGTTCTTGACCGTATAATGCTAGTTTAGCCTCAAAACGAAGTGTATCTCTTGCGCCAAGGCCAATTGGTTCCAAACCATTATCCCCACCTGCTTCTAGTATCAAGTTCCACAGATTCCTTCCATGTTCGGCGTCGATATAGATCTCGAATCCGTCTTCTCCTGTATACCCGGTCCTTGATACAATTGCACCTGAGTCAATTGTAGAGAAATAAACAGGGTTTTCGAAACGGAAAAACTTTATTTCACTTAAATCGGTATCCGTCAGACGTTGAAGAATAGCTTCAGCGTGTGGTCCTTGAAGTGCCAACTGTGCATACTTGGATGACACGTTTTCAATAGAAACCCCTGTGTCGTTGTTTTCTTTTAACCATTCGAAGTCTTTTTCTATATTGGCTGCATTCACAACTAATAAATAGTGATCTTCCTCCAGCATGTAAACAATAAAATCATCAACAGTTCCACCATCGTGATAACACATAAATGTATATTGTGCACGCTTTGGAGTTAATGTGGAAACATCGTTTGTCGTTACCTTCTGTAAAAAAGACTTGCTATTTGGGCCCTTCACTATAATTTCGCCCATATGCGAAACATCAAATAATCCGGCTTTTGTCCTGGTAACTTCATGTTCATGTTTTATTCCCTTGAATTGTACAGGTAAGTCCCATCCGCCAAAATCGACTGTCTTTCCTCCTGCCTTTTCATATTCGGGAAACAATGGGGTTCTTTTCAACTCACTCATTCCATCCACTCCTTTAAATATTTTTTAGAAAACTTGGCTTATCGCCAAGCCCTAATGGCGAAAAGCCTTAGTTGCACTTATGCAGTAAGAAAGGAGTTATACTTTATTAACTGCCCACATAAAAATAGAGATTTCTCTGAAATACAGGGAAATCTCTGTCCTTTAACCTGAAAGTTGCGCGCCAAGGAACTGAATACAAATTCCTACCAGCACTTGCTTCGTTGGTGGTTTACTAAGGTAAACGTAAACACTCTCCAGAGTTGCGTCATACAAGAGTCTTTTTGCCTGAGAGATTCACACATGTTTGCTCCTTCGGCGTTACTTAATAGTAAGCTCTCCCCTTGTACTCATTCGCATAATGAAATTAGTTATTTTGGTTATACTATGTATCAGTAACTAAGAAATATCTACTTTTTTATGAGTCTCATTATAGCATATGAACAATGTGAAAAGTAGAGATAAGATAACTCTTTTAAAAGGAAGTATGTTATGGACCGCATTGAACTTCAAAAAGATTCTGTTTTCATAGAAGAATTCGAAACAACGTTAGAGAAGGAGGGTTCTCTCTCTTCGTGGGAGCTCTTTCGGATGACCTATCAAGCCGAGTTAACTACTATGGCACCTTCATTTGAAGGATTAAAATCACTAGAATATTTGCCCCACATGGAATTTCTTGAACACCAAATTTCCTGTGCTAATCAAGTTATCGAAGAAATGAATGGCCGAGCAATTTTAGCTGATGAAGTGGGTCTTGGAAAAACAATAGAAGCGGGTCTTATTTTAAAAGAATATATGCTGAGAGGACTTGTAAAAAAAGTACTTATACTGGTTCCTGCTTCCCTCGTAAATCAATGGGCAAAAGAATTAAATGAAAAATTCTATATTCCAGCAATTCCACATCGAAAGAATTATTCATGGGATCAGACTGAAATCATGATTACATCTATTGACACAGCTAAGCGTTCCCCGCATCGCGAACATATACTTGATATTGACTATGACTTTATATTAATAGATGAAGCCCATAAACTAAAGAACCACAAAACAAAAAACTTTGCCTTTGTTCGATCGTTAAAGAAAAAATATTGTTTATTATTAACTGCTACACCAGTTCAAAATCGTTTAGTGGAAATATTCAATTTGGTATCTATTTTAAAACCAGGTCATTTAGGTGATTATGACAGCTTCCTAGAACAATATGGAAAGGACCGTAAAAAGATAAAACAGGATAAATACCTGAAACAATTAGTCCAAAAAGTAATGATTCGAAATACACGAAAAAACACGGAATTTGATCAGGTAAAAAGAAAAATTGAGACGATATGGATTGATTTTAAAAAAGAAGAACAAGATGTCTATTCACACCTGCAAAATGTCACAGAGTTCTTTGCTACATTCTCAAAAATCACATTACTTAGAGAGCTCTGTTCATCAAGAGAAGCATGCTTTTTATCATTACAAAAAATGATGACAAGCAATGAAAAAATAGATGTAATAAAACCAATCACAGATAAAATTGAACAGCTTCCCCAACATGTAAAGGCTGAAAAAGTAGTAGAAGTCATCAAACAATTAGGCGATGAAAAAGTAATCATCTTTACTGAGTACCGTGCTACACAATTATACTTGCAATGGTATCTGAAAGAGAACGATATTACTTCAGTACCTTTTAGAGGCGGATTCAAAAAAGGGAAGAAAGACTGGATGAAGCAATTATTTGAAAATCGCGTACAGGTTCTTATTGCAACTGAAGCTGGAGGCGAGGGGATTAACCTGCAATTTTGCAACCATTTAATAAATTATGATTTGCCATGGAATCCGATGCGATTAGAGCAACGGATTGGCAGGATACACCGCTATGGTCAGCAAAATGATGTCCATATTTACAATTTGGCAATTCGCGGCACCGTGGAGGAGCATATTATGACACTATTGTATGAAAAAATAAATTTATTTGAACAAGTTATTGGCCAATTAGACAGTATTTTGGCAGAACTGAATATAAATGACATTGAATCGGAAATACAATCCATATTTTCTGAATCCTCTTCTACTGGTGAGGCAAGAATAAAACTGGATAACCTTTCTTCAATCATCAAATTAACACATGATCAAACGGAACAGAAGGAGCAACAGTATGGCAATTAAAAATTTACACCACTTTTTAGAGTCTTACTTCACAGCAAACCACTGCAATTTTGTCTATAACAATGAAGGTGTCCTTACTGTACAATTAACTGAAGACATGGATCGTGCTTTAATGAATCGGCCGTTTTATTGGCATTACATTAAAAAGATTGGTAATCCCGGAGACCCTATGCAGCTTACATTGATTACAAACCCTGAAAAAAGGGACGAAAAAGGCGAATGGGTTCATTTTGGGAGCCCGCGATTACAGCAAATTCTCAATAAGCTAAAACAGGAAGAAACATATACGAAATTATTTGAACGTATTGACACGAATCAGAAAACAGCTCTATTTCCATGGCTGGTTACGAATATTAAAATTAGCTATCAAGGGAAACAGAAAAGAGATGAAATCTTTTCAATTGGACTGCACCTGGTAAACGGTTCCATGAAAACAGACATGATGGACTTTTTAGAAGAAAAATCATTACAAATGACAATCTCAGATTACTGCTATACCATCTCGCCGATTATCAGACTAAAAAGTGGTTTTATCAGAATCGAATCGGTTCTTGAAAGCTATATTCATAATCAAACACACGATTGGGCTGAGGAATCATTAAAAACAATGGAGGAAGAAATTCTGTTGGTAAACCACTTTTACAGTGCAAAAGACGATGAGGAACATACACAACAGGAAAGGAATAAAGAAATTGGAGAAATTAATAAGCGGTATCATCCACGAATCACCTTTAAGGTGATAAATGGTGGAATATTTTACTTAGCAGAAAATAACAATAATTCATAACAGGCAAATGTGTAACATTTGCCTGTTATTAGTTCTTTTTTAAGAATAACTTAAAAGCAAATGGTAAAACTCCTAGCCACCTGGATGAACAAACTGGTGGCTCCGTTTTATGCTGTGACTTTCTCAATTTCTTTTCTTCCGGTGGAGTGTCAATATATGCTGTGAACTGTTCTGTCATATACTTTACATATTCATTTCCAGACATAATATCCACCTCTCTTCATTTAGGTACTATTATTATCTTTTACAAACTGCCTAAATTTATTCCTTTGAATAATTTCATAATTCGAAAATAAAGAAGTAAATCCAACTTTTAGTATATGTACTAGACATGTTTATTTCCACTGCAGGTGGACACTTTCACCCTCTGTATACAAGTGCGACATACACAGTACCTTCTATGCCCCAATTCTGACTGGCTTGAGCCTCCTCCTGCTATCGTGCTCCAAGGTCCTAAAGCTCGTGCTATTCCGCCGCCCGCAGTGAAAATCAACGATAGTGGTACGTTGAATTAACGAACGGGAAATCATTAGTTCGCAAAACTGTTCGGATAAATGATGATGATTAGTATTTATGAAATTGACCCTTTTATCAATTCATTCGAATAACACTTTAATTTCCCCAGCAATTTCCCTAGCTGATTTATTGTCTGTATGAATTATTTTGTCAGCGTTTTCCTCATATAACTTCTCTCGTCTATTAAATAAAATTTTCTTTTCCTTCACATTTTGACTCCATAATGGTCTTAATTGGTCATCTTCTAACCGCTTAGCGATTTCCTCAAAAGAAGTATTCAGGTAAATGACAATTCCATTTTCCTTCATAAAAAGAGTATTTTCTTCCTTTTCCACAATTCCCCCACCTGTTGATATGATGTGATTTAGTGAAGGTGTTTTCTTAAGGACTTCAGACTCATACTTCCGAAACGTACCTTCACCATCACTTTGAAAGATAGAAGAAATTGTTTGTCCGTATACTTCCTCCACCAGATGATCAGTATCAATATGTGGCAGACCTAGTATATTACTTAACATTTCACCAATTGTGCTTTTTCCGCTACCCATAAACCCTATTAAGTAAAGTGTTTTCATATTAATAACCCGCCTTAAAAAATATTTTTAAGAAAAAGAAGGAGTTTTGCAAACTGTGTCGAATATAGTCTAATTAAGGAGGTGAGATATTATTGAGCACAGCTTCAAAACTTTCAGAAAAGCTTCTGCAATCTGCTATTACTACCAATGCTTCGGATATTCATTTCTACCCATTCCATGAAAATACTGACATTTATTTCCGTATATTTGGAAAAAGAATCCTGCACAAAACGATACCCATCAACCAGTACCAATTGTTGCTTACTTATTATAAGTTTACATCAGGAATGGATATAGGTGAAGTTCGTAAACCACAGAACGGAACAATTGAACATGATACTATTACTAATCGTTATTCCTTACGATTATCCACGCTTCCCGTTAACCATATAGAAAGCCTTGCCATCCGTATTCTCCCGCAGGAAGATAACCTTACCCTTGAACAGCTCTTTCTTTTTCCAAACCAATTAAAAAAACTTAAAGAATGGATTGCAAATCGTTCTGGCATCATTCTGTTTACAGGTCCAACAGGAAGTGGAAAAACAACAACCCTATACGCCTTGCTTCAAACCATTTTAACAGAGAAATCTTATCAGACCATTACTTTGGAAGATCCAATTGAAAAGGATATAAATGATATTCTGCAGGTCCAAGTAAATGAAAAAGCGGGGATCACCTATCAGACTGGATTAAAAGCTGCACTAAGACATGATCCGGATATCATAATGGTAGGTGAAATAAGGGACAGCTTTACTGCACAGTTTGCTTTTGATGCTTCCTTAACTGGTCATTTAGTTCTCAGCACATTACATGCCAATAATGCATTGGGAACGATTCATCGCTTATTGGAGATGGGTTTAAAACGCTCTGATTTAAAACAATCGCTTATTTCGGTTGCAGCATTACAGTTACTTCCAGTTCAAGTCAATAAAACTACCACTAGACGAGCTGCAGTAATCGAGCTGTTGGATGGAAGTCTGCTGGAAAAGACGCTGGATGGTATTGATATTAGTTCCCTGGAACAATTTCATACATTTCATCATTTACGAAAGAAGGCATTTGCTTATGGATTTATCTCTGAAGAAACTTATTCCTCAACTGGGAAATAGATCACCCAAAAAGGAAGTTCAATTACGATTTTTAAAACGCATGGAAAGGTTATTGGCAAACGGCTATCCACTGATATCTGCTCTTGAAATTATTAATTGGGATAAACAGCTAAAACCCATTTCCAACTCAGTCATCTCTTCCCTAAAGTCTGGCACAACACTTGATCGAGCATTAGAAAAAGAGAACTTCAACCCAATCATCACATCCTACTTATACTTTGTTCGGGATAATGGAAATCTGCAGGCAAACGTTGAGAAATGTATTTCAATGTATGAACAACGCGTCCTTTATGTTAAAAAATTTCAGGAATCAGCACGCTATCCGTTAATATTACTTTTTATATTTTCATTACTGCTGTATTTTGTTAAACAATCCGTTCTCCCTTCCTTTATGGATCTATTTAATAACAATACCGAAACGACTTCAACTGTCATGTTGTCTGTGGCTGTGATTGATTTATTAGTGCGGTTTATAACTGTCCTCGCATTAATGACCGTTCTGTTTCTTATTATCTGGCATATCGTAAAGCACAAAGTCAGTGTTGAAAAACAAATAAAATTTTACAGGGTAATACCTATTTATTATCAATACAAAAGAATGCAAATTTCATTTTTATTTGCCACACATGTTAGTTCATTATTAAAAACAGGGATATCAATAAGGGAAATACTGTCTAACATGTCAGAACAAAACAAACAGCCTGTCCTTTCACATTTTGCCTTATTAATGACCAAAGAGTTGTCAGATGGGGTTTATATTACAAGCTTATTGGCAAACCTGCCACTTCTTGATAATCAGCTATCAACTATTTTTCAAAAAAATGCAGATGTAAATGCACTTGAAAAGGATTTAACAATTTATGCAGAATTACAAACGGAAGAAATACACCGGAGGACCATGAAAGTTATTACCTACCTGCAACCAGCTTTTTTCATCATTTTAGCAAGCTTCATTATTTTTATTTACGTCACACTGATGTGGCCTATGTTTCAGTTAATTAAAACAATATAAGGAGTTGGAAAATTTGTTCAAAAATCAAAAAGGATTCACTTTAATAGAAATGCTGATTGTCCTCATGATAATCTCCGTGCTGATTATTCTAATGGTCCCTAACCTAAGTGACAAGAGCAAGGAAGTCTATGACAAAGGGTGCAATGCTTTGGTATCTGTAGTCCAGGCACAGGTTGATGCGTATTACATCGAAACAAACAGTTATCCAGTTGACCTCGATACTTTGGAAACTGAAGGTTATATTACAGAAGAACAAAAGAAATGTCCTGATGATACTTTCTTGCAGATAACCACCAATACTGATGACAAAGCAATTGTCAGTATCCCCACTGGAACATGATGAACTATAAAAACGGGTTCACCTTAATAGAAGTTCTCTTCGTTCTTTCCGTTTGGTCTGTAATACTGATTTTAAGTGCTCCATTACATTTCTCCATTCTTGAAAAGCAGAAAGAAGCTAATTTCATGAAGACGTTAGAAATGGATTTACTATACATGCAATCCAAATCATATAACTCAAGAAGCTACTTTCGTTTAACCTTTACCGGAAATGAAAGTTATTTCATAGCAGAAGATTACCATATTAAAAGCCTGGTTCAACGAAAAATTCCAGAAGGGTGGAAAATAAATTACCTGACTATGTCATCAATAGCATTTAATAACGAGGGAACTGTTATAGAACCTGGAGCTATTACGATACAAACAAAAAGTAACAAGTATAAAGTTACTTGTCCACTCGGAAAAGGCAGGTGCTACATTGTTAAACAATAAAGGATTTTCTCTGATTGAATCCCTCGTAGCCATAACTCTCCTTATGGTAATTATTTCAACTCTTATTCCAATTACAAATTTATTGCTATACGAAAGAGAAGTACTGCATCATAAACGGCTGTTTTCCAATAAGCTACATGACGAACTGCAGCCATATTTGTGGGATGGTCAAAATAGACTTCCAATTAATTATTCTAAAGAAGTAAATGCTACAACACTCAATTTTAATTTTTCAGCTGAAAACGAATTACTGAAAGGATGTGTAACATGGGAGAATGTTAAAAATAAGACAAATCAGATTTGCCTGTACGGATATTCTGCAAAATGACAAAGCATTTTCCTTTTTATCAGTTATTCTAACTATTTCCATCTTGTTTATAATTGTCCCCTTTACCGGGTACCTTTTAAAAGGGGTTAGTTTCACATCTAATTATGACGAACTTTCATTTCAGCAGTTTTTTTACTTTTTACGAGATGAAGTAATTGAATCAGCCGATATAAAAATTGAACCAACAAGGATCATTCTCAATCAGACCGACGGTTCAGTTGTTACAATTGAACAGTATCAAAATCTGATTAGAAGGAAAGTCGATTCCAAAGGGCATGAAATTTATTTACGCGATGTACAAGCAGTTAAATTTAAGTCTACTGCATACGGTTTTCACGCCACTATCACATCATCAAAAGGTGAGCAATTTGAAAAGACAATTATTATTTACCGGTAGTAGTAAAGGATTTATCCTCCCTTACGTCCTATTTATCATCGCAATTTCGTTAATTATAATTACTGCGAGTATTAATATGTACCAGAATGAAATACAAATAACCCATAATCAGATAAACCAATTGAAAATAGAAACATTACTTCAAATGGCACGAACATCATTTAAGGAAGAAGTATTGCTTGGAAATGATTTGGATAACCCTATACATTATCAATTTCCATATGGCGATGTAGATGTTGAGTATATTGTCTACAATGAAAAAGAATATCTTCTGCTTTTTAGTATTAAAACAGACTCCAACGCTACTTTTTTGATATCCAGTAGACTATGGTTGGAATAATCATTTTAAAATGTGTCATAATACTACCATTAAGTTGTGTACATTTTTTAACAAATAACTTATTTCGCACAATTCATTATTGCTTTTCACTATAATTAAAGTAACAAACATAGTGAGGTGATTATCGGTGGAACAAACACTTAAAGTAACGAATGTGCTTAGTGATCCAACACGATTTAATATTTACCAGTATCTAATTAAACACCATCAGGAAGTTGGTGTTACAGAGGTTGCTGAATTATTCGATATCCACCCAAACGTAGCCAGGCTCCATCTGTCAAAGCTGGAAGATATAAATATTGTCGAATCGTACTCGAAAAAGACTGGCAAAGGAGGACGGCCAAGCAGAGTTTATCGGCTTTCAGATGAGGTAATCGAGCTTAACTTTCCACATCGGGATTATAAACTACTGTCTTCAATCGCATTAGAGTCCTTTGTTGAATTAGGAGAAGCTGGAATACATGCTTTATATCAGACTGGATATAAATATGGGAGTAAGGTAATTGAACGGTATCATAATGGACCCTTGTTTGAGGAACTTACAGAAGAACAAAAAATTAACATATTAGAAGATGCTGGCACAATGCTAGGGATGTATCCGGACTTTCAATATAACCAGGACAGTACTAGCATAACTTTTCAGATAAAAAATTGTCCATTTAAGGAAGTAGCGTCTACAAATCATACAATGGTCTGTAAACTCCACAATAATTTTCTGAAGGGTATGTTTGAAGCATTATTTACGAATGTAGATTTAATTGAAAACGAAAATATGTTTAAAGGATGCGAAAATTGCACTTACGTGGCAAAACTTTCAATTGTTTAATAAGATTTATTTACATTATCCAAATCGTCGTTTATAATAACAATGATAAGGTTACCTAAAAGGAGGGGGAAAACATGGATCGAATGTTTCGAGTCCTTGCTTTTTGGACAGGTATTTTCACAGTAATGTTTTATGTGGGAGATATGCAAAAAACAGCAATACTATTTCTTGTCCAAACGGCATTTTTCCTAACAGTAAGTTATCTGAAATTATCAGAACGCATGTATATGTATTTATTCGGAGCTTATTGTACAGTATTTATGGTTGGTTTTACTTGGTATTCAGAATTCATATTAGTGCCTGGATTCGGGCATTAAAAGAAAAACCCTGCTTACATATAATAATGCAGGGTTTTTTATTTGGCTTCTTTTAGTAAGATAGCTTATCCCAACAACATATTCATATATCCACAGGTTTTAAGAAAACTCTCTGTATTTATGTTTTCACTATTGACATGTTGTTTATATACAATTATAGTGAGAATAGTAGCTTAACTTTTATCCCTAACCAACAAAAGAGCAGAGCACATCCCCCCTAAAGCCCTTCGCTAATGAAGGGCTTTTTTGTTTCTTTCTAGAGAAACTATAAAATTTGAGCGCTGTATATAACTCACTAAGCTATCTAGCGACGGTCCAGCTTCAGCGACAAGCGCAACTTCCCTCACCTTCGTACGATAAATCAACATCGGCTCACATTGGTCGCCGTGTTTCCTTTTCGCTTTCCAAGCATAGGATTCATCTTGACTTTCGCCATCATTGGCGATAAGTCAAGTTCATCTAATCTCAGGGAAAAGGAAGACCGACTAAGTCAGCCGATTTGCACGGCAACGTCGATCTACCCGCGATGCGCTGAGCACAGTCCATACGGCGCTGAACAGGCGCTTGAGCTTTTGTTTTTGCTTAGACCGCATATACTGTTTAAATTTGACACGTTTTAAAAACTTATTAGTTAGAGAAAAAAGGATTATTCTGCTTCTCTTCTCCAATTGTTGTTGCTGGTCCATGACCAGGACAAACAATATAAGATTCCTGCAATGTATATAGATTGTTACGTATACTTTGTTCAAGCTGCCTAATATCTCCACCTGGCAAATCTGTTCTGCCTATACCTTTGTTAAATAGTACGTCACCACTAACAACGTGTCCTTGCTCATGAAATATGAAACTAACACTGCCTGGTGAATGTCCAGGTGTATGTATTATTTCAAACTTTATTGCGCCTAACTGTAAATTTCCTGGAATTAAATAATGCTCTGCACCTTTCGTTTTTATCTCGCTCCCGGTAAATAGCATCGATCCATTTAACTTTGGATTCTCAAGCCACGTTGCTTCCTCTTCATGAATGTATACATCGATGTCATAGTAATTCCTAACTTTACTAACTCCACCAATATGATCAAAATGTGCATGGGTTAGCAAAATAGCTTTCGGTGTGAGTTTCTCGTCACTTAAATACGTTATAATTTTCTCTGGATCACCACTGGGATCAATTACTATTGCATCGTTATCGTTGTGTACGATATAACAGTTCGTTCCTAATGGACCTAAGGACATGCTTTTAAAATTCATTATTACCCTCCTGAATATTTGTTCACGAAATTCACTATAATATAACTCGACAAAACCCATTTTATACTATAAAATAAGAATAGGAAATAGCTTGTTACATAATAATAAATTGAAGAACTTATAGTAATTATCACAATCAAAGAAAGTTCATAAGGAGGATATTTTCAAAATGATTTTAGCAGTAATACTTTTACTTGTTACTCTGTTGTCAGTAGTATCAGTAATACGCCAATTGAAGATCAAAAATGTATTCGCACTTGGTTTCTCTGCCATTTCTGCACTAACTTTTGGCTTCTTCTCAGTTGCGACGATAATTTCCGAAATAGGAAGTATATAAATTAGGCAACTAGACTTTTTGTTAAAGGGGTTATATGAAGGCATATTTTGCTTTCTCCTCCTAAGGACTCCTTTTAATTAGAAATGCAAATAGTTTAGTTACATTAATGTAATAGGTAAAAAAAATGTTTATACTTTCTTAACTGTTAATTAAAACTAACTCTGGTAGTTAGTTTTTTTATTTGGAAAAAGCGCAAATGTCTGTTCGAACATTATAATCGTATGGAGGTTCGGAAATCCATTTATCCACAGCACACATATTTTAGAGCCTATTTAAAGCCTATAAGCAATAAAAAGCTGATCCATTAGATGGATCAGCTTTTTATTTACTTATTTGCTTTTTGAAAAGTCCATAAATCTGAATAGGTCCCCATAAATAATTTCATCTGAGTATCCTAATTCTTTTTCTACTTTCTTCTTAATTGGCTTACATGCGGACTCTGTTTTACTTTCATCAGTTTCATTCTCATTTGGTTCAACAGGCTCTCCAGTTTTTCGATTATAGCAGATACCGCTTGTCGAGATATATTTTTGACTAATAAAATCTCCATTTCGTAATGCTATATAACCCTTGCGATCTTTCCGGAACATGTCGTTACCGAAGTATATATCATTTTTTGTTGATATACCCAGCATGTGTAATAATGTTGGCTTTATATCTATTTGACCAGTTACTTGAGACATAACTTTTCCATCTTCATGTCCTGGTATATGAATGAACATTGGTACTTCCTGTAGTTGTACATGATCATAAGGTGTTATCTTATCTTTACCTAAATACTTACTCATCGCTTTATTATGATTTTCACTAATACCATAGTGATCTCCCATAATCACAATGACGGAATCTTTATACAATCCAGCATCTTTTAACTGCTTAAAGAATTTTTTAATCGCTTCATCAGTATACCGGACTGTTGGAAAATAATTATTTAGCGTAGCGGAATTTGAGTCATATTTATCAATTGAACTATCTTCTTCACTTAATTCAAATGGAAAGTGATTTGTTAGTGTAATAAACTTAGAATAAAACGGCTGTTCCATTGTCTGTAAATACTTAATGGACTGTTCAAAGAACGGTTTATCTTTCAGACCCCATCCAATCGAATTCTCTTTATTGACTTCATATGCTTTTTCACCATAAAAATGATCGAATCCTAAGCTATTATACATTTGATCCCGATTCCAAAAGCTTTTATTATTCGAGTGAAAAACTGACGTGTAATATCCTTCTTCGTTAAGGATTTCTGGCATCGCGTTATACTCATTCTGACCATGTGTAAAGAATACTGCACCTCTAGATAATGGATAAAGTGAATTTTCGGTCAGAAATTCGGAGTCAGAGGTCTTTCCCTGTTGTGTCTGATGATAAAAGTTTTCAAAATAATAGGTACTTTCATCATTAACTAAACTGTTTAAGAACGGTGTTATCTCTTCACCATTTACTTTATTATTTATCACAAAGTTCTGCACAGATTCTGCCGAAATGAAGATAACATTCTTATCTTCTGCAATACCATATAACGGTGACTTGCTATCATTTTGAACATTTTCATTTACATACTCTTTGATTTCAGGCAGTTGATTGCCATCTGCAAAGACTCGCTGCGTTTTCACTTTTGAATGTACCGCTAAATCATAAACGTGATAATTGAATAACCCAATATTTTTCACTAAATATTCACGGTCAAACGCGCGAGTGAATAATTGAGGTCTTTCCATTTCAGCTAAGAAAAAGTTCCCTGCAAGCAGCATTAATGACATTGCTAATGCAAATACTCTTCCACTTTTTGGATAGTTTACAGACATAGTATCAGGCTTTTTCTTACTTAAATACCAAATAATTGCTACATCGATAATAAACAAAATATCGTAAACTTCAATCAACGTAAAAATACTTGAACCCAAGTCACCCATATTACTTGCCTGGAATAACTGTGGAATTGTTATAAAATCAGTAAAAGAACGGTAGAAAACAAGATTAAAATATACAATAAGTGTTCCAATTAATGTTGTATAACGCAAAAACTTCATTTGTCGGGACTGCTTTTTAAACCATACACTTATTGAAAAGAATAAAAAAGCAGAAACAAATGGATTTATGAACAGGATGAATTCCTGCATCGTGTTTTCCAATTCAATACTAAATAAAAATCGATATATAAAATAAGTCTTTAACCCAAATAATAAGGTTGCAATTATAAATAAAGGCATTTTGACTCGTTTAAAGTTCATTTTTGTTCCTCCTACAATAAAACATTTATCATCTTATTTCTTTCACTATCTATACTTATTCATTTAATCTAATACCCGTAACCACATTTTTGAAACGTGGCAAATGCCCTACACTACTATATGACGTTTTTCTTTATCAAAAAGTTTCATAGAATTTACATCTTTTTTATATTAGCAGTAAGCAACTAACAAATTATTATAATAATAGAAGACTTATAAAAAGTAAAGGTTAAAATGCAGTATTATTTAATTTTTGTTTTACTAAATAGGCCGCACCAATAATCCCAGCGTCATTCCCAAGCTGAGCAACTTTTAATTCGCAAATTTTACTTACTCTGTCCAATGCATATTCGCGAAAAGTCTTATCTATACTATTTATAAACCCTTCTCCAGCTTTTGAAACACCGCCGCCTACAAGAATTTTAGAGGGATTTATTATTGTTGCAAGATTTGCAATTACTAAACCGAGAACATCAGCAGTATAGTCAATAATTTCCTTGCTTAAGGTATCACCATGATTTGCTAATTCGAAAATATCTTTCGTCGTTATACTTTCATTCTCCTGATAAAAGGAAGCTAAACGGCTTGTTGGATCTATTTTAATTTTATTCTTAGCTTGTCGAACCATGCCAGTTGCTGATGCAATAGTTTCTAAGCAACCTCTGCGGCCACAATTGCATAGATAGCCATTTTCTTCAACGGTAATATGACCAATCTCGCCTGCTGTTCCATTTTCACCATTTAAAATAGTACCGTTGGCAATTATTCCGCCTCCTACCCCTGTTCCAAGGGTAATAGCGATAAGATTTCTTGCTTGCTCACCTGCACCAAGCCAATTTTCGCCAAGTACTGCAATGTTTGCATCATTCTGTACATATACAGGTAATTTGGAAATTGCCTTTAGTTCTCTGGCTATTTCTATGTTTTTCCATCCTATGTTTACTGCTTCATACACACTTCCTGAATCCTCGTGTATGAAGCCTGGAGCACCCAGTCCAATTCCGGAAAAGGTTTTTTCGTTAAACTGGCCTGAATCAATTTTCTGTCTCACAGAGTTCCAAATATCTGTCAGAATTGAAGTACCGTTGTTAGTAACATTAGTTGGAATCTCCCACTTATCTAAGATATTCCCTGCTTCATTTAATATGCCAATTTTTATTGTTGTGCCACCAACATCTACACCTATAATGTTTTGATCCATTAGGAACCCTCTCCTTTTTTATCCCGTACCCGTGATGCTTCTTGTCTAAGGAGTAGTAAGGCCATCTGGTATTCGTTAGTTTCAATAAATTGCGCCTGATATAGTTCTTTGACTTCGGCTTCCATTAGTTCAAGATCTGCTAATCGATCACCAGTATATATAATCGTTCCAAATCTTTTCAATAACTGTTGTATATCATAAATAGTTTCCATTTAAATCACCATTTATAATTATACCAAAGTGTGGTGAAATAAGGAACAACAAAAAACCAGATCGAAACTATTTAACGATCTGGGTCCTTTGGATGTAAAAATACTGGTCTTCTATTTTTCAATGGCATAGGTGATCGCAGGAATACATCACGAAATGCCCGATAAGAAAAAGGCAGTAACGGCCAAAAATAAGCAGTTTTGAACGAGTATATTCGTACTAAATACAGAATCCATAGAGTAATTCCAACTGCATATCCAATTGCTCCAAAAGATGCTGTTACTAACAGTAAAAACATTCGAATCAATCGATTTGCCAAACTCAATTCATAACTTGGTGTTGCATAAGTACCTATTGCTGCCACTGCTAAGTAAAGAACAACCTCACTTGAGAATAGCCCAACTTCTACTGCCACCTGCCCCATTAATATGGCAGCAACCAGCCCAAGTGCCGTTGCTAAAGACGATGGTGTATGAATTGCTGCCAATCGCAGCATATCAATTCCTACCTCAGCCACTAAAAATTGTACGATTAAGGGAATGGTTCCAGGTTCCGACGGACCAATATATTCCAAACCTGTCGGTAAAAATTCTGGACTAACAGAAAAAAGATAATAAAGCGGTAATATGAAAATTGATACAAAAACTGCAATAAATCGAACAAATCGTAAATACGCACCAACCATTGGTTTTTGTCTGTAGTCTTCTGCATGCTGCAAATGATGCCAATAGGTCGCGGGTGTAATCATTACACTGGGAGATCCATCGATAATAATGAGCACATGACCCTCATACAAATGAGCTGCTGCTGTGTCAGGTCTTTCCGTATACCTGACAGTCGGATATGGATTCCAATGTCGACCACTGATAAACTCCTCAATGGTCTTTTCTGCCATTGGCAAACCATCAGTATCTATCATTTTTAATACTTCTTTCAATTTCTCAACGCGATCTTGATCTGCGATATCGTCAAGGTAACAGATACAGACATCTGTCATGGACCTTCTGCCAATTTGCAGGTATTCCATACGTAACGATCGATCGCGTACCCTTCTCCTTGTAAGAGCAGTATTAAAAACAATCGTTTCAACATAACCATCTCGGGAACCGCGCACAACCCTTTCCAAATCTGGTTCGGCTGGGGCCCTTACAGGGTATGTCCTTGCATCAATCATGATTACTTCATCGATACCTTCAACAATTAATGCTGCTGGACCACCAAGTACTTGATCAGCTATCTTGTTTAAATCTTTAAGCCGACCTATTTCGATATAGGGGATGTATGTTTTAAAAAGTTTTGTTAAAGGGTCAGGTTCCAACTGCTCGGGTTCCAGCTGTGCCAATAGCTTCATAATATAGTGCATAATCTCATCTTTAGCAAATCCGTCAATTAAAAATAAAGCCATTTTTCTTCCTGCATACTCTAAATCCAAATAAATTACATCGAAACTTTTATCAACAGCCAACCTGTCTTTCATATAATCAACATTTTTTTGAAACGAGGAAAATAACGATTGTTTTTCTCTCTCCATAAATTCATCACCCTTAAATAGAATCTATAAATAGTTTGTTACAAGTCATTTATTCTATTCCCAAATAAGCATAAACAGTTGTCCAAGCTCATACATTTTATTTTAAGTGGAAACAAAAAGGGTGATAACAGAAATGAAAAAACGGCTTTTAATTTACATCGGAATTTTTTTAATATTTTTACCAGTATTTATATACATCATGCAGGAAGAGACTGTTCCAACTATTACGTTTTTTCCTATGGATGAAGAGACAAGCTTTGATAAGGCGAATACTCGTCTTGAAATGATAACTGAGAAAACCAATGACTCCTATGAGATAATATGGGAGAGTGAGTCAAAAAGTGATAAAGAAATTTACCTCAGGCAAGATGCTTCGTTAATATTCAATAATGGCATGTTAAGAGGTATTCGAAGCAAATGGATGGAAGATACCGATAGAATTGAAACAAAAGAGAAAATTTATGGTGAGGATAGCAGCTATTTTCAAGCTATATCCTATCATCATGGGGAAGTTCATTATCCAGACGACCAGATTAAAAGCATTCACAAAATGACATATGATCAATTGTATGTAATTGATTCGCCGAACACTGCTCTAGAATCTTTTAAGACACCGAATAACAAATATGAAACCGAGTGGGCAACATTACTTGACCATACAACACATCAGCAATTATTATATTCATGGAAATTGCTCATCCGACATTTTGATATTGATGGAGAATTGTACCTTTCAGTTCCACTTACACAGCTTTACCAATATAATGATACCCCCCTTCCATCACTAACCCAAAAACAAACGAATCAAATTATTGGTCAACTTTGGGAAGGTATCTATAAAAATTATATTATTAATGCTAAGAACATAGAGAAAAATAAGTTAAAAAGTTATGTTCCCCTAATACTGTTTGACAAACAGAATAAACATTTAATCGTTTTATATGAAATTAACGGTAAAAAGGAAAGACTGATTCAGCAGTATCCTGAATTTCAATAAAGTAGCTGTGATAAAAGTATTTAAGTCAAAAATCCGAACTATGATTCAAATTCTTGAGATAGAATTAGTAGAGATTTTTAGTTATGCCCCAGCCTCATTTAATTAGTTATTTTAGTACGTTTTGTAGATTTTTAATGCAATTGATATAAATTTTTGCGTATTTTGGAAAATACAACCATTTGAAAACTGTCCTCTGTTCGTTTTATTGATCGATAATCTGTTCATAAAGCCTTTTAATATCATCACTGTCCGGTTTAATTTCATATGCCTCCCTAATGCGCTCTTGTGCTTTATTTTCCTGTCCTTTATTATAGTACAAAACCGCTAAATTAAAATGTGCTTCAGCAAATTCATCATTCATCTGTATTGCAGACTCCAAATCATCGATTGCCAAATCAACCTCGTTTAGCTTCACATAAGCATAAGACCTTTGAAACAATAATATATCTGCAAGATCCTCAGAATTCCTTAAACCAATTGTAGTAACCTCGACTATTTCTTCATAATCCGGAACTGATGCTAACTGTTCCACTTTCAACAACTGATAAGAAGGGCTGTTCAGGTTATGTTGAGTTCCGAATATTATCAATCCCAAGATAATAACTGCGTAGAGAATGAATGCAAAAAGCTGCATTGACAACTTTCTCCTCTGAGGTAAATGCAGAATCGCTGAAGCGACAAATCCAGATATTAATCCTCCCAAATGTGCTCCATTATCAACTTGAGGTACCATGAATCCAAATACAAGGTTTATTCCAATTATTATAAGCAAGCTTTTACCCATCGTTTGAAAGAATATTTTTTTATGTATTAATCCAAAGAATAATAGTGCACCAAAGAGCCCGAATAATGCACCAGAAGCACCAGCTGAGATGTTAGTGGTGAATGCAAAACTGGCCAACCCACCGCCTATACCTGCTAAAAAATATACAAGAATAGATCGGGTTGAACCATAAATTCGTTCAACAGCTGCACCAAGATAATAAACAGCAAACATATTCATAATTAAGTGCAGAAACCCAATATGAAGGAACATAGAGGTAATAATTCGCCACCACTCACCATTTTCAATAATGGCAGGATTATATTTTGCTCCAAACTCAATTAGAGTTTCTGTAGATTTACTGCCCCCATTCAGTTCAAGCAATAGAAAAACCAAAATATTAATACCTAGTAAAAAGTAGGTTAAAAATGGTTTCCCATTCGAGAATAAGCTTTCCGCCTCATTTTTTTTATTTTTCAGAGTAGTATCCAATTGCGATTTATAATATTCAACCTGTTCTTCCATATCCAGTTCCGAATCATCATCTGAAATAGTTACACTTGAACTGCCAATTGCATCCTGCAGACGAGATTGTTCAGCAGCTTTTTCTGCCTCTGACAAATAATATACTTTCATTTTCAATGGATTCTTTTCATTCAGCTGCATTGGTTTCTTAAGTATATTCCAATCATCTACCGGTGAATGAGTAGAAATATATACATTATGTATTTCAATATGTTTACCCAGAAAGAAATGTTTCATAGCTTTTGCTTTTTGAAAAACGGTTCTTATATCTTTTTTTAAATGATTTTTCCAGTCAAAACCTCTATGTAATAAGCGAACCACATATGACGTTTTATTTTCATATTTTTCGAGCCATATTTCCTGGCCACTTTCATTTATATGCAGTATTTCAAAGTCGTCTTTTGCAACTAGACTATGTGCTAATTTATAAAACGTATATTGCTCAGATAAGTACATTCGCTTTCCTCCCTGAAACCATCTTACCAAAAATAAACTTATTTTTCTTTTAGCAGTACTGCATAAGTATTGCTTCGACTTGGCAATAAGCCAAGTTTTCTAATTATATAGTAAAAGAAGCTGTTGCAGAACAGCTTCTTTTTTAAAATATATGCTTTAGTTTGGTTGTCGACTAAACAGGCCGGGTAATATTTTGTTACGTATTGCTGGCATGTTCATTGTAATCATAACTGCAATCCGACGGAGGAAACTAATTGCTAACAACGTGTTTACGATTCTATATCTCCATTTAAAGACCATTGTCACTACGGTCAATAAAAATGTAAGAACTAAAAAGATTCTCATCCTGACACCCTTTTCTGCTAATGAAGTTGTTATTAATTGTTTTCAAAATGGAGTGATTTTATGCATCAGGATCCAATATAACGGTCATACCAAATTCTTGCTTGAACAGGGTCTTCAGTACCTTGTACAAGAACACGCCCATCTGCGAAGATGACAAGATTAATAGTTTCATGAAAAGCTGCCTTTAATAAAAATGGTGTTCGCTGTACTGTAGCTACTTTAGCTAATTGTTTTTCCCAGTATTCCAAATCCATGCTTGATTTGTGGTGGATTTGAACCGTATCCCGTCCGCATAATACAACTTCACTGTTTTGTGCTGTTTTTTGTAACGCTGGATATTCATTCTTTTGACATGTGCGGCAGCTTGGATCAGGGTTTGATAATTTCATGTCATATTGCTGGTTATACCATATATCAACTGTTTTTAGCGTATGTCGTAAATTATCTTTATTACCAGTTAAAAACTTTATTGTTTCGGTAGTTTGTAAAGAAGAAATCATATCAACTGCCGGTGAAATCACGCCGACTGTGTCACATGTATGGCCACTTCCGGTACCTTCGTTTGTAATACAACGTAAGCAGGGAGTCTCATTGGGAATGAAGAATGCAGTCATACCTCTTGAACTGACAACCCCACCATATGAGAATGGGATATTATGTTTAAAACAGGCATCGTTTAAAAGATAACGTGTAGAAAAATTATCTGTACCATCTAATACTACATCAATGCCTTTTATTAATTCGTTTATATTTTCATTTGTAGCATTACCTACAATTGCTTCAATCGAAACAGTACTATTCATTTTTTCCAGTTTATTTTTTGCAGCAACAGCTTTAGGCATTGCCTGTTTAGCATCATCTTCATCAAAAAGCATTTGGCGCTGCAAATTACTTAGTTCAACATAGTCACGGTCTATCAGACGCAATCGACCAATACCCGCTCTAACAAGATGATTACATATAACAGTACCCAGTGCACCAGCACCAACAACGAGTACGGTGCTGTTTGCCAACTTTTCCTGTCCTGCTTCTCGTATTGGAGCAAATAACATTTGCCGGGAATAGCGTGTCGAATCTACCATTACATTACATCTCTCCTTATCTCAGAAATCCACTTTCTGTAATTATTTTATCTACTGGTATATCGTACGGTTCAGTCGGTAACCCTTCTACTATTTGTGCATTGGAAGCCAAGGAAATTCTATTATTTGGAAAATCACTTAAAAACCGATCATAATACCCTCCACCAAAGCCTATTCGAAAGCCGCTCCTATCAAATAACAATCCTGGTACGATGAGTAAGTCGATCATATCTTTGTCTACTCTTTGCGTTACTTCAGGGATTGGCTCCAATAAATTATAATAAACCACTTCCAATTGTTCATATGTATTTATTCTATAAAAATCGAGCTTTCGTTCTTTCGGTCGGCACTTTGGCACACATATAGATTTACCTTCATCCCATGCAGCTTCAATGATTGGCTTTGTATTCCACTCAAACCCATTGGAAATTGTTATACCAACAACATCTGACTGTTCCCATATATTCGATTCAACAATGTTTTGTGTCAGTTTCCCCTCGATATTCTTTCTCTCTTGTTCAGAAACACTCTTTAACATAGTAATAGCATTCTTGCGTAATTCTATTTTATCCATTTGCGCTCACCCCTATCAAAAGTATATACAATTGAAGATAAAAAATAAAACCCTTACCTTCTTTAATGGCAAGAGTTTTATTTTAATAAATAATTATTTTGTTTCACGATGCAATGTGTGTTTTTTTAGACGTGGGCTATATTTCATAAGCTCTAAACGTTCCGGGTTAGTACGCTTATTTTTAGTTGAAATGTAGGTGCGATCGCCTGTTTCAGTACATGCTAAAGTAATATTTACGCGCATAAATTTTCCCTCCAAACTATAAAGTCTTGCTTTGGCAGATAAGAAAGTATACAAACTTTCTTACAGCATAAGTGCAACTAATGCTTGACGATAAGCCAAGTTTTCTAATAGGCATCTTTTATTATATTCAGACTTAATTATAATAGCAGATATTATAGAAACAATCAAGAATCTAGCTGTAAAATATTGATGATTTCTCTTTTTTAAAATATATGTTATAAATATAATTGTACATGAAATGGAGGGAAGAAAAAAATGATGTATGCGTTAATTACTATAATTGTCATCGCTGTTGTATTACTTGTATTGTCTTTTTTTATGAACGACAAATTTGACGAACTGGAAAGTGAATTAGAACAGTTTTCAATTTCAACTATGCAGGATAATTACCAAATGAAAAAGAAAATAAAGATATTAGAAGAAGAATTGCTTACCGATGACTTTTCCAAAGATAACGTACATAATTAAAAGTAAACTTCTAGAGAGATAGGGGAAAATTATGAAACAACCAATTAGATCATTCGCACTTGGTCTCTTATCAGCTGGTATCCTATTACTTGTAATGTTTTATTTTACAAATGATCCCAAAAGTAAAACTGAAAATATGTCAACCGATGACATGATTAAAAATGTTGAAGCAAAAGGATACCATGTTCTAACTGAGTCTGAATATATTTCTGTTTCAGTAACGTCAGACGAGAATAAAAAATCCACTGACGATTCTTCAAAGACAAAAGAGGATCAGAAGGGTTCGGGTTCCGATGAAAGTCAAGAGACCGAGACAGGAGAAAATACAAAAAATGAGAAAAACAACTCAACTTCTGAAAAGGATAATCGTACAGTTACTTATACCCTAACTGTTGAATCAGGGATGGCACCATCGACCATTAGCGGTATATTAGCTGATAATGACATTATTAAAGACCAGGATAAATTTACCCAATACATGGAAGAAGAAGGTTATACTACAAAAGTACAACTTGGTGATTTTGAATTAACAAGTAAAATGAGCCATTACGAGATTGCTGAAAAACTAACTAATTAAGAGGCTGGAACAAAGTGTTTAAGTCAAAGTAAAATCCGAACTATGATTCAAATTCTTGAAACAGAATTCGAATTAGTTCGGATTTTTTGCAGTAAGAAAGGATACCATCCTATCCTGTTATTATTCGTCTTTAAAGTGGAAAAAGTTTTAGTTATGCCCTCTCTATTTGTATCAAACTAGTTAAGTTTATATGATTCACCCTTTACCAGGAATAAAATACTTTCTCCAATATTGGTGATGTGATCTGCAAATCGCTCAATATATCTTGCACTGAAAGCCATTTGCATAACAAATTGAATTTTTTCTGAATTTGTAGCTGTTTCGGTCAATAGCTCGTGAATAATTCGTTCGTACAATTTGTCAACTTGGTCGTCCATCTCAGATAACTTGCCAGCTATAGAAATATCTTCATATTGGAAAGCATACATGGCAGTGTGAATCATTTCTACAGCCATGTCACGCATCTGTTTTATCTCATGATGGATTGTTAAGCGATGGTTCTCTCCTAAATGGATTGTTGATTTTGCAATATTTTTAGCATTATCTCCCATCCGCTCTAAATCAGTAGTAATCCTTAGTGCAATTATCAATCGACGTAGATCAGTTGCTACTGGCTGCTGTTTTGCAATCAATAAAATCGTTTTATCGTTAATTGTATGCTCATGTTCATCTATTTCTTTATCTCGGTCAATAATTTGATTTGCCAATTGAATATCCTGGTTATAGAACGCGTCAACAGCTTCACACAAGGCATTTTCTGTATTTTTTGCCAATGCCACTATTTCCTCTTTAATGTTATTTAAGTCATTTTCAAATTGTTCTCTGGCAACCATAGAGCTCCTCCTTTTAAATTATTAACCGAAACGGCCGGTGATATAGTCCTCAGTACGCTTATCTTCAGGATTGGAGAAAAGTTCATCAGTGTTTCTGTACTCTATTACTTCCCCATTTAGGAAGAAAGCAGTTTTATCCGATATTCTAGCTGCCTGTTGCATATTATGCGTAACAATCACTATACTGTAATCTTCTTTTAACGTTTGTACCAGTTCCTCTATTTTCGCTGTTGATATGGGGTCTAGTGCAGACGTTGGCTCATCCATTAAAATAACATCCGGTTCAATTGCTAAGCATCTGGCGATACAAAGTCTTTGCTGCTGACCACCTGATAAACCGAAAGCATTCTCCTGCAAACGATCTTTCACTTCATCCCATAGTGCTGCACCTTTAAGACTTTTTTCTACAATCTCATCAAGTACCTTTTTCTTTTTAATACCATGAATTTTTGGTCCATATGCAACATTTTCATAAATAGACTTTGGAAATGGATTTGGGTTCTGAAAAACCATTCCAACATTTGTCCTTAATTCTTCAACTTTATACTTAGAGCTGAAAATATTTTTTCCATTATAGTTAATACTTCCCAACATTTTTACGGATGGGACTAATTCCACCATACGGTTTAGTGCCTTAATGAATGTCGATTTACCACATCCGGACGGCCCAATTATGGCTGTTACATTATTAGCCGGTATATCAAATTGAACATCATATAGTGCCTGATCACTTCCATACCAAAGACTAAAGTTCTGAATGGAATAAATTGATTTAGAATCCCTGTTATTTGGTTTAACCGTTGTATTTGGAACTGGTACATGTTTGGTCTCAGCTGCACTATTCATCTTAAAAACCTCCTAATTAAAATCGCTTCGAAAACTTATTTCGTATGATGACGGCAATCGAGTTCATAAATAACAATATGACTAGCAATACAATAATTCCTGTTGATGCCACTAAATGAAATTCCTCTTGTGGTCTTCCGGTCCAATTGAAGATTTGAATTGGTAACACAGTAAAACCAGACCAGACATTTTCCGGTAAATAAGCGATAAATGAGAGTGCACCAATCATTAGTAGTGGTGCTGTTTCACCTATTGCACGTGATAGAGCTAATATACCCCCAGTAAGAATGCCTGGTATTGCTGCAGGTAACACAACACGACGAACGGTCTGCCATTTCGTGGCTCCCATTGCAAACGATGCCTCATACTGGTTCTTTGGGATAGCTCTTATTGCTTCCTGGGAAGATACAACAATTATTGGCAGTATTAACAAGCTCATCGTTAATCCACCCGCCATAATACTTCTTCCCATTTCCAATAATCGTACGAAAACTGTAAGACCCAATAAACCAAATACAATGGAAGGTACCCCTGCTAGATTTGAAATATTTATTTGAATAAAGCGTGTAAATTTGTTCCTACTTGCATATTCCTCTAAATATATTGCTGTTCCAACCCCCAGTAAAAGAGATACTGGCGCCGTTACAGCCATTAACCATAACGAACCGACGATTGCTGCTTTAATGCCCGCTTCTTCAGGAAACCTTGATGCAAAGTTTGTTAAAAACCCCCAGTCCAAATGACCAATACCTTCTGAAAGCACCCGGTATAACAATACTATTAAAACCACTATTCCAAAAGCGGTAGCCGAAAAGAATAATTTATTCATAAATTGATTTTTAACTAATCGCTTACTCATTTTATTTTGAATAACCTGTTTATCGACCAAATTCATATTAGTAATCCTCCTTGAAACGACGGGAGATATATTGCGACAACAGATTCATTATTAACGTGAAAACAAACAACGTCATACCAACCGCATAAATACTGTAGTATGTGGTCGATCCATAAGACGCATCACCTAAACTTACCTGAACAATATAACCTGTCATGGTCTGAATAGACTCTGTAACATCTAATGAAAGCTTTGGTGTTCCTCCAGCTGCGACTGCTACAATCATCGTCTCGCCAATAGCGCGTGAAATACCTAATACAAATGAAGCAATGATTCCAGATAAAGCAGCTGGAACTACTACCTTTAACGCTACTTCCAGTCTGGTAGAGCCCATTGCCAGAGCTCCTTCCCTCATATCATTGGGGACAGAACTCATTGCATCTTCAGATAATGATGCAATCATCGGTATAATCATTACCCCTACAACAATTCCGGGACTCAACGCATTAAAAATTGGCAAACTTGAAATGACGTTTTGCAGCATCGGAGTAACAAAAGTCAAGGCAAAAAAACCATATACAATCGTGGGAATACCTGCCAATACTTCCAAGATAGGTTTAACGATTTTGCGTATATTTGGTGAAGCAAATTCGCTTAGATAAATTGCTGAGGCAAGACCAATTGGAATCGCAACCGCCATTGCAATAACCGTGATTAATAGCGTTCCTGATATTAATGGAAGAATTCCGAAACTTGGGTTTTCTCCAAATGGCCACCATTTCGTTCCTGTTATGAAATCAATAAAAGATACACGATTAAAGAAAGTGACAGTTTCCACTAATAACGTAAGTGTGATGCCAATTGTAGTCAGTACAGATATTATTGCACACAGCAAGAAAATCGTTGGCGCCGCTTTTTCTGAAAAACGAAGCAAAAAACGATTTGATTTCTTTTCCTTCATCATGTCTTTAACGTTGACTGCCATATAAATACTCCTCTGTAAAATCGTTTAGTTGCTGTCTGACAATAGCAATAACCCTAAACTATCTTAAAATGCAGGAAAGTGAGGAGAAGCCTTTTCTTATTTAACTTCCCTCACACCTATTGGTCCCGCATTATTTTATTGTGTGATATAGATTATTTTCCTGCTAGTTCGTCGATCTTTTGTAAGGCTTCTTCATACTTACTTTCCGGTTTAGCAACGTAACCTACAGCTTTTGCCATCTCACCAGCGTTTTCGAGTGTATATTTTGTAAAATCATATACTGAATCGTTTTGTAATGCTTCATTTTTCACATAGATAAACAATGGTCTGGAGAATGGATTATATTCACCTGACTGAATTGTTTCCTGACTCGGTTTTACTGCTTCCCCATCACTGTTTACAATTGGTACTACCTTCAAATTATCTTTGTTTTCCGCGTAATAAGCATAGCCAAAGTAACTGATAGCGTTCGGTGATCCAGTTACACCCTGAACAAGGACATTGTCATCTTCTGATAGTGATGCGTCCTGGCGAATTTGTGCATCTCCTAATACTACTTCACTGAAATAATCAAAGGTTCCAGAATCTGCTCCCGGGCTATAGAATTTAATTTCTTTTTCAGGCCAGCCCTCTCGTACGTCAGCCCAGGTCTCTACTCCACCATCTTCACTCCACATTTTAGTCAGTTCTTCGACTGTTAACTTATCTACCCAATCATTTTCTTTATTTACTACAATTGATAATCCATCAAGAGCTACTTCAAATTCCGTATACTCAATTCCATTTTTTTCAAGTAGTGCTTTTTCTTCCTCTTTAATCGGACGGGAAGCATTTGAAATATGCGTCTCACCTGCGATGAACTTTTCAAAACCGCCACCGGTTCCGGATACTCCTATATTAACTCTTGCATCCGGGTTCGCTGCCTGATATTCCTCAGCAACAGCTTCCATAATCGGGAACACGGTAGACGATCCATCAACCATTATTTCTTTTGTTTCTTCTCCGTTACCGTTTCCTTTTGAATTCTCACTGCCTTCCGCATTACCGCATGCTGCTAATAAAAGTAATAGCAATGACATACCCAATGTTAAGATTAAAGACTTTGATTTCATTTTTACTCCCCCTAATTATGGTAGTTTGTCAGAAAAGGAACTTTCTATTTCCTCCCCTACAACGCAATCATAAATCATCAGTATTAACTCCCTATTAATTAGTTGTAAAAATAGTGTAAAGTTAGTAGATTAACTTAAAATAATTTTTTCTATTCACAATTACTATCGATTCCGGACGAAAAAAGTGGCACAAAAAGAATTTTTTTTAATGACACTTTTTTACTTCGCCGTACGAATATAGTTATGAGAGAACATAGCTTAGCGCCAAGGAATAATCAATAGCCTTAATATCACATATGCAATTAAGAAAGGAATGCTTTATTTAACGTTAAAAAAGCCCAAACCTTTGTTAAAGGTTTAGGCTTTTAGCAGAATACTGCATTATTCTTTTTCTTCTGCGTCATCTTTCAAACCAAAATACGTATCTAAAATCTGTTCACCGATTAATTTACTGGTCGGGTGTACGTTCGGTACCCCAGCTTCTGGAACAATAACGGCAAATGCAACCTCTGGATTATCATAAGGTGCATATCCAACAAGTGTATGATTTTCTCCTTCCGCTATTTTTTCACCATCATCATATTGATCTTTTTCAGCTGTCCCAGTTTTACCAGCAGCAGTATATTCTTTATCCGCAAAGTAACTTGCTGCTGTTCCACCAGATTGCTGGTATACCTGATAAAATCCTTTTTGTACACGCTCAATATAATTGTCATCCATTACAATTTTATTTAAAACATCTGTATTGTTACTTCGGTAGACCGGTCCTAACTTATCTTCGTGAGGAACAGGCATCCTGATTTCCTTCATAAAATGCGGCCGTACACGATAACCATCATTAGCAATTGTGGAAACATATTGTGCTAACTGCAATGCTGTATACGTATCGTACTGACCGATTGCAAAGTCCAATAGATTACCTGCCTGTGGGTCTGGGCCCTCATAGCCATCTGACTCATTCGGAAAGTCAACACCTGTTTTCACTCCGAGTCCAAACTGGCTAAAGTAGTTGCGCATTTCCTGAAATGCGGCTGGGTCATAGTTCAGCTTATCATTTCGCTGATAATTAAAATCCCCACCCATTCGCATTGCAATATAAAACATATATACGTTGGAAGACAGTCGCAATGCATCAAGGTCATTAACTGAACCAAGGTTTCGGTACGAACTTTTTTCAGGCGTCCCTGCAATTTTGATTGGTGAATCATAAAATGTCTGCCCCGGCTTTATAACGCCTGATTGATATCCGGACAGGACTGTGGCGCCCTTAACAGCAGACCCGGCTTCATGTCCGGCATATAATGCTTTCCATCCCGCATTTTCGTATTCATTATTTTTCCTATTATAGTGTTGACCGGCAACAGCCAGTAATTCCCCTGTTTGGGGGTCCATGACAACGGCGAGAGCATCCTCCATAAACCGATTTCTAGCAGGAGCTTTTTGAATAGCCGTCTTCAGTTCTTTACGCAATATCTTATTTACCTCTTTTTGTAGTTCCATGTCAATGGTCAGTACTAAGTCCTTACCACGCTGACCTTCGACTACAACCTCCGAATCAATTACTTTTCCGTTGCTATTAGTTGTATACTGAATTTTTTCCTTACGACCTCTTAGAATGTCTTCATACTGTTGTTCCAATCCACTTCTGCCTACTCGGTCATTCCTGCTGTACCCTCTTGTAAGATAATACTCTTCTTTTTCAGCTAAAATACCTTGTGACTGAGATGTTATGTCACCAATGAAGGTGCTAAAAGTTTCCCCGTATGGTTTTTCGCGATTCCAATCGGTGGTAGCATTAACTCCAGGTAATACATCCAAATGCTCAGCTACACGAGCAAATTCTTTAGGTGTTACGTTTTCGTTCTTAACAACTTGTGGCGTTAATGTCATCGCCTTATCCATCTCTTTTTTGATGGCCATTACTTCAAGCTGCTGTTTAGAATAACCATTAATCTCTTCTTCCGATATCCGGTCAAGCATCGTGTCATACTCTTCACCATTATCCATTTCCTCAATTTCTTTATCTGTAAGTCGAGATCTGGCCTCTTCTGTATTTTTCAAGTACCAATATTCTTTTTTATTTCGCGTTGTAACACCGTAAGTTGCGATACCTTTATCATTTTTCTCAGGATCCATTGATATATATGTAGCCAACTTCTCGGCCACTTCCAGCCTATCTTTCGCTTGAATTCCTTTTGCCGGTGTGTAAGTAATCGAATATAAAGGGTTGTTATCAAGAATCAGATTATGATTACGATCATACATTTTCCCCCGTGGTACTGGTTTTAGTGTATATTCATTTTCTGTTTCATCGATTTCCGCCTGGAATTCTTCCCCATTCAATATCTGCACAACACCCAGCTGCAATATTAAAACCGAGAACAATAAAAATACAATAAAAAATAGTATATTTAAACGAAAGGGAAGCTGAGACTTTCTCTTTTTCTTCTTTTTTTGTACCATGTTTCTCCCCCTCATATAGGAAGTTATTTTAACCTATTATAGCATTTATCTCTTTAAATTCTAACAGGTTTTAACGATTTTTTTCATCTGTTAATTGTTCTTTAATCATTACTTCCTTCTTACGCGGACTGCCTAAGAAAATATCTTTTACAAATACATAAATCAGCAGATGTCCCAAACCAAAAGCTGCTAATAGGAAGGGTATTACGGTTTCTGCTTCAAATAATGTAATTGCTAATATGAAGGTAACGATAGCTGTTACTCTCCCGGTATTGACAAACAGTTCTCGTACGACAATATATTCAACCCGAAATTCCTTTGCCTTCCATGCTTTACCAATAACATCGTATGTCATGGAAACATAAGGTACATTAATAATTGGATATGCAATACCTATGATTACTGCGTAAATGATAAGTTGGGTATAGCTAATGCTGAACAGTATAATGTAGATAGAAAAATAAAGAATTAACCCGCCAATAAGTATTGCCTTTTTACGCATAGATTGTTTGATCCACTTTGTTACAATAAAGTAGAAAATAAAAGAGAGTCCGGATAAGAATAAATTAAACATACCTAGAGAAAATTCACTCTGGGTTGTAATGAATACCCAGATTGCAATAACAAAAAGAAAAATCCCTTCCCGTAATCCCTGAAACACATGAGCATAAAGAATTCTTCTCCAATTTTTATTATGTTTTCTTTCAGCTAATACCCGTCTAAAATGAAAAGCACCTTCAGCCTGACGGCGATTCAAAATAAAACTGCATCCAACGGCACCTATAAACAAACAGAAGGAAATTGTGAAAATTGTAGTATACCCAATATTCGCTTCCATGTTTGCTATTATCGTACCAGCTAATAACGGTCCAATCATACCACTAAAAGATTGAAGAATACCAAGAAATCCATTGAAAAAATCCCTGGATTCAGGTTCCGTAATTTCAAATGTAAGTACATTAAACGCTAACCAGTAAAACCCAAAACCAATTCCTAACAAACCACCTAACAAAAAGTTAAAGGTTGCAGCCTTTTCAGCTATAATTAATACACTCAAAAAAAATAGAGATAAAAATATTACCCCTAATCGCAGCACAATAATCCGGTCAACCTTTTTAGCTATTTTCCCTGCCAATATAAATGTAATTGGCTGAAATAAATAAATCCCTAAGTTGTACATTGCAATTGTAATGTAATCACCGGATTGCTTCCATAAATATATGTTTACGAATGTATTAGAGAGAAATATTCCCAGCGAATAAAGTCCCCCTATAACCAGCAAAAAAATGAGATCCTTATTTATATCTACTTTTCCTGCTATATTCTGAAAGATTTTATGCATATCTTTTGCTCCTTTTTATCGTTAATAGTTTGAGCAAATAGGGATTAGATATGCAATTTAATTACATAACAAAAATCGCAAGCGCCTGTTCATCGCCGTATGGGCTGTGCTCGTGCATCACGGGTAGGTCGACGTTGCCACAGGTTGTGGTGGTTTTAGTCGAACATTCTTTATTTCCTTATCTTAGACACAGGGAGGGACGTTCACTAGGCACTAGGACGTCCTGTACGTCGGAGCTGGACGTTGCTAATTAGGAAGTCCAATTATCCACAGCACTTAAATTTTATAATTTTTTATACTTAAAAAAGACACGGGAACTATTTTCCCATGCCTTTAAACTAACTGATTACTTAGCGTTGTTATAATTTTTAGCTACTTCATCCCAGTTAACTACATTCCAGAAAGCTGCAGCATAATCTGGGCGTTTGTTTTGATATTTAAGGTAATATGCATGCTCCCAAACATCAAGACCCAAAATTGGTGTTTTGCCTTCCGATAATGGATTATCCTGGTTTGGAGTGCTAGTTACTTCAAGCTCACCATTGTTTACTACTAACCATGCCCAGCCTGAACCGAAACGGCCTTTTGCAGCTGTTTCAAATTCTTCTTTAAACTTATCAAAGCTGCCAAATTTAGCATTTATTTTATCAGCTAATTCACCAGAAGGCTCGCCACCACCGTTAGGTGACATAACTTTCCAGAATAGGCTATGGTTTGCATGACCGCCACCATTGTTTCGAACAGCGGTGCGGATATTTTCAGGTACTGCATCAAGATTACTCACTAGGTCTTCAATTGATTTATCCTGAAGGTCTGCGTGTCCATCTAAAGCACCATTTAATTTTGTAACATAAGTATTGTGATGCTTCGTGTGGTGAATGTTCATCGTTTCTTTATCGATTGTAGGTTCTAAAGCATCGTATGCATAAGGTAGTTCAGGTAGTTCAAATTTTGCCATTATTAATTTCCTCCCTTAATAATATATGTTATTAAAAGGTTTGAATATTCACCCTTTAAATCCAAGGTTATCAAAGCTATCACACACATGCAAATTATATGCATATTTTTACAGTGCGGATAGTGAAAATCATCTACACTTACTTACTGTATTCCCGGAATTTTATATGTAAAACATATTTTCAGAAACAAAAAAACAAGCAATTTGCTTGTTTAGTGATGGCTCCGGACGGAATCGAACCGCCGACACAAGGATTTTCAGTCCTTTGCTCTACCGACTGAGCTACAGAGCCGTAATGAGGTTGTAGAGTTAATCAATTATAAATGAGTATTATACGTTTTATCGGTGATGTTGCATTTTCTCAGAGACCTGTAATGTTTCACCTCATAGCTAAACTTTTAAATCATTTGTAAGTATGTATGGAGGAGGAAGAGGGATTCGAACCCCCGCGGGCTTTGACACCCCTGTCGGTTTTCAAGACCGATCCCTTCAGCCAGACTTGGGTATTCCTCCGAGTTTAAATGGTGGACCCTGCAGGACTCGAACCTGCGACCGATCGGTTATGAGCCGATAGCTCTAACCAGCTGAGCTAAGGGTCCTTTCTAAGTATCTTTATGGGGCGACCGGTGGGGATCGAACCCACGAATGCCGGAGCCACAATCCGGTGCGTTAACCACTTCGCCACGACCGCCATCAATATTTAGTTTATGGTAGCGGCGGAGGGGATCGAACCCCCGACCTCACGGGTATGAACCGTACGCTCTCGCCAGCTGAGCTACACCGCCATATGGCTCCACAGGTAGGAATCGAACCTACGACCGATCGGTTAACAGCCGATTGCTCTACCGCTGAGCTACTGTGGAATAATCTTAAGTATTCAGTCTCACCTATTGTGCTAATGGTTTTGAGAGTGATTTGAAATTTATAAGCGACGAAATATAATTTACCATGTACGACAGAATCTGTCAATAACTTTTCCCATAATTTTTATTTATGTATAATCATCTGATTGAAGCACCAATAAATACTATAGCATTTTTTGTGGAGGTTTTCAATAAAAATTTAAAGAGATGCCTCAGCACCTCTTTAAATTACTACTATTCACCTAATACCTCTTCAGCAATGTTTACTGCATGGTCACCGATTCGCTCTAGGTTACTAATGATATCAACAAATACGATGCCTGCTGAGCCACTGCATAAACCCTCATTCATACGAATAATATGCTTTTTGCGATAAGTTCTTTCCATTTTGTCAATCTGATCCTCTTTTTGGACTACCGCTAGTGCTTCTTCACGATCCATTTTATCAAGTGCTTCCACTGCTTGTTTAATTGTTAAAATGGTTAAATCAAACATATTATTTAAATCCTCTTCCGCTTGCTCTGTTAGGTAAACTTTATTTGAAATTTTATAGTCAATTAATTCTAAAATATTTTCAAAATGATCACCAACCCGTTCAATATCACGAACAGAATCAATTAATGCTGTGTGCGTCGCGCTTTCCAATTCAGACATAGACTCTCCGGATAATTCAACTAAATAATCGGTAATTTTACGATCCAAATTATTTAGTGCTCCTTCTAACTGCATTGCCATTTCTGAATGTTTCTGGTTTTGTGTTGTTAGATATAAATGCGTTTCCTCAAGACCCTTATAAGCATATTCACCCATGTGGATGACTTCTGCTTTTGCCTGATCCAGTGCTAATGAAGATGACTGTTGGATAAATATAGGGTCTAAATGTTTTGGCTTGTACTCAACAATGGTATCTTCCCCTGGAATAATTTTAGTTACAAGCCATGCTAAACCAGCAATAAATGGAAATTGTACTAACGTATTTACCAGGTTAAAGCTACCATGTGCGAAGGCGATAGTCATTTCTGGATTTAAATTAAGACTTGACTGTAAATACAAGACATATTGCGTAAATGCTCCCAATAGAATTAGAAATACTGTTGTACCTACCAAGTTAAATATAACATGTACAAATGCTGCACGTTTAGCAGCGATACTAGTTCCAATTGAAGCAATAACAGCCGTAATGGTAGTTCCAATGTTATCACCAAATAAGACTGGTACTGCTGCTTTTAACTCTATTGCACCTTCAGAAAATAACCCTTGCAGGATACCGATTGTAGCACTCGAACTTTGTACAACGACAGTAAATACCGTACCAATGACAACACCTAAAATAGGGTTTTCACTCATACTTAAGGTTAATTCATGAAATGCCTGGACGCCTTCCAACGGCGACATCGCATCACCCATGAACCTCAAACCTAAAAATAACGCTCCAAAACCAAAAATGGCTTGACCCACATTTTGAACCTTTTGATTTTTAAAGAAAAATAGCAGAAAACAACCAACGGCTATAATTGGCAATGCATAGGCCTCTAGGTCGATACCTATAATAAAGGCAGTTGCAGTCGTACCTATGTTAGCACCCATAATTACGCCAATAGCCTGCCTTAATGTCATAAATCCGGCATTAACCAACCCGACAGTTAATACGGTTGTACCAGAACTGCTTTGAATTAGAATCGTTACCACTATCCCAGCCAATACACCTAGGAAAGGATTGCTGGTTGTTTTGTCAAGTATATTTCGAAGCCTGTCACCAGCAGATTTTTGCAAGCCTTCCCCCATAAACTTAATACCTAACAGGAAAATACCTAGTCCACCGACAAACTCAAATATCAGTTGCTGCACATCGATATCCAAAAATAATTCCACCCTTCAAATCATGTTGAAATCTGTCATATACCTAGTCCATTATTAAAGATAAATTAACCGTTTGTAAAGTAATTATTTAAAACTTAACATAAAATTTACATTAATATTTACATTAAAAATAATGCTATACTTATAATTACCCTAACAAAAGGACTTTCATTCTTTATAGCAGTAGAATCGTTAGTCGATAATTGAGTTCTAACATTTGTCTTGTGAAGCCTTTAAGAACGACAAAATGAGTTTCAATAATTTATTATTATTTATCATCAAAAAATAATACCCATGAATAATGTAAATTCGATGAGTATTACGTTTATGCACGATTTATTTTTTCTACAAGAATTCTCGTACCATCAACATCAACAACCTTTATATAGGTGTTTTTTGGAATCCATTGACCATTTGAGATGGCACTATAGTTTTTATTTTTGATTTGCACCGTTCCAACCGGGCGTAAATTGCTTACTGTTTTACCTTCTTCATTTAATAACTGTTCATATTCCTCATTCATCGAGTTATACCCAGCTTCTTTGGTTAATTGATCTACCAACGTCAGTTTCGACCACATATCCCGTCGTTTAAATACTTTCAAAAAGAATAATGATGAAAACCCACCTAAAAGAACACCAATAACCGCATACATGCCTGCATAAAGGTTTGGTGCAGTTAATGCTACAGCTGTCAGCATACAAGCTAAACCGATTGTTGCAAGTGTTCCATCATTTATTATTTTACCATCAATAATAATAAGTAATAATCCAATTAAATAAACAATAAGCATAATAATAAACGAGCCTGTTTCCAGATAAACTGCAAAATAAACAGTAATAAATCCTAATCCAATCAGTCCGAAAAAACCACGCATATTGACTAACATTTCACCGATAAGGAATAAAGTCCCGAATCCGGTGATAACGAAGCCTATCCAATCTAATGCAAATATATCCATGTGGAATCCTCCTTTTCCCCGTCAGTTATTGTACGATTTAATGGTATGAATTGTTTCAAAAGAGGAGCAAAAAGTATGAATAATATATTAAAAACATTAACATATATTTTAATTGCATTATTATTTATAAGTATGTATAAGGATTTAAGTGTTGGAACCACTTTAACACCCGGAATTAATAATAAACAATCGCAAGAGGAAAAAATATCTAAAACCGAAAATATTACAGCAATGAAAGTGAAAGTTCTTCAAGGAGATACACTTCTTACAATTGCTGAGGAAATAAATCCGCAGTTGTCTAATAATTTAAATGTCAATAAGATTGTAGAAGACTTTAAAGCCTTAAATCCTACAGCAGACCCTGTAGAGTTACAAATAGGTGAATTTTATTCTTTCCCTATATATAAAAGAGAGGCTGACTAAATGTCAGCCTCTCTTTTTTTAAACATATGGAAGAACAAAAAGTGTAATGAGAATGGAAGCAGCACCTGCAATTATTGCAGTATTACCAAGTGTTTCTGCATCACGATTTCTTGATATAAAGCCTACTATAATCCCGGCTCCGCCAAGGATTATTGGCATGATAAAGAATGAGATAATGGATAGTGCTAATGCTACCCATCCAAAAGCACTGTTAGCTTGAGCGCCTTCTTTGGTTTCATCATTTCTAACTGTATCACCTATATCATCTGCTGTCATTTCAGCAGCAAATTCTTCATCATATCTTTTACTGTCTGCAGCTGATGCTTCTGGTTCATCTGTTGTATGCGGAGGCTGACCGCTTAAATTTGTTCCTACCATATCCATATTACGTGTTTCTGGTTGTTCTTCCTTGTTTAGGTCATCTTCCACATTGTTCTTACGGGTAAATTCATCCATATTTTAGACCTCTCTTTCCTGTAAATGAGGTGCGTTCATAGTTTATGGATAACTTGAGCAATATAGTGATGGTAGTTACTGGTAACAATTATTTTGCTCTTGTAAATTGCTTATACTCTTCAGCATTATTCTTAATTTCACGGGCATACCAGCTTCTTGCATTTCCGTTTTTATCCATATATTCTTTAAGTCCGCCTATTCCTCGATGATACGCAGTTAGTGCTTTATCCCAATCACCATATTGCTTATTTAAAAAATCCAGATATACAAAAGTTAAATGGATGGAATAATACGGATTGAATAGTAGTTTTTCATTGTATGGTATCCCTGACATCTCAGCAATCCAAGGTGCAGTATTCTTCATAAATTGCCCCATTCCATATGCTTTACCATAATTAGTTTCAGGCCCCACAAGATTAGGATCAAACGTATTTCCTGTTTCAACTTTTAGTAATTCATAAGCTATATATGGACTTATATCAAATGATTTCGCCTCTTGAACTAAATAAATAGCCCAGGACTTTTTAAACTTGCCGTCACTGTCCTCAACCAATTTATTAGCTTTTTTATTTACATTAGTCCATGCATAATAACTATTTTTTTTAGCATCAAGTAACTTTTCTGAATTTAAGTAATCATTTTCGATACTTAATTTTTGATTCTTGGCTTCCAAATGGTTATTACTAGAAACTAATTGTTTATTTTCTTGCAGGTATGAATAAGATATAACAGTAAAAATAATGCTAATACATACGAATACTATAAATTGTTTGAATAATTGTGAATGATGTTGGTCCATTACTGCCTCCTATATTTTATGGATAAAGTAAATTTTTTTAATGCGTTTGCATATAGTAAACCAGTATTCTTTTTAAGGAGTATGCAAATGTCAAAGTTAATTAAAGATTTAGCCATCAAAAAAATGAAACAGCTCTCACCAGAAGAACTGCTCCATTACAGTGATCAAAATGGGATTTATATCACGCGTATACAAGCTAAACAGATTATATCCTATCTCCAAAATCATTCCGTAGATCCATTTAATGAATCAGGAAGGCATAGAATGTTACAGGAATTGTCGCGAATCACTGATCAGGAAACTGCAAAAAAGTCAGAAAAACTATTTCAGCAACTTATAAGAACTTATGGGCTTGACCACTTATTCAATTAATTCCCTAATTTTTAGTTTTCTAAACCAAGGCTCATTTCGTAAATTTATATTTATCAACCTTCCCAGTTGGATTCTATGTTAGCTACACCAGTCTTTACTGAAGCAGTTTAAATTAAAAAAGGGAATGACGTTTAAGTTGTCATTCCCTTTCGAGTTTACTGATTAACTATTTTTTCTTTTAAGTCGGAAATAAAACTGCCTTTCTTTATCATGTCAATTTCAAACTTATATGGAGGCTTTTTATTCTTCTTATCCTCACCGACAAAAGGTGTTTCCAATATCTTGGGTAACTGCTTCAATTGCGGATGATGAATAACATGTTGCAATGCTTCAAATCCTATATGGCCAAAACCTATATTTTCATGACGATCTTTATGTGCCCCTTGTTCATTCTTACTGTCATTAACATGGATAACCTTTAACCGATCAATACCTATTATCTTATCAAATTCATTTAAAACACCATCAAAATCATTCACAACATTGTATCCAGCGTCATGTATGTGACATGTATCCATACAGACAGATAGCTTTTCATTATGTGTAACACCATCGAAAATTTGAGCTAATTCTTCAAAGGTACTACCAACCTCTGATCCTTTACCGGCCATTGTTTCTAATGCAATTTGCACATCTTTATCTTTTTCAAGAACTTCATTTAAACCTTCGATTATTCTTCTTATACCTTTATCTGCTCCTTCACCAACATGTGATCCTGGGTGAAGGACAATTTGTTTGGCTCCAATTGCTGCGGTACGATCGATTTCATTTCGCAAAAACGTTACACCTAGGTCAAATGTCTCCTTTTTAACTGTATTACCTATGTTGATTATATATGGAGCGTGAACAACGATGTCCTCTATTCCATTTTCCTTCATGTGTTCTCTTCCAGCTGTAATATTAAGCTCTTCAATAGCTTTTCTTCTAGTATTTTGTGGTGCACCAGTATAAATCATAAAAGTATTAGAACCATATGATACTGCTTGTTCACTTGAGCCTAATAACATTTTCTTCCCACTCATCGAAACGTGTGATCCAATTTTTAGCAATTACTCCACCTCAATTTATTTTTTCTTTTTATTAGTTTTTTTTACCATCTGTTTTTTTATATTTTCCTGTTGTCTCTTCATCTTCTTCTTATAGCCCGGCTTAACTTTTTTAGTCTTTTTAACCTGTTTCCAGGCTTGTGAATCAATATCAGTATTTGTCTTGGTGCGTAGTTCTCGTTCATTCCAGGATTTCGCTTCTTTCCATTCCCCATTCTTTATGTCGAAAAATGTGAACGACAGGCCTTTTTGCTCCAGTTTTTGAATTATCTTTAGATCGTGTTCAGCATATAAACTGATTGCTGTACCTTCCATCCCCGCACGAGCTGTTCGTCCTACACGATGAACATAAAAATCCTCTTCCTTGGGTAATTGAGCGTTTATAACATGACTTACGCCTTTTATATCAATTCCACGTGAAGCAAGATCTGTTGCAACAATATATTGATATCGAAGACTTTGGATGTCCTTTAGTACTCGTTTACGTTCCCTGGGCTTTAAACCGCCATGTATAAGCCCTACATCAAGTCCTTTTTGCTGCAAAGAAGATGCAAGTTCATTAGCAATATCTTTACCATTTGTAAAAATAATCGCCAGATAGGGCTGTATCGTTTTGGAAATTTCTATAATAACATCGGTTTCATCCCTGTGTTTTAAAGCAATTAATCGATGATCCATCGTTTCAGGCGAAAGTTGATCATCAATCTTTACATGTAAAGGATTCTCCAGGTACTTTCTGAAGAAATGTTCTAATCGCTGCGGAATAGTTGCTGAAAACACAAGTAATTGAACGTCTTTTTTTGCTCGAATCAGTAATTGATCAACATCATTAATAAAACCTAAATCAAGCATAAGATCTGCTTCATCGATAACAAACGACTTTGCAGAATATAAAGAAAGGGCGTCTTCTTTGGCTAAATCCAATATTCTGCCTGGCGTACCAATGACAATGTGTGGCGGTTCCTTTAGTTTCTCCATCATTTTTTGCTTGTCTGTTCCACCAACAAGTAACTTGGCATTCCATATCTCTTTCTTTCCTGCATAATGAATAATCTTTTTAACTTCTTCATTTAACTGCATTGCAAGTTCTCGGGTCGGAGCAGTAATAACAAACTGTACTTCGCGTTTACTGGCATCTATCTGATTAAATAAAGGTAATAAATAGGCATGTGTTTTTCCAGATCCTGTATGGGATTGTCCTACAACACTAGTACCTTTAAGTATTGCTGGTATCACCTTCTGCTGTATTTCAGTTGGTTGTTTAAATCCCAAATGGTCAATTATATCTGACAATACGGGTTGAAATGCAAACTGTTTAAAATTATTTTCCATATAATAATACTCCTTTTTGATAAGAAACAATCATCCAATAGCTTAGAAAACCACTTTTACCCTTACAGTCGTTTGATAAAAGCGATTGTTGATTAGATGGCCAAAATTATAATCAGTAATTTTTAACTGCCAAAAATATGACTAGTACCTAATTATAATGCAGTCTGCACTTTTATGCATTAGATAAACTGAAATGGTTCAGTATTTGAGTTGGACAGAATAACTTCTATGTTCTTATTATCAAGACGATTTTCCAGATATCTCTTAGTTCCTTCTTTCATTACTTTTTCTACATGATGTCCAGGATCAATAACAGATAATCCCATTTGCCAAGCATCCTGGGCTGTGTGAAATGTCATATCACCTGTTATATATACATCTGCTCCCATCTCCTTAGCTGTAGCAATAAATTTTTCACCACTGCCACCTAAAACAGCTACTTTCCTTACCTTCTTAGTTAAATCACCGGTTACACGCAGCGATGGAACTTTAAGTGCATGTTTTACTTGCTCCGAAAAATCTCGTAAAGTTAATCCTTTATCTAATGTTCCAATACGTCCAATACCATTAGTTTGTCCTGTGTTACGAAGTGGCATTAAATCATAGGCAGCTTCTTCGTATGGATGTGCATTTATCATTGCTTCAATCACACGTGCTAATTTAGGCTGTGGTATAATTGACTCAACCTTAACTTCATCCACATATGCTAAATGGTTAGCTGAACCGATATACGGGTTTGTTCCTTCCTGTGGCATAAATGTTCCTTTACCCTCTGTTTGAAATGTACAATGACTATAATCCCCAATATGCCCGGCTCCATTTTCACTCATAGCATCTCGCACTTCGTTTAAATGTGTCTTTGGTACAAATACAGCAATTTTCACAAGCTCCTCTTGATAGGTCTGTTGTAATACTTCTGTTCGGTTTATATTAAGCAATTCACAAAGCATATCATTTACGCCACCTACAGCAATATCAAGGTTTGTGTGAGAAGCATAGACAGAAATATTATGCTGTATTAACTTCTGAATAATTCGGCCTTGAGATGTGTCTACATTAACTTGTTTTACCGATTTAAACAATAGTGGATGATGTGCAATTATTAAGTCAACATCTTTTTCTATTGCTTCATCCACTACAGATTCCAGGACATCCAATGTAACCATAATCTTGGTTACTTGATTATTGAACGATCCAACCTGCAATCCAACATTATCCCAATCGTATGCCAAATTCGTTGGTGCCCATTTCTCCATGATCTGAAAAATATCACTGTTTCGAGTTGACGTTTCCATCTTTTAAAACCTCCTGTACCCAAGACAATTCTTTTTCAAATTCGCTAATTTTATCCTGATTTTGTTCTTTTGCCTTCTTCATTTCATCGATAACTCTGATTCGCTTCGAAAGCTCATTTTTCCATTTTTTAATAAATATTTCTGTTTTATGTTCTATTAACAATGGCCCGAATAATAGCTGTTCTTGCAATAGATCCGTTTTATACGGACTTTTAGCGGCCTCTCTGTCCGCTATAATTATTTCGTAAATATGCCCATTTTCCTCTAGTATTTCCTCAGATGTAATGGTGTAATTGTTTTTATAAAACCATTCACGTACATTTCGTTCATTTACATTGGGCTGTACGATAATTCGTTGCACACTTTGTAATCTATCTTTTCCTTCTTCGAGAATGGATGTTATAAGCGAACCACCCATACCCGCAATAACAAGAACATTTACTTCCCCTTGCCTTAAAACCTGTAACCCATCACCTAACCGAACTTGTACTCTGGATGATAAATCATATTTATTGACTGTCTCAAGAGCACTTTTAAAAGGTCCTTCTTTTACTTCTCCTGCAATCGCATGTGCTTTACTGTCATATAAACAAACGTAACATGGTAAATACGCATGATCGGATCCGATATCGGCAAAAAAGGCACCCTCCGTAACATAAGCTGCAACGGTGCTCAATCGTTCAGAAAGTTTAATTGTGTTGTTCATTATTTTCTCCTTTATTTATTATTGACACACGGCCAATAGCATAAAAGAGCAAGCCTTCTGCATGATATCAGTCAGCTTACTCTTTTAGCATGATAAACTATAAGTATCCTAAATTCTACTTTTGTTCTGAAAGCCACTTTGCAACTGCATCGGCTTTTTTACCTTGTAATAAACCACCGGGCATTCCAGACTCAGGAAATCCTGTTTTGATGATTTCTCTAATTTCTTTTTGGGAATACTTACTTCCCACTTTATTTAGTGCAGGTCCTGCACCTCCGGAAAGGTCTGCACCATGACAGCTGGCACAAGTGTTTTCAAAAATTTTAGAAGGGTCACTAGTAGTTTCTCCCTCTTGTGACTGTTCCGTACTTTCGCCACCATTTTTCTCTTTTTCTTCGATAGTCTGACGTTGATCCAGGCCAACAAACGATATAACAACTACTAAGAGTATCCCTATTACAGCAATAGTTGCATAAGGGATGACTGGGTTCTTCTTCATCGTAGTTCCTCCTTATGTAATCCCCTTAATCTCTATTTTGTTTCAAAAGCTATATATATTTTACTCGAAAAACAAATTTGTTTAAAGGGATAAGATGTGAAAGTTTTGTAAAACAATATATAAAATGACAAATATTATACCTAATATGCTAACAATTTTCAGATACTTTATGTTGTGTTGCCGTCTGAAAAAGTACCATGAAAGCACGTTTAAAATTATCACAAATTGAAGTAGCCATTGATTATCAGTAAATAATGTACTTATATATACTGTCATTAAAAGCAGCAGCAACAGAAATGTAACTATAGAAAGATGATAGTAGATAGAAAACTTTCGGCTATAGACTCTAGTCATCCGATAGGAAAATGCTACAAACAAAAGTAAAATACTTACTTGTAGTAAAACAGGAAATTCGATAAAATAAATAACTAAGAAAGCAAATGGCAACAATAAGCTTAGCAGAGTCACTTGAATTGCACTTACGATATTTATTTTATTTTCCCGGATTATTTCTTCTTCACCAGTACCCTCACCATTAGTATATAAAGCCAAAAGAAAATCACAATACACATCAGGTAGCAAATTATGTTCTTTCCAATAATGGATTTCTTCAATAACTGTTGCGATTCGTCTTTCGGACATAAGAATCACCCCGGTGCAGCTATTACCTGAAACTTAATTCATGTTTAATAATAATGCGGGACAGTCATTGCACATTAGAAAACTCGGCATATTGCCAAGCTTTCATGGCGATGGCCTTAGTTGCAATTATGCAGTGAGACATTCTTTACTGCCAGTGACTTGTGCTCAATGACTGAAATGCCTTATTCCAAAAAATCTTTTAATCGTTTACTGCGACTAGGGTGTCTTAGCTTCCGCAGGGCTTTAGCTTCAATTTGACGAATTCGTTCTCTTGTCACACCAAACACTTTTCCAACTTCCTCCAGTGTCCTGGTTCGTCCATCATCTAAACCAAAACGTAAACGTAAAACGTTCTCTTCCCGGTCAGTGAGTGTATCCAGAACATCTTCCAGTTGTTCCTTTAATAATTCATATGCAGCATGATCTGACGGAGAAACCGCCTCTTGATCTTCAATAAAATCACCTAAATGGGAATCATCTTCTTCCCCGATTGGTGTTTCAAGTGAAACAGGTTCCTGTGCTATCTTTAGAATATCACGAACTTTGTCAGGAGAAAGTTCCATTTCTTTCCCTATTTCTTCTGGTGTTGGTTCTCTGCCAAGGTCCTGTAACAACTGGCGCTGTACGCGAATTAGTTTGTTAATTGTTTCCACCATATGGACTGGAATCCGAATAGTTCTCGCTTGGTCAGCAATCGCTCTTGTAATTGCTTGGCGAATCCACCACGTCGCATAGGTACTAAACTTAAACCCTTTACGATAATCGAACTTCTCAACAGCTTTGATAAGACCCATATTACCTTCCTGAATTAAATCAAGAAACAGCATACCTCGGCCAACATACCGTTTTGCTATACTAACAACCAGTCGCAAGTTAGCCTCAGCCAGACGCCTTTTTGCCTCTTCTTCACTATTTTCGATTCGATGAGCTAGATCAATTTCTTCAGCAGCTGATAGCAAATCCACTCTCCCTATTTCTTTTAAATACATTCTAACAGGGTCATTTATCTTTATACCGAGTGGAACACTTAAATCATTTAAATCAAATTCTTCTTCTTTTGCAATTTGCTGCATTTTAGGATCTTCTTCAGAATCACCAATAACCTCTACACCTTGCTCTGCTAGGTACCCATAAAATTCATCCATCTGCTCTGATTCAATCTCGAAGTTAGATAAACGATCAGCAACTTCTTCATAAGCCAGTGCTCCGCGCTTTTTCCCTATTTCAAGCAATTGATCTTTCGCTTGATCCAGTGTTAGTTCATTTTCATTTTCTTTTGTTTGTGAAGGCTTATTTTCGGCCATGAGTCCCCCTCCTTCCAACTACATTCAATTTCAATTTGACTTCTTCAGCTGCCTCTGCAATTCAATGATTTCCATTGCAATTTTTGCAGCTTTGATTGGATCATTTTGCTGTTCGGCTAATTTTTGCTCTTCTTTTAGTGTATGAATACTATCTTTACTGCTATTTTCAGCACGAATTATCCGAATATAATCATTGATTTCCTTGTCACTTATATCTTCAAGTACAGGAATCATTGCATACTCTGTAACCAATCGTTTTAATTTGTCATCATTCAACATTTCAATAAACATGCTGACATCGGCTTGATGACCTTCCTCATAAAATGCATATAAATGTGTAGCAATTATTTTATGCTCATCAATATTAAAGGATGCACCTATTTCCTCCTGCACTTTATCAGTAATAGAAGTGTCTTGCAACATATATGCAATAAGCTGTCTTTCGGCATTATGAAAAGCCGGTAGTAATTTTTTTGTTTGTTGAAATTGTGATGCCCTATTAGTATATCTTTTCTTTTCTCTCTTATCCTTACCATTACCCATCTTTTGCCGATGACTCTGGATTTCTTGTGTTAAGGATTCCATTGTTACATTATATTCATTACTGATTTCCTTTAGGTAATATTCCCGTTCAACAGAACTGTCAATCATTGCAATCTGTTTAAGAACACTTTCTATATATTGAATGCGATCTCCTTCCAGACTAAGGTTAAAGTCCTTTTTCAGATAACGCATATAAAAACTCGTAAACGTATAACTTGCTTTAATTACTTCATCCTTAAAAGCAGCAGCACCAAATTCGTAAATAAAACTATCTGGATCCATGTTTTCTCTTAAATTTGCTATTTTTACATGACATCCTACCTTCTGTAACAAAACAGCAGCTTTGTATGTTGCTTCAGTACCCGCATTATCAGCGTCATAACAGATAATCACTGTATCAACATAGCGCCTTAAAAGTTTTGCTTGTGACTCTGTAAGCGAAGTTCCTAATGTAGCGACAGCATTTTTTACCCCCGCCTGATATGCAGAGATAACATCCATGTATCCTTCAAACAAAACAGCTTCATTTTGTTTACGAATGTTTTTTTTTGCTAAGTCAAAATTGTATAAGATGCGTCCTTTTTGAAACAATTCGCTTTCGGAGCTATTCAAATATTTTGGCTCCTGATCACCAATTGTTCGACCACCAAAACCGATAGCTTTTCCTAAGTGGTTCCGAATTGGAAAGATAACTCTGCCTCGAAACCGGTCTGTTACACTATGGTCATCATTTAGAGAAAGTAAACCAGCTTTAACAAGTATCTGTTGATGAAAACCTTTTTTCTGAAGAAACTCAGCTGTAAAATCTTTTACATTTGGTGCAAAACCTAGTTGGAAAACATCAATCGTTTCATCAGTGATACCGCGATCTTTAAAGTATTGATATCCTTCTTTCCCATCTTTCGTATATCGTAATAAGTGATGGTAAAGTTTCGTTATCCATTCATAAGCAGATAGTATATTCTGATTTTCTTCCGACATGGACGTTTCATTATTCATCCCTGTATCAGGTAAGTCTACTCCACTTCTATCGGCAAGAAACTTTAGTGCCTCATAAAAAGAGTAGTCCTCCATCTCCATCAAAAACGTCAGTACATTTCCACCTTTACCACAACCAAAACAGTGAAAGATCTGCTTCTCCTGGGTTACCGAAAATGACGGAGTGTTTTCACCATGAAATGGACATAGCCCGAAGAAGTTTCTTCCTTGTTTTTTTAATTGAACATATTCACCAATGACATCAACAATATCATTAGATTTTCGTACTTCTTCTATTACCTCTTCTGGTACTTGATTTGGCAAATTTACCACCATGCTTTAATATAATTCGATATTTGTTAAGAAAATCCTTCATGATTCGACAATATTTTTTTAGAAAGTCGAAAAAATTTCCTTCCATGAAGTATAAGACTTAGAAGGATTTGTTTAACTTGTTGTATTATTGTACCTCTAGACAGGCTTCTGTAAACCTTTAGTCGAACTTTTGAAATGCCCATACACTGTATTTCTACATTATTGAGTAGTATTCCTTCCTATATCTTAATGTTTTATTTTTCTGAATACGTCAATCGGTTACAATGCATGCTTATTATTTTATTTTGACACAAAAAATAATTATAATACAAAAACGTTCAGATTACCATCAAAAAACATTCTACTGTTATGCAGAATGTTTTATGAATGAATTAACTTATTTTTTAACCATATGAGAAATAATATTTGCTGTTTCTTCCACTGCTTTATTGGATACATCCACAACCCTGCATCCAATTTTATTAACTAAATCATGAAAACATTCAAGCTCCTGGTGAATTCTTTCCATATTTGCATATGTTGCTTGGTCTCCAAGTCCTAATGCCTTTAATCTTTCTCTTCTTATTTCGTTGAGTTTTTCAGGGCTTATCTGCAATCCAATACATTTTTTAGGATCTACTTCATATAACTCTTCTGGCGGATCAACTTCAGGTACAATAGGTACGTTGGCAACCTTTAATCTTTTATGTGCTAGGTATTGTGATAAAGGAGTCTTAGATGTTCGTGAAACACCGATTAATATTATATCAGCTCGTGCAATTCCGCGTGGATCCCTGCCATCGTCGTATTTAACTGCAAACTCAATAGCTTCTACACGTTTAAAATAGTCTTCATCTAACTTATGGACTAATCCTGGTTCAAGACGCGGGTTATGATCAAAGAATTTCTCCATTGCATCCATCATTGGCCCCATTATATCAATGGCCTCAATGTCTTTTTCTTTTGCTCTTGAATTTAAATATTTTCGTAAAGTAGGATCTACGAGTGTAAAACCGATAATCCCCTGCTTTTCCTGTGCAATCTGTATGGTTTCATCAATCGTTTTCTTATCTTCCACATATGGCACACGTTGTATATTATATTCACCATTATTAAATTGACTCAACCCCGCTTTTATTACTAATTCAGCAGTTTCTCCAACGGAATCCGACAAAACATAAACTAGTGGTTTAACACCCATGGTTCGGCTCCTCTCTTATAAATGCTCATCCATTATTAATTCCACAAACGCCTTCGTTATCGTGGTTTTCGTGATTCGTCCTACAATTTCCAAGCCGTTTTCAGTATCTTTGATGACAGGCAGTCCGTCAATTTGTTTATCAATCAGCTTCTTTGCAGCGTCTATCATTAAATCCTCTCGGTAACATACCGTAATATTGGGCATTCTCGTCATAATAATATGTACTGGTACAGCGTTTAAGTCCTGATTTCCAATACTAGCCCTCAATAAATCCTTTCTAGATAAAACACCTATTAGACATGCGTTCCCATCTACTACAAATAGGGTCCCGACATCTTCTAAAAACATTGTTGAAATAGCGTCATAAACAGAAGCATCTTCTTTAACAACTATAGGGACTGACTGATATTCCTGTACTTTAAATTGTTTTATTTTTTCGGTTAGTAGTTCAGTTCCGGTTTTACCTGTATAAAAATATCCAACTCTTGGTCTTGCATCAAGGAAACCAGCCATGGTCAAAATAGCTAAATCCGGTCGTAATGTGGCTCTTGTTAAACCTAGGTGTTCAGCTATATTTTCGCCGGTAATTGGACCATTTTCTTTAACAATTACAATAATTTGCTCTTGTCTATTTGATAACTCCACTTTTTCACCACCTAACGGCACAATGTGACATACTATTTATCCAATATTATAGACTATATAGAGTGAAAAAGAAATAACGTTACCTTAAAATAGTGATTTAATGGGTCTGGATAAATGCTACTCATTTGTCCGGATCAGAATTGCTGCTTCCATTCAATTTTAGATAGATCGGCATAGTCATAAGTCAATGCTGCTATTAAGTTCAAAAGTGACAGTCGATTATTACGGATTTTTTCATCCTTTGCCATAACCATATTATGATCGAAAAAGTTATGAATAGGTTCTGCCAATTTTCCTAAGTATAGCAAAGCATCCTCTGCTTGCTGGTTGCTATTCGCATCATTATATAAATCCCTTACTTCTAAATAAACTTGATACAGTTCCTTTTCAGATGGTGTTTCAAAAAGGTCTTGATTAATAGTTGCCAAATCCGTTTTCCAAGACAAGTTAATTACTCTGACAAGAGCCTCCTGAACAGATTTAAAATCCTGATCATTTCGTTTACGGGATAATGTAATCGCTTTTGCTATCGTATAAGCAATAACACCTATTTCTTTATGCAATACTGATTGAATAACATCTTGCTCAAGCTTCACTTCTCTAAATATATATGTGGCACGCAAGCCAAAGAAATGTTCTAATTCACTTCTGACTTCGCTCGCGTCGTTAATTGCCAGGTTGTGATAAAACTGATGTGTTAAATCCAATAAAGATTCAACCGTGATATTCCATTTATATTCTTTTAATATTTTCAAGATACCCACTGATTGACGTCTAAGACCATACGGATCCTGTGAACCAGTCGGTATTAATCCCACTGAAATACAACCAACAATTGTGTCCAGTTTATCGGCAACACTTACAATTGCACCTTCTATCGTTTCTGGTAGGCGATCATCAGCATGAACTGGTAAATAATGATCTGCAACCCCTCTTGCAACTTCTTTCTTCTCGCCAAAATTTAATGCATATGTCTGTCCGATAATTCCTTGGAGCTCTGTGAACTCATCCACCATATTTGTAGGTAAATCAAACTTGCAAATTTCAGCAGTCCTGATTGCCTTTTCTTTCGTTTCATCATCAAGATTAAGTTGTTGTGCCAATTGATCTGTAATACTGACAACACGTGACACTTTATCACTTATTGTTCCTAATTTTTCCTGAAAAACAACTCGTTCCAACTTTTCCAAATAATAATCTATCGAATGTTTTTGATCTTCTTCAAAAAAGAATTGGGCGTCAGATAGTCTCGCGTGCAACACTTTTTCGTTGCCCTTCACTACTGTATTTATCGCTTTGTCATCACCGTTCCGTACACCGACAAAGTAAGACAGCAATTCTCCATCCTTTGATTTTACAGGGAAATACCGCTGGTGTTCTTTCATAGATATTATTAACACATCTGATGGTAATTTTAAAAAGGACTCTTCGTATGATCCGATAAATACCGTTGGGTACTCAACAAGATTACGAACCTCATTCAGCAAACTATTATCAATTGGTACTTGAAATCCGTATTCTGTTTCTATTTTTTTAATCCCATTGGTTATTAAATGTTCACGTTCATTCGGATCTGCTATAACGTAATTATCCTTCAGTTCAAATTGGTAGTCTGATGGTGATGTTAAAGTAATCCTGCTCCCTAGGAACCGATGACCGAACGTAAAATTACTGGTTGTAACATCAGCAATTTCAAAAGGTATAACTTGATCTTCATACAATGCAGCAATCCAACGTATTGGGCGTGCATATCGAAGGCTTTGTTCTGCCCAGCGCATATTTTTAGGAAACTGAATAGATTCAATAATTTCTTTGAACGAAGGAAGCAATTCAAACGTATCTTTACCGATAATCTGTTTTTTTACGAAAATATAGGTTGTCCCTTTTACATCCTTTGTATAAATGTCTTCAACCGTCTTCCCTTGACCTTTTGTAAAACCGATTGCTGCTTTTGTCCAACTACCATTATCATCCTTTGCTATTTTAACAGCTGGCCCTTTTACTTCTTCTTCAAGTGAGGTTTGTGTTTCGGCAACATCTTTAATTAAAACGGCAAGTCTTCTTGGTGTTGAAAATGATGTAATCGAATCATATGAAATACGTAAGTCATCAAGCCAATCTTTTGTTTTACTAATAAGTTGACTTTCTGCTTTATCTATAAACCGCGCTGGCAATTCTTCCAGTCCTATTTCAAATAATACATCTTTAGCCATTATTCTGCCTCCTCTGTTAGCATAGGAAATCCTAACCGTTCACGTTCTGCTACATAAGCTTTAGCAATACTCCTGGCAAGGTTTCGTATCCTGGAAATATATCCTGTACGTTCTGTAACTGAAATGACACCCTTAGCATCGAGTAAATTAAATGTATGTGAGCACTTTAATACGTAATCATAGGATGGAAAAACCAACCCCTTTTCCATTGTAACTTCAGCCTCTTTTTCATACATGGAGAATAACTCAAATAACATGTCTGTATTAGATTCTTCAAACGTATATTTAGAATGTTCGTATTCAGGCTGGAAAAAGATATCCTTAACCGTTACACCTTGTGTCCACTCTAAATCAAACACGTTTTCTTTATCCTGAATATACGACGCCAAACGTTCAATCCCATACGTGAGTTCAACTGTTACTGGATTTGCCTCAAGTCCGCCAATTTGCTGAAAATATGTAAATTGAGTTATTTCCATTCCATCCAGCCACACTTCCCATCCAAGTCCTGCAGCACCCAAAGTCGGATTTTCCCAATTGTCCTCTACAAAACGTATATCATGTTCCAACGGATTAATACCAAGCGCTTTTAAAGAATCTAAATATAATTCCTGAATATTATCTGGAGATGGCTTCATAATTACCTGAAATTGGTGGTGCTGATAAAGTCGATTAGGGTTTTGCCCATATCGCCCATCCGCCGGTCTTCTTGAAGGTTCAACATAAGCTACATTCCACGGTTCTGGTCCAAGACTTCTTAACAGGGTCATTGGAGACATTGTTCCCGCACCCTTTTCAACGTCATATGCTTGCATTAAAATACAATTTTGATCTGACCAATGTTTTTGTAAAGTTAAAATCATTTCCTGTATAGTCATCTATACAACCTCCATATTTAATTTATTTATTGAATAATACGAAAGGGCATGCGCCTGTTCACAGTTCATCCCGGTTGGGTCTGCCGTGCAAAGGATCCGCCTGCAGTCAAAGTCAAAAGCCTAACACTAAAAAAATCCATCCCTATGTCACTTAAAATGACATAGGGACGGATTTAATACCGCGGTTCCACCCTACTTGCCCTGTTAAAAAGAGCCACTTTATACCAACTGCTCAGGAGCGCCGTTCCTTATTGTCCTATTATCCAGCTTTCACTATTCTGGACTCGCTCAAAATAGTAACCAATAAGTACTATTCTCCATCAATGCAATTAAATGTTCTATTTAAAATATGTACAAATAATACTGTATTACCACCTGAATTGTCAACAAATAGACTATTTTAATTTATCCAATTGATTTAAAAATCGCTTTGATTTCAAATAATAGCCACCATATTGTTCATAATAGGCATCAATAAGGCGACGCAATAAATTTTTATTTGCTGATTTCACTGAAATTGTACCGACTCTTTCCAGTTCTACACTCATAAAGATATGCAACAGCTTGGCTACATTATCTGGCAGCATAATTGCTTCAGAGTCAATATGATTACATCGCGAACAAAGCAAACCACCTTCAGCTATCGAAAAATATAACGGCGTATCTTTCCTGCCACAGCTCACGCAATTACTTACTGTCGGTGCAAATCCGCCTTTTGCAAATAATTTTAATTCATACATCATCATTGGAATTTCTGCATCTGCATCATCATGTTCAGCGATCCAGGACAATGTCTGGTATAGCTGTTCAAATAAATAGTTATCCGGTAGATTTGAATCAACTAATTTATCGGTTAGTTCAACTATATATGCGGCATATGCTGTCTTAATTATATCTTCTCGGATAAAACGGAGCGAATCAACAACATCTCCCTGTTGAATTGTACTTAAACCGGAATTGACATAGATAAAAAATTCACCAAGTATGAATGGCTGCGTAACTGCAGCCATCCTGCTTTTTGGTTTTTTAGCTCCCCTGGCAATAGCAGAGATTTTACCTAGTTTGTTACTGTAAATCGTAACTATTTTATGTGATTCACTGTAATCTTGCGTTTTAATGACAATACCTCTCATTTTTTCAAGCAAATAGTATCACCTTCTTAGGTTAAACCATTGAAAATCTCCATGTACTATAATTTAGGTTCAATCGATGATACCTCTTCATCTTCCTGTTGAATCAAGTCACCTGTACCGTGTTCTCTTTCTTCTAACTCTTTCAATAATAAATAGGTTTCAATGTTTCCTGTCTGACTAAATAATCTCCAGGTTAAGTCGATCACAAGAAACCCCACCTTCCTTTATAGCATATTGAAATTGAAAAGTACTTACTACTTAGAATTACCATACATGTTCATTCAATGAGTTTTAAATTTTACCATGTTTAATATTCATCATCGCGGAAACCAAATTCACGCAACTGTGATTGCTTGTTGCGCCAGTCTTTTTGAACTTTCACCCAAAGCTCCAAGTAAACTTTTGACCCTAATAATGATTCAATATCCTTTCGGGCTTTTTTACCGATATCTTTTAACATACTTCCTTGCTTACCAATAATAATTCCTTTTTGGGTTTTCCGTTCTGTAACAATTGCTGCCTGAATAAAAACTGCATTTGAGTCTCTTGTTTCAATATTCTCGATCACAACTGCTATTGAATGTGGTACCTCTTCTCTGGTTAACTGCAATACTTTTTCCCGTATTAATTCGCCAATAATGAACCGCTCAGGATGGTCTGTTATTTGATCTTCAGGATAATATTGTGGTCCCTCAGGTAAATGTGTTTTTAATATATCAAGCAAATGTGTAACATTATTTCCATGAAGTGCTGAAATTGGAATAATTTCTTCAAAATTGTACTTATTCCTATAACGTTCTATCAAAGGAAACAATTCATCTGGATGAATTAAGTCGACTTTATTGATGATCAGAAAAACCGGACGTTTTACTTGCTGCAGCCGTTCAATTATATATTGATCACCTTTTCCGTAACCTTCATCAGCATTAATCATAAAAAGAATTGCATCCACTTCATTCAAAGTATCTTCTGCTATTTTCACCATAAAATCACCCAAACGATGCTTGGGTTTATGGATACCCGGTGTATCAATGAAAACTAGCTGTGCATCCTCTTCAGTTAGAACGCCTTGAATTTTATTTCGTGTTGTTTGAGCCTTATCACTCATTATTGCTATTTTTTGCCCTATTACATTGTTCATAAATGTTGACTTTCCTACGTTAGGTCTACCAATAATTGCTAGGAACCCTGATTTAAATTTTGTATCCATGTTATGTCCTCCGAAGCAGTTATTTCTATTTGATATAATCATCATACTACAAAATGCAGCTAGTTTCATGCATCCGACAAAACCTTTAATAAGTTTCTATAAATCCTCATAAAATGACATAAGCAGTATTTCAACTTTCGCAACGTAAAAATGAACGCATAAAACTTGAAGGAATAAGAAAGGCTGAAGATGTTGAGTTAACTTTGGATCAACGGTACGCATTTGATATAAACAGCGAAGTAGTGAAATTTGTAAGTTTCTCAAACGACGCAGCTCGCATATTCAAGCTGTTGGTTTAATCGTTTAAAAATTTTTACTCTTTATGCATTACTTATATAATGAGCAAATCCTAGCCTTAGTTGCACTTATGTAATAAGAAAGGATTTAAACATTTTTAACTGCTAAAAAAACCTTCTTTAATTGAAGGTTTTACTAAAACAAGCCATATATTTTCGGTAAAAATATTAATAATCCTACGACAAATGAAATTACGGCAGCTAGCAGAACTGCCCCCGCGGCAACATCCTTAATTGTCTTAGCTAATGGGTTCGTTTCAGGTTTTACATAGTCAATCAGCTTTTCAATCGCTGCATTAGTAGCTTCAGCAACTAACACTAATCCAATTGTGAGCATAAGGATTGCCCACTCTATTAAAGTTAAGTGTATTATCGTACCTGTAATAATAACGGTTATAGTTGCAATTAAATGTATCCTAAAATTTCGTTCTGTTTTGGTGACTTCTTTAAGACCATTCCACGCATGTAAGAAACCAATTGACCTTTTACTTTTATTATCGTTCAATGCCGAATTCACCCAGAATTTCTTCTTGCCTTTTAAACATTTTCCGTTCATCCTCTTTGTCCATGTGGTCATAACCAAGTAAATGCAAGAAGCCGTGAACCGTTAGAAACCCCAGCTCCCTCTCAAGTGAATGGTCATAATCTTTCGCCTGCTCTTCCGCTTTTTCAACAGATATCACAATATCACCAAGAACTAACGGAATATCTTCGCCAACAATGTCCAATTCATCATCTGTTTGTTCCTGCATTGCAAACGATAATACATCTGTCGGTTTGTTAAGCTGTCGGTAATTCCGGTTAATTTCCTGAATTTCAACGTTATTGACAAAATTTATCGATACTTCAGCTTCCAAGGAAATTGCTTCTTTTTTTGCAGTGAAAATAAGTAATCGTTGCAGCATATCAATATAATCGGTAGGTACAGAATTAGTTTGGTCATGAAAATCGATATACATCTTATTTTGCCTCCTTCATAGGGTATTGAATTCTTGAGTGAAAAATTCCTTTTAATGATTTACAGATTGTTTGGTGAACTTTATCCAATTCCATTAATGTAAGTGGACATTCATTTAATTGTCCATCCATAAGACGATCATTTATAATAGATGATACAATTTCTTCAATCTTTTCCTCTGTAGGCTCATTCAAAGACCTTACTGCGGCCTCCACAGAGTCACATATACATATTATTGCAGCTTCTTTCGTTTGCGGCTTTGGACCAGGGTATCTGAAATTAATTTCTTTCACATAGCGGTTACTTTCTTTTTCTTTAAAATAAAAATATTTTAATAAAGTGGTTCCGTGATGCTGCATCGCAATATTAATAATTTCCTTTGGAAGTTTATGTTTTTTTAGCATTGCTGCTCCATCATACGGATGGTTAATAATAATTTCTGCACTTTGTCTAGGCTCAATTATATCATGAGGATTAGAGATCGATAACTGATTCTCAATAAAATAATGCGGCCTTACTGTCTTACCAATATCATGATAATACGCACCAACCCTTGCCAAAAGACCATTTGCTCCAATTACCTCACAGGCCGATTCACTAAGATTGGCCACCATGACGGAATGATGATACGTACCTGGTGACTCAGTTAGAATTTTTCGAAGTAAAGGATGATTAGGACTTGCTAATGAAAGTAACTTTATATCTGATAAAATACCTAATCCGGTCTCGAAGATTGGCAATAAACCAATAGCTAAAACTGCTGAAAGGAATGCGGAAGCAACTCCAAAACCAGAATGGATTAATAACTCTTCTAACGAATACTTTTCAAATGAGAGGAAAAGAAACAATGTTACAATCATAATGTTAATTGCAGTAACACCTGCGCCTGCTTTTAGAATAGCCAAACGATCCTTAACATTTGACAGGAAAATAATACCAGCCATTTGCGAAAAGAAGAAGTAAATGCCGGCCTCTATATTTAATGCACCAGGGATTTGTTCGTTAAAAATTATGCTTCCCAAAATGGCATATAATATAGAGAGTACGATTGCAAACCGTTCATTGAGTAATTGTTTTACAAGCAAGGCTCCAATTGCAACCGGAACTGCAAAAAATAACTGGCTTACTGGAACCGTTATCATACTTACCACTTTCATTAGTGATACAACTATAAAACTTATTAATATAATGGAAGCAATTTTACCTTTATCTAAGTGATTAACTTTTGAAAGGAGGTTCATTTCATATCCAATAACTAAGATTATTAAAAATAGTAATAAAGCCAATCCAATTACTGGGTAAATGTTTCGCTCTTTATCCAATAAACCAGCTAACTTTAAGTCCTGATAATGTTCATTTGTGATTACTTGGCCTTCTCTAACGATAATCTCACCGGCTCGAATCACAACAGGTTCAACGCTGCTGGCTGCGTCCTTTCGTGCATCCATTGTTTTTTCAACATCAAAAAAAGAGTTTTCCACAACAGCAAATTCACTTAAATTTACAAGTGCTGCTTTTAAACTATCTGATAGATTGGAATACCTTATATCTTGTTCCATTTTGGCAATACCGCTTTGGATATTTTCAACACGGACACCATTTCTTAACACCTCTGTCAGAGAAGCAATGAACATCTCTTTGGCTTCTATACGTACTTGTGGACTTACCTCAACAAGTTCATATAATATTCCATCATCGACTTGTTCGGTTATTTCTGGCGACAATATCTGCTTTAATTTCTGTACTTTTACTTGGCTTGGCATTACGCCTGCGTTATTCTCGCTAGGAGATTTTGGTGAATTTTCTGCCTCCTCTACCTCCATTTTTTCAATTGCATCAAATATTTCTTCCACATATGCTATTTGTTCTGCAGTAGTTTCAGTTGATATGTCAAATCTATCTTCAACTGATTGAACCGTTTCCCGGGTTTTTCGTTGCGTTTCCTGTTCATTTTCAATTGTAATTGGTGAACGAATCGTTTCCTTAGCACTAGTAAACCGTTCAATATCATATGTTTCTGTATACACGTTATTAACCGTTACAAGGAAAAAAAAGACACCCAAAATAACAACCGGCAAAACAACCGTTACCCATTTTGTCCGGATCTTAAGAAGTGTCTTTACAAAATTTTGCAACAACTTAGCCATAATACTCACCTCATAACTGATCAATAAGAAGCTATGTAAATATAGAAATAAGACCCGCAAATGGGGGTCTTACACTATTTCTTTAATCAGTTGGTTTTTTCATATGCGTCGATTATTTTTTGTACCAATGGATGCCTTACAACATCCGTTTGATTTAAGTGAATAATTGATATTCCATTCACAGGTGACAGTAGCTGATTTGCTACCTGCAAACCTGATTTAACTCCCTTAGGTAAGTCAATTTGGGTGATGTCACCAGTTATTATCATTTTGGAGCCAAAACCTAAGCGTGTCAGAAACATCTTCATTTGTTCTGGTGTCGTATTCTGTGCCTCATCCAGTATAACAAATGCATCATCAAGTGTCCTACCACGCATATAGGCTAATGGGGCAATCTCAATTGTATCCCTTTCGATTAAACGCATTGTATGCTCCGCTCCAAGAACATCATGCAATGCATCATATAATGGCCTTAAATACGGATCAACCTTTTCTTTTAAATCACCAGGTAAAAATCCAAGGCTTTCACCAGCTTCCACTGCTGGGCGTGTTAAAACTATCCTTTTGACTTCACCATTTTTTAAAGCATGAACAGCCATTACGACAGCCAGATATGTTTTCCCTGTACCAGCGGGACCGATACCAAATACAAGGTCATGAGACTTAATTGCTGATACATAATTCTTTTGGCCTAATGTTTTTACTCGGATTGATTTTCCCTTAACGTTTTTGGTTATTTCATCCTCAAAAAGTGTCTCAAATTGATTAATTTTACCTTTTTTTGCGAGATCGACTGAATATACTACATCTCGCTCCGTTATATCCAAACCTTTTCTTACTATTGTAAGAAGAGTAGATAAAATCTCTTCTACAAGTTCAATCTCTTCATTTGTGCCAGAAACACCTACTTGCTCTCCTCTTGTAACAATCGATACATTTAATTGTTGTTCTATCTGCTTCAAATATTTGTCATTTGTACCAAACAAAGCTAATGCTTCATTAGGATTAGTTAATTGTAACTCAATTGTTTTCAAGTTTTCTGACATAATCAATCTCCTTGATCTATTGATTCTTCTTTAACAATATTTTCTTCCACAGCCATATATAAGATTAGTTTAACTTTACCATTCTCAATTGTTTCATGCAAAACTTTTTCGGAAACAATTTTCGCATCAGGTCCCAGTCTTAGCATTAATTCGTTTTTTGCCTGTTCAATCCCAATATTAATTGCTTCTTCCTTACTTCTCTCTACTTTATTATACCTTTTTTCACTTAAAATAGTTTCAATTATTTTTACTGGAATTTTCCACTTCAAAAAATACAGGTCTTTTTCAATTCTTTCCCGATGAATTTCATTAAATTCGGGTGAATTGAATCCCCATACAGGCAGTTCGAAATCATTGATACTTAAATGATATTTACTTTCACGATTTCCAGTCAATAGTTCATGACTAGCTTTTAACGGAATGGTCACTTCTGTTTCATACCATGTTTTCGCAATTATTTCTCCCTCGGCTGCTACTAATTCATATTTCTTGTCCTCTTCGCTATCATCAAAATTAAGCTTTCCTGAAACAAGTACTTGTCCGGGCTCAACATAGTCATTAACATTAACCTTTGGAAGACCTTTCGATACATACATTTTCTGAATGACGCCTTTTTTTGTAGCTACTAAATTTCTGGGACCCTGTACCTCCTCTTCTTTTACTATCGTTTTTTCTACTCCTTCAAGAACATAGGATGTCCCTTTTTGATGCACGCCAACCCACAGTAATTCAGGTACATCATTTACTAATTGTTGCTGTACTTCACTTGGTGCATCAAGTGTAAAAGTCCATGCCCCCTGATGAATCCCGTATTCAGTCAACTGTTTGTTTATTTTTTCCTCTATATCTTTTGGTACACCTATTATTCTGACTTCCCAAATGATATTCGACAGAAAAAAAATAAGCATAACACTTAACAATAAGCCAAGCACAACTTCTTTTTTACGGGTGAATTGTTTGAATAAAAATGGCAATCCTTTTTTATTTAAAAAGGTCACCTTATAACTTGTCCGACGTTTAATATCCTTTAATGTACCAATATCACTTAATTTAACTTTACCATTACAAGTAAATTCAGATTCCTTTTTAACATCCCAAACTGTAATACCTTGATTAATACAGTATTGAAAGAAAAGTTCAGGATTTTTACCCTTTATTGATATTCTCACGTATCCAGTAAAAAATGAACCTTGTATATGTTTCATGTCCTCCTCCTTTAATTATCTTACTTAATCTGGAATAAATTTAACTTCAGTTATCAAACCTTCCAGTAATATTTCTTCAGGCACCATCATTTTCAGCACAAATGATGATCCCAAGATCTGTACATACCCCTTAGTGGTTTTGAGCTTTAATTCGGTATCTGAATAAACAATCAGTCCTTTATGATTCTCAATGTAAACATGTATTTGGCCAATCATTGTTATTCTCGGCAGCTCCAACATGACATCAGTTGGAAGTGCAAGATGTTTCATAAACCATGGACCGATTCGTTGTTGCCATTTCTTCACTGATGTGGCCCCCTCTCACATTCATATTTATGAAATTAACGACAGGATAAGAACAAGAAAAAAGAACCACTACCGAGTTAAGCATCTATCGCTTACCAAGTAGTGGTTCTTTATTTGAGTTAGTTAGTTTCTTCGTTGTTTCACAATACTTTGATATGGTTTCTTAGCTCTGGGTGAACCTAATACTTCTGCCATGATAACACCGTTTACCAAACCTTTTCGATTTAAATTATTTTTAATCCTTCTCTTAAATCGTTTTTGTTCAACTGATAACTCTTTATCAGTTTGGTTGAAGTTATCATTTTCGTTAATAATTGCATCGTGCTTACGTTCATCGATTGCCTTTTGTGTAGCTGTATTCATACGATCGGCAAGTCGTTCGCGTTGTTCCTGCTGTTGTTCTTCAATTGACGTTTTTTCTTCTGAACTTTGCTGTTGGTAATCATTTCTTGTCATTCCACCAGCGCCCCCAGAAGGAGTTGGTGAGGGTTTAGGTGAATTCACTGTTCGTTTTTGTTTATTAGTATCATTTTCAGACTTATCTTTTAAAAAACCTGCAAGTCCTCCAATAATTGCAAGGATTATGAGAATGACATCCATAATAACCCTCCTGTACAGGCTAATACATTATTTATTGTCATTGTCTTCTTTATCATTATCAGACAACTTCCCAATAGTACCGCGCATATCTGTATCAGCGTCTATATTTTTATAATTCATATAATCCATTACACCCAGATTGCCTGACCGCAGTGCTTCAGCAAGTGCAAGCGGAACATCTGCCTCTGCCTCGACAACTTTTGCACGCATTTCTTCAACTCGTGCGACCATTTCCTGTTCTTGTGCCACAGCCATTGCTCTTCTTTCTTCCGCTTTAGCTTGAGCAATATTTTTATCTGCCTCAGCTTGGTCAGTTTGAAGGATTGCTCCAATATTTTTACCGATATCCACATCAGCAATATCAATTGATAGAATTTCGAATGCTGTACCAGCATCCAAACCTTTGCTTAAAACATTTTGAGATATTGAATCAGGGTTTTCCAGTACTTTTGTATGTGCTTCTGAACTACCAATCGTACTTACAACGCCTTCACCAACACGGGCAATTACTGTTTCTTCTCCAGCACCACCGACGAGACGATCAATGTTAGCACGTACAGTAATACGAGCTTTTGCTTTCACTTCGATACCATCCATCGCAATACCTGCAATAAATGGAGTTTCAATAACCTTTGGATTAACACTCATTTGAACAGCTTCTAATACATCACGCCCGGCTAAATCAATCGCTGCACCACGTTCAAAGGATAACTCAATATTAGCTCTATGTGCAGCAATAAGTGCGTTCACGACTCTATCAACATTACCACCTGCTAAGTAATGACTCTCCAGCTGATTTGTGCTTAATTCTAATCCTGCTTTATGCGCTTTAATTAATGGATTGATTACTCTTGAAGGTACAACCCTTCGTAATCGCATCCCAACAAGTGTGAAGATACCTACTTTAACACCTGCTGCTAAAGCGCTAATCCATAACATTACTGGAATAAATGTAAATAATACTGCTACAACAATTAAGATTACCGCAATTATTATTATCGGCATAAGTTGTTCTAAATCCATGTAAATTCCTCCTATATATTCATCTCAGTATTATACTTCTCTTACTACCACACGAACTCCTTCTACCTTAACTACCTTGACAAGTTTATTACTTTGAATAAACCCTCCTTCTGATACAACATCTAACCGCTCGCCATCGAATACCGCTGTACCTGATGGACGTAACTGAGTTACTGTTACGCCTTCCAACCCTATTAATTCCAATCGATTTACTGAAGAAACATATCCAAGTTCAGTTGATGTCTGATCTTTTAATATTATATGACGAAAAAATCCTTTTTCCATCCCTATTGACTTAAACAATATAATAGAAGCTATTATGGCTACTATGAAAGCTATACCTATACTCATTGACATGTGGCCGATATCCTGACCTGATATAATCAGTGACCCAACCACAGAACCAACTCCAAGCAAACCAACTATTCCTCCAGGGACAAAAAACTCTGCAATTATTAGTACCAGACCTAAAATTAATAGAATAATGGCTTCCATACCAGCAAGGCCAGCAACGACATGTCCATAGAAGAACAGAATTAGCGATAGCAATCCCATTATACCCGGAATTCCAAAACCAGGTGAATACAACTCAACAATCAACCCAAGACTTGCTACTGACAATAATATCGGAACAACAACTGGGTTGGTTATAAACCGAGCTATATTTTCAGATATTGTTGGTTCTTTCTCAACAATAGTCGCATTGTTTAATCCCAGTTCGTTTAACAGTTCCGTTCTGTCTTGAACAGTGGCTTTTGAATATCCGACCTCAACGGCTGAGTCTGGATCCAATGTGAGATACTTTCCTTCCTCAGCACCGTATTCCGGAAGATCTATACTTGGATCTGCCATTGCAGCAGCATACAATTTATCTCTGCCCTTAGATTCAGCTGCACTTTTCATCGCACTTAGCCATGCAGACTGTGCCTTCTTATTAGCTGCGGTTCCATCCTGATTTATGACACCACTAGCTCCCATGTTGGCCTGTGGTTTCATATAGATATTATCTGTGTTTAATGCTATATAAGACCCTGCTGACAATGCCTGATTAACGATAAAAGAAGTAGTTGTAAGTTCAAGATCTTGTAGTAATTCCGCAATTTGTCTGGCAGAATCAACTCTCCCACCTGGTGTATCGATTTCAAATATAATATGATCGGCACCCTTTGCCTCTGCCTCTTTTGTCGTTCGCGAAAGGAAAGCTTCCAGTCCAGCTTCAACTTCATTTTCTATTGGAATGATATAAACAAGTTTACCATCACCACTGTCCTGTGCTTTAACCATTGGAATAGTAGTGAACAGTAATACTGATATTACTAGTACAAGTGCTGAAATTATGTATGATCTATATCTGCTACCAGGCATACAGCATCCCCCCTTTCTATTATCCCACCAGTTATACATACGATTTATATATGTAAATGGTTTCATTTTTCCTATTAGTTAAATAGTATCATAAACAGGTAAATATTTCTTATCGTAGACACGGGGAGGGAAGTCCACTAGGCGCTAGGCGCTGGCCGGTGAGAACGCCACGTCCTGTGGCGTCACCGGCACTAGTACGTCCTGTACGTCGGAGCTGGACGTCGCAGATTCTGATGTCCAATTATCCACAGCACTTAAATTTTATAATTTCCTATACAATGAAAAAGCCTCGTCAAATCTGACAAGGCCTTTTGAATCATTAGTTAATTTAAATTTTTTTGAACTAGCCTGTTAATTTGTGCTCCATCAGCCTGACCCTTAACTTTAGGCATAATTGCACTCATAACTTTTCCCATATCTTTTTTGGAAGTTGCATTTACTTCCTGAATCGTAGACTGAACTAATGCCTCTAACTCAGCTTCTGATATCTGTTCTGGCATATATTCTTGTAAAATATTGATTTCAATTTCAAGTTTTTTAACAAGATCATCGCGTCCAGCTGATTTAAATTCTTGGAGGGAATCTTTCCTTTGCTTTAACTCTCTGGAAAGGACAGTTAACTCTTCGTCCTCAGAAAGTTCTTTGTTACCAAGTTTAATCGATTCATTTTGAATTGAAGCTTTCACCATTCTAACAACACCAAGTGTATCTTTATCTTTGTTTTTCATGGCTTGCTTCATATCTTGGTTCAGCTGTTCTAATATTGTCATGCTCTTGCACCCTCTTTAGAATTTGCGCTTTCTAGCAGCTTCAGACTTCTTCTTACGTTTAACACTAGGCTTTTCATAGTGTTCACGCTTACGATATTCTTGTAGTGTACCACTTTTTGACACACTACGCTTAAAGCGACGAAGAGCATCCTCAAGAGACTCGTTTTTACGAATGCGAGTTGTATTTGACATGCTAATTTCCCTCCCTCCGAAGCAAAAAACAAAAATGTACAGACATGAATAATATCCCATGTCTCTGACAATTATAATATAACCCTACTTACAGGTCAACTTAAAAATATTCTTTATCACTTGTAATCCTGTTTCAATCAGGCACTTTTCTTAGGGACTTTTTTTAAGGTTGTTTAACGTCCAACCCAAATTATGCTGCCAATTCATACACATTAAAACAAACCTTTAAAAATAGCCTTTAATGTTAATAGGTATCTGTCCCTTTATTTCCAGCAATTATATCAACACCTGCACTAGCACCAATCCTAGTGGCACCAGCATCGATCATGGCTTTTGTGGATTCAAGGTCACGAACACCACCTGATGCTTTAACACCCATTTCACTTCCTACTGTTTCACGCATAAGCTTAATATCATGAACAGATGCACCACCACCGGAAAATCCTGTGGAAGTTTTCACAAAATCTGCTCGAGCCTGTTTAGCTAGTTTACATGCCCGTACTTTTTCGTCATCGGTCAACAATGAAGTCTCAATAATGACCTTTATTAGTGCATTACCTTCTGCAGCGTTAACTACAGCTTGAATATCATTTTTAACTGCTTCATCATTGTTTGACTTTAGTTCCCCAACATTAATAACCATATCCACTTCTGTAGCCCCATCTTTAATAGCTTGCTTTGTTTCAAACACTTTAGTTTCTGTAGATGTAGCTCCTAATGGGAAACCAATAACAGTACACACTTTAACTTCAGTATTCTTTAAATTATCATAACAAAAAGGTACCCAATACGGATTTACACAAACTGAAGCAAAACCGTTTTCACTTGCTTCTTTTACAATCTGGGCAATTTTCTCTTTTTTTGTATCTGGTTTTAATTGGGTATGATCAATATATTTAGCTAAATCCATATTCATGTATATCTTCCTTTCATGTATGGTAATGCATTTTGCATCAAATCTTATTTATGTTGCATAATAAATTATAATACACAAGTAATGTTCGGTATTAAGAAGTTGCTTTTATATTTGAGTTTGTGGCATCGTCCATAACACGGACAAATGTGCCTTCGTTATACGGATAGCCAGATTTTCTTATCTTTATTCGAACGATTTTTCCAATTAGATCTTGACTCCCTTTAAAACGCACTTTTAAATAGTTATCTGTATAGCCAACCAAATACTCTGTATCTTCTTCAGATACACGTTCTTCCGGAATAACTTCCAGCACTTCATTTTCATAGTCAGAAGCATATTCTTTTGCTAATTGGTTTGAAAGCTCAATCATTTGATGTACGCGATCATTTTTTACGTCCTCATCAACTTGATCTTTCATTCGTGCCGCAGGTGTCCCCGTTCGTCTCGAAAATGGAAAGACGTGCAGTTCTGAATAGCCAACATCTTTAATAAAGTTGAAGGTTTCCATAAACTCCTCATCCGTTTCTCCTGGGAAGCCAACAATTACATCTGATGTGATTGCCAAGCCGGGTAGAGCTTTACGGATTTTGTCTACCTTTTGTTTATAAAATGCGCTGGAATACTTTCTCCGCATACGATTTAATACTGAGTCAGAACCTGATTGCAGAGGAATGTGCAAGTGACGGACGATTTTAGTTGATTTATCAAGTACATCGATTACTTCATCTGTAATTTGACTTGCCTCGATAGATGAAATACGAATCCGTTTCAGCCCATCAACATTCGTTTCTAATTCATGAAGTAGTTTTGCAAAGTTATAATCATTCATATCTTCCCCATATCCAGCAGTGTGAATACCGGTTAAAACGATTTCCTTATACCCTGCGTCAACTAAATTCTGAGCTTGTGATACTACATTCTCAGGGTCTCTCGATCGCAACAATCCCCTTGACCAAGGAATAATACAGAATGTACAGAAGTTGTTACATCCCTCTTGAATTTTCAGCGATGCGCGTGTTCTATCGGTGAATTCTGGTACATCCATTTCCTCAAACACACGGTTTTTCATTATGTTCGTTACACCATTAATTGGTTCACGTGTTTTTTGGTGTTCTTCAATGTAACTAATCATTTGTTTTCTATTTTGTGTTCCGACAATTACGTCGACACCTGGTATCTCCATTATCTCACCTGGAGAAGTTTGAGCATAGCAGCCTGTTACACAAATAACCGCTTCAGGATTTTTGCGGACGGCCCTTCTGATTACTTGTCTGCTTTTTTTATCCCCTGTGTTTGTTACTGTACATGTATTAATTACATATACATCAGACTGATGATCAAAATCAACACGTTCATAACCGTTATCTTTAAACATGTTCCAAATTCCTTCAGTCTCATAATGATTAACTTTGCATCCTAAAGTATGGAATGCTACTGTCGGCATTATCTGCACCTCAATTCTTCAAATTGGTAAGAAATACTCGCTAACACATATAAAGAAGCTGTTTCAGTTCGTAATATACGTGGTCCTAACCGAACAGAATTAAAACCATGCTGCTTTAATTGATCTGCTTCTTTTTCGGAAAACCCACCCTCTGGGCCAATACAAACTAACACTTTATCCCCAATTTTCATTTTACTAATAATTGTTCCAAATGATTGAAACTCTGATGTTTTTGCTTCTTCCTCATATGCAAACAATTTTATATCATACACAGAACTTTCATCAATTAACTTATCTATTGTTGTGACGCCATTAATTTGTGGTATTTTAGTTCGGTGACTTTGCTCGCTTGCTTCTTTAACAATTTTAGAATAGCGTTTGAGTTTCTTTTCGGCTTTTTTTGCATCCCAAACGACTACAGAACGTTCTGCTTGAATTGGTGTGAATGCAGTTGCACCAAGTTCTGTACCTTTTTGCAATACCAATTCAAACTTATCACTTTTAGGCAACCCTTGCGCAATTGTAACTTCAATTGGTAGTTCAGACGACTCGTCTAACCATTCCGTAATAACTAACTGGACACTATCATTATTTAATGATGTAATTTCACATATTGCTGCTATACCATTCGGGTGATTACATATGATATTATCTCCGGCCTGTAATCTCATCACTCGATTTATATGATGTGCGTCATCTGCCTTAATAATAACCTCATCTTTTCCCCAATTAGTTTCGGGAACAAAATAGCGTTGCAAAGCTAAGCACCACTTTTCTATTGATTCTTCTTCCTAGCTATTATGGAAACCCAATCTTCCATTTCATTTATTTCCAGAATACGAAAACCCTGTTGGTTTAGTTTATCAACCACCGTTTGTTTCTTTGCTTGGATAATGCCGGATGTAATAAATATACCGTTCGGTTTGAGATTATTCCATGCATCCTCCACAAACCTGACGATTATCTCAGCTAAAATATTGGAAACGATCATATCTGCCTTCATATTAACACGATCAAGCAGGTTATTCTGTTTGGTAATAACTTTATTATTTACCTTATTCAGCTTTGCATTTAATTTGGTGCTCTTCACTGCTACATCATCCAAATCAAATGCATAAACTTCCTTGGCGCCCAATAACCCTGAAGCAATGCTTAATACTCCAGAACCACAGCCCACATCTATAACATTATCATTTTCCTCTATATATCGTTCTATACCCTGAATACTTAAAACGGTTGTCGGGTGTGTTCCAGTACCAAATGCCATACCTGGATCAAGTTCGATAATCACCTCATCACTTGATACAGTTTCATAGTCCTCCCAGGTTGGAATAATTGTAATCTTTTTTGATATCTTAACTGGTTTATAGAATTTTTTCCATGCTGTTGCCCATTCTTCTTCATGTATTTCGCTTAAGGTTATTTGGTTTCTTCCTAAATTAATATCGTATAGCATTAAATTGTTAATAGCTTGCTTAATTTCATTAACTGTTTCACCTAAAAAACTATTTACTGGTAAGTATGCCTTTATGTAAACACCCTCTTCTGGGTATTCATCCACATTTAATTCGTAAATCTCACCAAAAAAATCATCACGTTCAGTTGTTAAATCAAGCGGATCTTCTATAACAACACCGCTTGACCCGGTTTCATGTAGAATATTAGAAATTGGTTCAATAGCCTCATTAGTCGTATGAATGCATATTTCTGACCATTTCAAATCAATCCACTCATTTCTTTAGAGGAGTAAAATCATTTATGTACGCGGTGTTGCAGTAACACCGCTCTTAATACTTGTATTTTTTGTTCCTATAAAATCTTCACCGTTGATATAAAATGCGAACTAACTGCTAGAATAATTTCTATAAACTCTCACGCGCCATCCGGGATCGCTCCGGGCGGATGCGCACCTTAGGGCAACGCTTCAGCTTCCTCGGAAGCCAAAACCGCTTCCTGCGGGATCTTCAGCAGTTGCTTTTCCCGCAGGAGTCACCGCCCTCCGCTCACCCGGACTAGTGTAGTGTTGTCACATAATTATTCTATAGCGATTCCTACTCGAGTCAACAGCGAAGGAAATACACGTAGACTCCTGTGGGAGCTTGCGCCTAGATGAGACTACGCAGCGACGTAGGAGCAAGGAGGCTCATCAGCCGCCCTAGGTGAAGTGTATTTCAGAAGCGGTGTCATAGCACTCAACCATTTTTCCGTTTAGTTCGCAGTATATATCAAAAGTGTAACAATCATTTAGCTTTTAAATGCGTTCTTAAACCGTTGGAAAAAGGAACTTTCTTGTTCATCTGTTGCTTCGTTTCCACTAATATCATTAAATTCACGCAACAATTCTTTTTGACGATCAGTTAATTTATTTGGTGTAATCACACGTACTTGTACATGTTGATCACCGTGACCAGTTCCTCTAACATTTGGCGCACCTTTGCCCTTCAGTCGAAAGACTTTGCCTGTTTGTGTTCCGGCAGTTATTTTCAGCATAACATTACCGTGCACGGTTGGTACTTCTATTTCATCACCAAGTGCTGCCTGAACAAAGGTTACAGGTAATTCACAGAATATATGATCCCCTTCACGCTCAAAGAATTCGTGTGATTTTACTTGAATTACAACATACAAGTCACCTGGTGGCCCGCCATTAACACCAGCTTCGCCCTTTCCAGAGACACGGATTTGCTGTCCTTCATCGATACCTGCAGGGATAGAAATGTGGATTTTGTTTTGCTTTCTTACTTTACCAGTTCCTCCACACGTATTACATTTTTCAGGAATAATTTTACCTGTACCATTACAATGATGACAAACACGACGATTAACAACACGGCCAAATGGTGTGTTTTGTTCCGTATTTAATTGGCCTGAACCTTCGCAATGTGAACATGTTTTTGTCTTTGTACCAGGTTTAGCACCAGACCCATCACACGTGTCACATTCTTCTTCTTTTGGTATACTAACATCTGTTTCTTTACCAAAGATAGCTTCTTCAAATTCTAAAATCATAGAATACTGTAAATCAGCACCTTGTTGAGGGGCATTTGGATCACGTCTGCGACCTCCTCCACCAAAGAACATATCGAAAATATCTCCAAAACCTCCGAAGTCCTGTGCACCGCCTCCAAAGCCACCGAAGCCTTGACCTTGTGCACCAGCATGACCAAACTGATCATATTGCTGACGTTTTTGCTCATTGCTCAGTACTTCATATGCTTCCTTTGCCTCTTTAAACTTCTCCGCTGAATCTTCTTCACTGTTTACATCTGGGTGATACTTTCTTGCCAATTTACGGTATGCTTTTTTTATTTCATCTTTGGAAGCACTTTTATCAATTCCAAGTACTTCATAATAATCGCGCTTACTCACTTGTAAATCACTCTCCCGGACACTATTGCATAAATTTTATCTTATCATCAATTGCTCCTTTATAGCAAATAAACATTAAAAGAGTAAAAAGTCAAAGCCAAGAGACTCCTGACTTTGACTTTAATCAATTGATTCAGCTTAATTATTTATTATTCTCTTCATCGTCAACTTCTTTGTAATCTGCGTCTTCTACATCTTCAGAACCTTGTCCTTCTTCTTGACCCTGTTCTGCTTCTGCATCTTGTTGCATTTGTTCATATAGTTTAACAGAAAGCTGTTGTACCTGTTCTTGTAAAGCTTCTTTCTTTTCTTTAATTTGTTCAATATCATCTGCATCAATTGCTTTTTGAAGTTCATCTTTAGCATCTTCAGCACTTTGTTTTTCTTCGTCAGATACCTTTTCACCAAGATCCTTAATTGTCTTATCAGTAGTGAAGATAAGCTGTTCTGCTTCATTACGCAACTCAATTTCTTCACGGCGTTTCTTATCTTCCTCTGCATTCTCTTCTGCATCTTTGACCATTTGTTCAACCTCTTCATCAGATAAACCTGAAGAAGATTTGATTGTGATGGACTGCTCTTTATTTGTTCCCTTATCTTTAGCGCGAACATTTACGATACCATTAGCATCAATATCGAATGATACTTCGATTTGAGGAACACCTCTTGGTGCTGGTGGAATATCTGTTAATTGGAAACGACCTAATGTTTTATTATCTGCGGCCATTTCACGTTCACCCTGAAGCACATGAATATCTACAGCTGTTTGATTATCTGCAGCAGTCGAGAATACTTGTGACTCACTTGTTGGAATTGTAGTATTCCGCTCAATTAGCTTAGTAGTCACTGAACCCATTGTTTCAATACCTAATGAAAGAGGTGTAACGTCCAATAACACAACATCTTTTACATCACCCTGAAGTACGCCACCTTGGATTGCAGCACCTAGAGCAACAACTTCATCAGGATTTACACCTTTAGATGGTTCACTGCCAATTTCACGTTTAATTGCATCCTGAACTGCTGGAATCCGTGTTGATCCACCAACAAGAATTACTTTATTAATCTTATCAGCTGATAAATCAGCGTCTTTTAGTGCTTTTCGAGTTGGTTTCATTGTACGTTCAACCAAATCAGAAGATAGTTCATCGAATTTAGCGCGAGTCAAGTTCATTTCCAAATGCAATGGACCAGCATCACCTGCAGTGATAAATGGAAGTGAAATTTGAGTTTGTGATACGCCTGATAAGTCTTTCTTGGCTTTTTCTGCTGCATCTTTCAAGCGTTGCTTAGCCATTTTATCCTGTGAAAGGTCAATACCATTCTCTTTTTTAAATTCTTTAACCATGTGATCAATGATAACTTCGTCAAAGTCATCCCCACCTAAGCGGTTATCGCCAGCTGTTGAAACAACTTCAAATGTACCATCACCAATATCCAGGATGGACACGTCGAATGTTCCTCCACCTAAGTCATATACAAGAATTGTTTGATCCTGATCTTCTTTGTCAATTCCATATGCTAATGCTGCAGCTGTAGGTTCATTGATAATACGTTCAACTTCCAAACCAGCTATTTTACCAGCATCTTTTGTTGCTTGGCGTTCTGCATCATTAAAGTATGCAGGAACAGTAATAACAGCTTTTTCTACATCTTCACCTAAGTAATCTTCAGCGTAGGATTTGATGTGCTGCAAGATAATTGCCGAGACTTCCTGTGGTGTATACTCTTTATCTTCAATTTTAACTTTATAGTCTGTACCCATATGACGTTTGATTGACTGAATTGTGTTAGGGTTTGTAATTGCTTGACGTTTTGCTACTTCCCCAACTTGTCGTTCGCCATTTTTAAATGCAACTACTGATGGTGTAGTACGGTTGCCTTCCGGATTCGGAATAACTACCGCTTCTCCACCTTCCATTACTGATACACATGAATTTGTTGTTCCTAGATCAATTCCAATTATTTTACTCATGATAAACTTCCTCCTTCACTACTTATCCATTTACTTATTTACTTTAACCATTGCTGGTCGAATAACTTTATCTTTTAGCATGTACCCTTTTTGCAATTCTTCCGTTACTGTATTAGATTCCGTATCTTCTTCTTCTACTTGCATAACAGCATGATGTACAGTTGGGTCAAATGTTTCGCCTACACATTCTATTTCTTCAACACCTTGTGCTTTTAATGCGTCTTTTAATTGTCTGTATACCATCGATATGCCATCTACAAATCCTTCACCAGCATCGTTTACTTCTACTTGTAATGCTCGCTCAAAATTGTCAATTGCAGGAAGTAATTCATTCACAAGGTCTTCTGCTTTATATTTACGTTCCGCCTCTTTTTCCTTTTGCGAACGTTTTTTGAAGTTATCAAATTCTGCTTGTGTTCGAAGTACTCGCTGATGAAGTTCTTCTTTCTCCTGCTTGAGTTGGTCTACTTCTGCTTTTAGGCTTTCCATCTTACTTTCATCAGAGCCCATTTGCTGCACTCCGTCTTGATCAGTATTGTCGATTACTTCAGTAATATTTTCCTCATTTTTCTCAGTTGTTTGCGTTGTATCCCTATTCTGTTCTTCCATTTACTGCCACCTCCTCGTATAAAATTGCCACGTTAGAATATATCACGAATAGCTTTATAAATAAACATATATACATGAAGAAGTGATGGGATTAGCCTCCCATCAATTCGATGTACCTTCTTGAGACTTGTTTCACTCATTATTTTTATACCACAAATACAGTGCATCTGACATTTCAAGTGATAATGTGTTTAGTAAATTAACAACCCTCTTATACTCCATACGGGTAGGACCTAGCAGTGCTATTGTACCCATTTGTTCATCATTTAATTGATACGTAGCCGTGATTAGACTCAAATCTTTGATAGCATCTACTTTGTTCTCATGTCCTATCCTTACTTTAATGCCATTGGTAGTATCCTTAAGAAGGTTGGCTATTTCATCTTCCTTCTCCATCATGGAATAAAATGAACGTATTTTGTCAATATCTTTGAACTCAGGCTGCATTAAAATATTTGTTTTGCCGCCAAAATATAATTTTACAGGATTGTCATTAAAAAAGGCGGCTTTCAAATAATCATACGATTTTTCAAAATCCGTAATGTACTTATTCATGACATCGACAATTTCCGTATTTAACTTTTCAGGTAACCTTACAATAGGTACACCATGCAACCGATCATTCAAAATGTTTACCATTTTTTCAAGATCCGATGCACTTATTTCTTCCGGAATTGAAAATGAACGATGTTCCACATGCCCCGTATTGGTTACTAATATTGCAACAGCAGTTTGTGATGACAATGTGACAATCTGCAGTTGTTTCAATTTTGTCTCAAATACTTCCGGCCCTAATATAATTGAAGTGTAATTAGTAATATCGGAAAGTATTTGGGCAGATTTTTGTACAACCTGTTCAAATTCAAAAAAACCATCTTGTATAACGTTATTAATAAGCTTTTTATCACCTTCTGTTACTTGTGGTGAGACTAGGTGATCGACATAATAGCGGTAGCCCTTTTCAGAAGGAATACGGCCAGATGATAAATGTGTTTTTTCAAGAAACCCCATCTCTTCCAGGTCAGCCATCACATTTCGTATAGTGGCTGAACTAAAAGCTATGTCTCCTTTTTTAGATATAGCACGTGAGCCTACTGGTTGTGCTGACTCTATGAAATCATCAATTATGACTTGTAATATCAGTAATTGTCTTTCTGTTAACATGATGATCACCTCTGTTAGCACTCCATCCACTCGAGTGCTAATGCTATTAATAAATTATCAAATCCTTATTTTTTTGTCAACGCACAAGCATTAAATCTTTTTCTTCTAATAAAAATTGTGCAAAAACCTCATTACCAAATAACATACCTTGGTCGGTCAAATGAAGGTTAGTTTCATTCTCAGCCAGCCATCCTTTTCGTTTTAATGAAGACACAGCATTTCTATAGAGACTTTCATAGGAAAAGCCGAATCTTTCGTGAAAACGATTCTTGTTTATTCCTTCCGTTTTACGTAACCCAAGAAACATTTCTTCTTCAATCATTTCTTTGGTACTGATTTCTTCTGTATTTAATACCGGCTTCCCTGTTTCCATAGCTTTTTTTACATAGGCAGGTAATGGTCTAATATTTCCTGTCCGTTTACCAGGGAGATATCCGTGAGCTCCAGCCCCAAACCCGTAATAATGTTCATTATTCCAATAGGTCAGGTTATGCTGACTTTCGTAACCTGGTTTGGCAAAATTACTTATTTCATAGTGGTCGACACCTTCTGCCCGCATTGTTTCTTTTAACACCTCATACATTTGCACTTCTGACTCCTCTGGAGGACGGTGCAGTTTTCCCTTTTTATGACGTTGGTAAAAGACCGTTTTAGGTTCAATTTGCAATGCATATGTCGAATAATGAGGAAGTCCGAACGATACGGCTTCGTCCAACGATTTCTTAAACTGTTCAACTGTCTGGTTCGGCAGGGCATAAATAAGATCAATACTGATGTTATAAAAACCATGCTGCCGTAATTGATTAATGGTAGTATATACGTCTTTCACCTTATGCAATCGTCCTAATTCTTCCAGCATTTTGTCATCAAACACTTGTACACCCAAAGAAACCCTGTTGACACCATAACTACGTAACAATTTAATTTTCTCTTCGTCAAAATCACCAGGATTCGATTCAATTGTGAATTCCTGACAATTCTCAATATCAAACTTTTGGTCAATTATTTTCATTAAAGAACGTAATTGATCCATATTTAATGAGGTAGGCGTGCCTCCACCGATAAATATAGTATTTACATTGTTCTTCGTACCAGTAACATTTGTGTTTATTTCATTTGCAAGTGCCTCTATATATTCTGTAGCTAATTTCTCATTATAAAAAAACTTAGTAAAATCACAATAATGACAGATTTGCTGACAAAATGGTATATGAATATAAACGGATTTAATCACAATTATCCTCTCCAATGCTTAGAAAACTCGGCTTATCTTGGATTCTTACGAAAGCGTATTTGCTTTCTTAGAACACCATATACTTGGAGTGCAAGCTATAATACAGTTAAGCCTGAGTTTCACTTATGCAGTAAGTATTTATACTTTCTTACCGCTAAGAAAAGGGATGAACTTAAAGCAGGAATGCCATAAGTTCTCCCTTAATAAATTAATCATCATCCATTTGTAAAACAGCCATAAACGCTTCTTGTGGCACTTCAACCGATCCTACCATTTTCATACGCTTTTTACCTTCTTTTTGTTTTTCCAATAATTTACGTTTACGTGTTATGTCTCCACCGTAACATTTAGATAAAACATTCTTACGCATTGCTTTAATTGTGGATCGTGCGACAATTTTATTTCCGATTGCCGCCTGTACAGGTACTTCAAATTGCTGTCTTGGAATGAGATCCTTCAATTTGTCAACAATCAGCTTTCCTCGCTCATAGGCAAAATCACGGTGCACAATAAACGATAATGCGTCAATTGTTTCACCATTCAGCCATATATCCATCTTCACAAGGTTTGATGGATGATAGCCAATTAAATCATAATCAAAGGAGGCATAGCCTTTTGTGTGTGATTTTAATTGATCAAAGAAGTCGTACACAATTTCTGAAAGCGGAATTTGATAAACGACGTTTACACGTACATCATCCAAATATTCCATGTCGATAAATTGCCCACGCTTTTTTTGAGCGATTTCCATAACAGGTCCAACAAAATCATTTGGCACCATGATGGTCGCCTTTACGAATGGTTCATGAATTTCTTTAATAATTTGCGGGTCTGGCATAACGGATGGATTATCCACTTCAATCGTTGTATCATCAGTCTGCTCTACCTCATAAATTACACTTGGTGCTGTTGTAATTAAGTCGATATTAAACTCACGTTCGATTCTTTCCTGAATAATTTCCATATGTAATAAACCCAGAAAACCACAGCGGAATCCAAAGCCTAGTGCCTGCGAAGTCTCTGCTTCGTATTGCAATGATGAGTCGTTTAACTCCAATCGTTCTAATGCTTCACGTAAATCATTATATTTATTTGAATCAATCGGGAATAGTCCGCAAAAAACCATAGGATTTAATCTGCGGTAACCAGGTAATGGTGTTTCAGCCTGGTTATTGGTATGTGTAACAGTATCACCAACCTGCGTATCACCCACATTTTTAATCGATGCTGTAAGGAACCCAACATCACCAACAGTTAATTCATCTTTTGCTACAGGTTTTGGTGTAAAGACACCGATTTCGTTAACTTCAAATTCCTTTCCAGTTGCCATCATTTTAATTTTGTCGCCAACCTTTACGGAACCATCTTTAATACAAACATAAGCAATAACACCGCGATAAGGATCATACAGCGAGTCAAAGATAAGAGCCTTTAAAGGGGAGTCTGGATCACCGGATGGTGCAGGTATATCTGTAACAATCCGATTCAGTATTTCATCAACCCCAATATTATCTTTGGCAGAAGCTAAAATAACATCATCTTTATCAATACCGATGACATCTTCAAGCTCCTGGGCTACCCGTTCAGGATCAGCATTTGGAAGATCTATTTTATTAATAACAGGAATGATTTCCAATTCATTATCCAACGCAAGGTAAACATTCGCTAAAGTCTGAGCTTCAATTCCCTGAGCCGCATCAACAACCAGTATTGCACCTTCACATGCTGCTAGACTTCTCGATACTTCATATGTAAAATCGACATGTCCAGGCGTATCTATTAAATGAAATGTATAATCTTCACCAGTTTTGTTTTCATAATGAAGCTGCACAGCATTCAATTTTATTGTTATACCACGTTCCCGTTCTAAGTCCATCGCATCAAGAAACTGTTCTTTCATTTCCCGCTGCGTCAATGCTTTTGTATTTTCGAGAATTCGATCAGCCAAGGTTGATTTTCCGTGATCAATATGCGCTATAATCGAAAAATTGCGTACATTATTTTGTTTCTTCACCATAAGTGATGCTCACTCCTACTTGTCTTTTACCGTTTCACCAATAAAAGTGCAAATTTAAGACGTCAATAACTAGCATTGATTATAGCAACTGCATCACATACAATCAAGGACTAAAGGAGTGAGTAATAGAATTCCCTTTAAAGAGGTTGTTTAAAAATCCGGTAAACATGACACATAGAATTTTTCGTTAGATTGATTTTCCGTTTCCGTTGCTTGTAAAAGAAAAGCTCTTTTCCTGCGCGCGATGCGTATTCAGGGTAGCTATCCTTGTGCTCACTATTAGGGATTAAGGACCTTCTATTAAAATCACCCACGTTAATCGTCAATGAAGAAGTCAGTAATTCCTGTACAAGTCCGCTACTAAAGCTACGCTGCAGGAAACTTCCAGAGTAAACATCGCACGAAGAAAATCGTCCTATATTTTCGAGGATGTTGCGAACTTAGCCAACTTGGTCCTTTTTTATCTCCTTTTTTATACACACTTAAAAAAAGACTTGAACAATCTGATAAATAACTTCTACGACAATTTCATAAAAACCTTGTACACTAGCTTCTAGGAATGTGGCCGTTTTCTGAGTAAAATGTTCTGGAGCTTCTGCTTTCATTATATCTTCACTAGTTGTTTTTTCCACTGCCACAACTTGTTTCTCATCTGCTTTTTCTTGGGTTATTGTATTTTCAGTATTTTGAATTGGGTTGTTTTCATTTTCTCCTCGATCTAATCCCACTACTATACCAACAAGAAAGAACAGTGCAAGTAACAATAGAACAACTAGAGATCGCATATAAAATTCCTCCTACTGGTTTTTATTTACTTTTTCAGCATCCCAATACAGTTCACTAAATACATCAGCAACCGCATCTGCAGTCCGATATAACTCCTTCAGATTATTGTCGACTCCTCCGAATTCAATCACAAGTGAGTTTTGAGATAAGTCCTGATTATATACACCATTACTTCTAGGTCCTTTTTTTGTAATAACAGCTCTACTTAAACCAGGGTACTTTTTTTCAATCAGATTATGCAGATCGTTAGCTAATGATAGATTTTTCTCATAACTTGGGTATTCCGCTCCTACTACAAAAGCTATTCGTGCATATGATTTCCCATTAATTTCAATCGTCGTTTTATCCCGTCGTTGTGAATCACGATGTAAATCAAACACATACTGTATCTCATCATTGGATGCAAAAGCTTCTTTTACGACTTTCCTTGAAGCTGTGTAAGATTGGCCGTATTCCCATCCGTTATTGTTTAATATTTTCATAATATCTGTATCGTCAACACTTGTCCCGATTCCATTTGATTCTAATGATTTAGAGAGCCTCTCACTAACTTTCGTAATATTCACTTCACCATGTTGTGCCAAATCAGGGTCAGTAACATCTGGTAAATGCGGTAAAAAAGATTCTCTATTATGTGTGTTGTAAATAAATACAACGTCTTTATCGCCGGTATTTAATTGGTCGTCTTCATTTTCATTTTCTGTTTCTGGTTCCTCTTTTGGATCTTCAGGTTCGTTTGATTCATCGACGACTGCTTCTCTATCTTTCAAAATTTCATCAAGAGGGGGTGCCGACTCAACTGGCAAGTTGGTATAATCGGTTCCTTCACCAGCAATTATTATTTCATTTTCATAAGTAGAGAGTCCAGGTAACTCTCGCCCCAGTAAACTTCGTGTGTCATTAGGTTTGATACTTGTCGCCATTTGAAATGCAACACTTGACAAGTTTGGTAAATCCTTGTCTTTTGGATATGCTTCCTTAAATGCTCTATTCTCCATTCCCATCAGATAGAGAAAGGTGGAACTATCAAGGTCACTAGTCCAGGTTGTTATCGTATGGGAAGAGAATCGATATGCTGGTGCAACTGTAGTTAAAAACCCTATAACAACGAATAAGATAATTACACATATAAAGTAAATGCCACTTTTTTTATAGAAGTGCTTCAATACCTTTTTCTTCCCATTATTTTGTTCATTCCCGAGATACATGGTTCCACCCCTTCTGAAGTAATCCTCAATGGTAAAATCTATGAAAAAACTTCAGAAGCTAGAACAAATTCTTTTAAAACTTCAAAAATGATAGAGATATACAAGAGTGATTACCTTGTATAAGATGCGAAGTTTTCTACCGTTACTTTTTCGTGAAGCGCTGCATTTAAGCCAGTCGCAATTAAAGTAGCCATATCCTTCATAAAACCATCTACTTCTTTTGGAGTGACCATTAAATTATGTCCTATTGGTGTCAGCACTTCTTTTATTAACGCTCTCTTTTCTTCTTCTGTTAAATTACCAACTACTCCAAGAAAAGTGTCACGTTTTTCTTCATCTGGTAAGTCTTCTTCTGTAAATTCTTTATTACCAAAAGACATACTCGCAGGTGCTAACGACTTCTTAGGGTTGTCTTTTTCGTTCCATTCCCTTCCAAAATGCTTTAATATAAAATCAATCGTATCACTTGTTATTGTTACTGCATCAACCACTGTTGGTACACCGATAGCAAATACAGGTATTCCCAGTGTTTCCTCACTTAACTCCTTACGTTTGTTGCCAACACCAGAACCAGGATGTATCCCCGTGTCAGATATCTGGATAGTCTCATTCACACGTTCAATCGACCTTGATGCAAGTGCATCAACTGCAATAACAAAGTCAGGATTAAATTTCTCTACAATGCCAAAAATAATATCACTTGTTTCCATTCCAGTTACTCCCATTACACCAGGAGTTACCGCTGCGACGGGACGATAGCCTTCCGACACTGATTCATGCTCCATCTGAAACAAATGGCTGGTTACCATAACTTTATCTATTGTCATTGGACCCAATGCATCTGGTGTTACATTCCAGTTTCCAAGTCCAACGATTAAACCATGTCCATCCAATGGGACTTTATTTTTCTCGAGTAAGTGTTCCAGTTCTCCTGCAAATATCTTTGCTGCTGTTTCCTGACGCTTTGTATCCTGCTTTTTAACCCCATCAGCATAGATAGTGATATATGTTCCCGGTTTTTTACCTATTAGTTCCTCGCCTTTAGCATCTACTTCAACGTATGATACTGTTATATTGTCTTCTTGTCTTTCTGTAACCGAGACGCCTTCTAATTGCTGCTTTTCATTTTCTTTCTCTACATACATATCCTTAGCTTCTACAGCAAGATCTGTTCGAACCTGATATTGTTTCTCATTTTCTTTCATTACCGAAGCTCCTTTTTACTTTTATAGGCTATTTCTATCTATAGGCTTAACTATTTCAATAAAAAACATACGAGAGCGAAATAAACCTATTGAAAAGGTTGCACTCGTTTGGTAAAATGTCATTTGTTAGCAGTTAAGAGAGTACAAATCCTTTCTTACTGCATAAGTGCAATAAAGGCTTATCTATTGTAAGGCTTGGCGTATGCCAAGTTTTCTAATAATGTAACGATAAGGTGTTTGTTTAGGAGGTGAAACAATGGCTAATATTAAATCTGCAATCAAACGTGTAGAAACAAACAAATCAAAACATGATCAAAACCTGCAATATAAATCAGATATGCGTTCACAAATCAAACGCGTAGAGAAGTTGGTTGAAGCAAAAGATGTAGAAGGTGCAAAATCTGCTTTACAAACAACTGTTAAGAAAATTGATAAAGCTGTACAAAAAGGTGTAATTCACCAAAATAAAGGTGATCGCCAAAAATCTCGCTTAAATAAAAAAGTGAATGAACTAAGTGCATAAAAACAAAGGCGCAAACAAACAAAACGATCCCTGTTAAAGGATCGTTTTTTATTTACACGGCTGCCTAAAGCGCAGCACCATCTATCATGAAAATGAATTTGTAATCAAATTAATGATTTCATATAGAATATTTGAGGTTTGGCGGACACTGGAGACCTTATTCGGTGGAAAGCCCACGAAAATAGTGGTGTTTTCGAACACCAGGTGCCTCTTATGGAAGAAATTCCCTCTATTAACCATGATATAGGTAAAATAGGGCAACTGTGTCCGAGTGTGTCCGAGTCGAAAAGGTCACCTTTATAGCAATCAAGACTTTCTCACTGCATAAGTGCAACTAGGGCTTATCTACATTTCTGGTTGGTGATAAGCCAAGTTTTCTAATTAAAATAACGTCTCCTGTAACCGTTCGATAACCCCAAGTTTTATTTTAAGCTGTTTTACATTCATGGCTGTACCAAATCATGTAACAATAGTTCAAAGGCAAGTTCCTTCTCCATTTTCCCCTGTTTTATATTTGCATCGGCCTCGGTTAATTTTACGATGATATCCTGCAATCTGCTAACTGTAAACTTGCTTTCCCTGCTCATAGCAATTTTTATTACATAGGGGTGTGTCGAAAGTTGTTTTTGCATCTGAGCCTGACTGTATCCTTTTTGCTTTAAAAGTTTGACTCGTAATATGGTTCGAAATTGAAATGCCAACAAAGCAATTAACCCAATAGGCTCCTCTTTCATTTTTTCCAGATCTTTGTAAATGGAAACAGCTTTAAATAAATTTCGTTCAATTACGGCGTCTACCAGACGTAAGGAAGAGTTACTTGCGGTATGTGATATTAGATCTTCAGCAATTTCTTTCGTAACAAGTCCACCTTCACCGACATACAATGAGAGTTTGGAAAGTTCACTTCGCAACAGATGCAGGTCAGTAGAAAGCTCTGTCTCAAGCATTTCATAAGCATCTTCTTCAATAGTTATTTTCAAACTTCCGGCAAGATTCGTTATCCAGCTCCTCAGTTCATAGTCCTTTATTGGGTTACAGGCTGCAACAACGCCATTTTTTTTAAGCGCCTTGCTTAGTTTTTTTCGTTCGTCAATTTTTTCATATGGCGCTATTAGTACGATCACTGAATAATCGACAGGTTCAGTTAGGTAATGGCTTAACACTTCCAAATCATGTTCAAAGGACAATTTATCAGGCTTAGCCTTTAAAAACGAAGCGTTACTGGCGATAATTAATTTTTTTTCTCCAAAAAACGGGTAGGTTTCAGCGTCAGCAATCACCTCTTGAATGGGTGTCTCTTCCAGATCATACGTAGATAAATTTTCATTGTCCTCATCTGATAATACTGCTTTTGTTATGTACTTTGTAATATTTTGTATGAAATAAGTTTCTGTTCCATATAATAAATATACTGGTTTTATTTGCTTCTTTTTTACTTGCTGTAATACCTCTGAGTATGCCATACTATTCACTCCAATACGATATAAACAATCGTAAATCGTATCCAGCGGAATAGCAAGGGGTTTTTTTAGAAGACTGATTCTAATGATTGCAATTAGTAATTAGTAAAGCTCAAGCACCCGATTGGCAACGTACAAGCTGCGCACGAGCAACGCGGGTGGGGGGCAAGTGGCGGAGTTAATCGGGCTTCTTATTTTCTCAATGAGATAAGAGTAACATGGCCCTTCATAGGGATATGCAGACGTTGGCGCCATTAGTCGGCCTTCTACTAACAGAGCCGATATAGTCTTATTGTAATGAGGAGGTTTGCTGGTTGCTCGGCATAGCTTATTCCACCTTCAGGACACACTATTTAGTGAAGCAAAAAGTAACATAGTTTCTTACCAAACGGTTCAGGGTAAAATGGAAAGAGGAGAATTAAATTAATAATTCCCCTCCGCAATCTATATAAACGCTTAAAATTCAGCTCTAGAAACTGTATTTTAAACGATGTTTGTTTAGTTATAGATTTACCTGTAAAATCAAAAGTATAGATGTTAACTCTTACTAAATATGGGGACTTTTAATTTTGTGTGAAATTTTTAGGACATAAGTAGATTTTTTTATGTATTTATTTTATACTTAAGTCTGTATAGGAGGGGTAGATATGAACGAATTTGAAAGGGACGTACAATCAAAAAATAATGATGTTGTAGATTCAATTAAAGGTTTTGGATTCTCATTTCTTTTCTTTGTCCTAATTTTTACCATAGGTGCGGTAATTAGTGTAGCTGGTTCTTAAATCAGTAATTAAATGAATACTTAGAAAACGCAGCTTTTCGCCAATCCGTAACGGCAAAAGCCTTAGTTGCACTTATGCAGTTATACTTTAACTGCTTTAAGAAAGAGACTGACATTATGCAGTCTCTTTTTGTGTACATTTACAGCCTATGGTAAATACGTAAAAAACGTTCCATCATCTTCTTTAAAATAATATTGTATTGCACCGTGCTTATCGGTTCTGAATAATACCACGCTTTGCTCTTCAAGTGTTGTAATTACTTCGTCGTGCGGATGACCATAACTGTTATGTAAACCAACAGATATTAGCGCATACGTCGGCATAATTTGTTCCAGAAAATCCTTACCTGTTGAGGAATTACTGCCATGATGCGCGACCTTTAATACATCAACTTTCAAATTAGGATATAAAGCTAAAATTTCTTTCTCTGTTTCCATTCCAATGTCCCCCGTAAAAAGCCAGGACTTTCCTCCAAAAGTTGTATATAAGACAAGTGAATTTTCGTTTGTGTTTTGTTTATCCTGATTTGGTGAAATTACGTAAAAAACCTGTTCCCCAACAACTATTTCACTATTTAAATCAATTCGTTCAACTTTAGTTTCTGCTTTATTCAATAGACGGGTTAGTTCATTGTCGAATTTATAATACTCACTAACAATAATCTTATTCACATCAATATTATCTAACATAAACGGCAAGCTCCCCATATGGTCACTATCTTCATGTGAAATAAACAGTGCATCTATCTTTTGAATGCCCCTGGAAAATAAATATGGCCTTATAATTTGCTTATAAACACCTGGGGTTGACTGACTATCTTCAAAAGACATTTTTGCTCCTGCATCGATTAAAATAACGCCTTTTCGATAGGGAAGTTCAACAACCATTGCATCTCCCTGGCCAATGTCAAGCATCGTTACAGATCCAATCGGTGAAAAGTACGGCCTTAGAGCAATAGCCATGACCACAAGAGTCAGTAAACATCCATAGAAAAAAGACTGTTTTAACTTTGCAAGTTCCAGCTTTTTCAAAAATATAAGCAATACCGAATAATACACTATTGTACCACCCAGTGAAAACGATCCTATAACCCATGGATAGTATGCATATTGATCAATAAAATAAATAAAGGTTATGAAATGTTCGTGTATGCGGTAAAAAAGTATTTCAATGTAAGGTAAAAGAGCTCCAGCAATTAGAGAAAACGGTAGCATCAGGAACATAAGCGGAATTACAAAGAGTGAGAAATAAGGGACAACGATGACATTCAATAAAATGGAAAGTGGCTGAAAAGTGGAAAAATATTGTAACTGAAGTGGCAATATTACCATCTGAGAGAGAAAACTGATTTTAAGAATTGAAAAGACAGATATATTTGTTTGTGCTAACCACCTTTTTGACAAAAGCAGTCCCATAGTGACACTAAAAGATAATTGAAATCCAATGCTGTAGATAATGTATTTATCCATTAAAATCAGCAGAATAAACACAATACTGAGTACATCAGTTACGCTGAATTTATACTTCACTTTATTTATTAACAGAAATAGTAATACCATTGAACTTGCCCGCCAAACCGACGGCTCTCCTCCAGCGATTAAAGCGTACAATGGTAAAAAGAAGATTATCACCCACTGTGCTTTTTCCCTAGTCAGGATATTAAGCTTAATAAGCAGGAAATATAGTAATCCAACTATCAACCCAACATGAAGCCCGGAAATAGCTAACAAATGCGACAAATTCCAGCGCTGAAATAGTTCAACAGTCTCTTTAGGAAGTTGAGAATCATCCCCTAATACGAGGGCATTTAACCACTTTGATGTCTGAGGACTAAGCTTATCTGCAGTATAATTTATTAAGTTTGTTCGGATAACATGAACTTTATTCAACGTTGATGAACCACTGCAATCAAGATTCTCCAGAGAATTGACGACTACTTCATGTGTAATCCCTTCTGACAATAAGAAATACTGATAATCAAATTGTCCAGGATTTCTGCTTCGACTAGGCAATTCCGGAGTACCTTTAATATTACAAGTGGCTCCAAACTTTAAATTATGTTTTATCTCCTGCTTATTTTTATAGTAAACAATAAGGATTTTCTTGTTGGAAGTATACTCTTTTAATACGAAATCAAGTTTGGAAGACGACTCATTAATGGGGCTGGCTATATGCCCCAATAAGTCCGTTTCCTGTGATGAACTGGTTGCTTCTTTAAGAAGGATTGTATCTAAATTGGGGATGTAAAAGTAGAAAAAGATGGAGAGGGCTATAGAAGTTAAAGTAATTAACTTCCCCAGCCGGTGATTATAGTATAAAACAAGCAACCATATAAAATATATCACTATAAACCAGTTGCTATGGTAGATAATGGATAACGCACTGCTGACAACTCCTATTGCCGGAACATACCAATATCCCTTCATGTCAGCTCCTTATAGATCAAATAAATTCTGAGCTTCTATTTTTAACGTATCATATTTTTCTTTGTTGTTTGTTTGTAATTTAAGTTCCTGGAGCAGATTATTTATATATGCTTCTTTTTCCCGATATTGCGTATCCACAGCTAAATAAGTCAGTTTAACTTTTTTAGTTTGCACCCCAGCATCTTCAAATAGCTCTACAGCATACGAATGATTTTTATAATCTTCCGCATAATATACAGTTTTAATCCCACTTTGAATAATCTGTTTGCAGCACTGCAAGCACGGAAAATGTGTCACGTACATCTCAGCACCTTCTGTTGGAACCCCAAATTTAGCACACTGTAATAACGCATTCGCTTCAGCATGTACTGTACGCACACAATGGCCATCTATAACATAACAGCCTTCATCAATACAATGAACACTTCCAGAGACACTTCCATTGTACCCTCCTGCTATGATTCGCTTTTCTCTAACAATTGTTGCACCGACCATAAGCCTTGTACATGTACTTCTAAGTGCCAATAAATGACTTTGCGCCATGTAATATTGATCCCACGTAATCCTATCCATCATAAAAACCACCTTATGTATATTATTTTTTCAGTTTACAATTACTCGATTACTTAGGTCAATAATCCTAAGGAATTTGTACATCATCTTTGAAATTCTCAAGTGTTTTCTCACCTATGCCGGGAACCATCAGCAGGTCGTCCGTCGATTTAAAAAATCCATTTTCTTCGCGATACTGTATAATGGCTTGTGCCTTCGATGGCCCTATTCCATTTAAACCCTCAATTTCTGCTTGAGTAGCGTAATTTATCTTTACCTTACTGTTTCCGCTCCCATTCTGTTCGTTAACCGCTAAAGTCTCCCCTATTTTAGGAATAACGATGATCATTTCATCTTGAACTTTTTGAGCAAGATTGACCATTGTCTGATCCGCACTTTCGGTAAAGCCGCCCGCCAATTGAATTACGTCATTAACACGAGATTGTGAATCTATTTCATAAACACCCGGCTTTAAAATTTCGCCTTTGACATCAATAATAACAGTAGAAGGCTGAACTGGAATTTTTTCTTTCGGAATATCGGTAGTAGAAGAGGTAGATGCAGAATTTGATTGGGAGGCTTTGTCTTCAATTTCATCATTATCAAAAAATAAAAAAATACTAATGGCTATAACAATGACAATCAGAAATATGTTTTTTCTGAGGAGTTCAAGCAATTTGAAGTCACATCCTTTGAGGGGGGATTTTAAAGGCTTTGGAGAAGCTATAATTATCTATTCGACATTGTTTTCAAAAATCCTCTTTAAAAATTAACGATCGGAAAATTTTATTTTTCCGATCGTTTTTCAGCAACTATAAAAATTCGTTCTGAATCTTCATTAAAATTTTCATTTTTTAACGAAAAGTCACCTGATAAATGCTTTATTTCAAACCCTGCATCGTTTAATAACCATGCATAAAAATCAATTGAATATGTGCGTTGATGGTGTACTTCATCAAATCGTGAATATTTCTCCTGATCAGACACAAAGAATGTTAAGTCGTGATACATTTCTCCTTGAATTTCCCCTTCCGAGCAAAACCAAATATAAGAAACATCATCATTAACTTCTCCAAACGTCTGATTTACCAGGTTCTGCTCAACATGAGACAAAGAGTGAACATCAAAAATAAACAGTCCGCCTACTTTCAATAAATCTGCTATATTTTGAAAAACAGTTCGAAGGTCATCCTCTTCCGTTATATAATTCATAACATCACAATAGCTTACTGCAGCATCCTGATTTATAATTCCGCTTAAATTAGTTAAATCCTGATTAATCCACTGTACAGGAAGTCTCTCCATACTTGCACGTTGTTCAGCATAACTTAGCATATCGCTAGAGTAGTCAACTCCAGTCATATGATAACCTTCGCGAGCCAATCTCGTGGTTATCTGGCCAGTGCCACATCCTAAATCAACTATTGTCTTAACGGACTTCTCTAATTGACTTATAATATTATTTGTAAAAGATTGCCACTGGTCATACGGGGCATCATTCATTAACCGGTCATATATGGTTGCCATTTGATGGTACGACTTAGAACTATCCATTATTTCCAACACTTATTTCAACTTTTGATGCATCGCCCCATAATCGTTCAAGATTATAATAGGACCGTTCTTCTTTATGGAAAACATGACATACTATATTACCTAAATCGACTAAAATCCAACGAGCCTGTTCATAACCTTCCAGGCGCTGAATTAGAATATCCTTTTCTTCCATAGTATCTTTGATTGATCTTGCAATAGCCTGAACCTGACGTTCATTACTCCCATGACAAATTAGAAAGTAGTCCGTCATTAACGATACATCACGCATATCTAATGCAACAATATCTTCAGCTCGTTTATCATCACATGCATTTGCAATTTGTTGAATAATTTCTTTGTTTTCCATTAAGTTAATTACCTCCGTTTAAACGTCTTGTTAAATCATTATATGCATAAAAGGTGTCCGGATAAACAGTAGCATGTTTACTGACCAGGAATTGAATTGTATTCCGTAGCGCCATCCATGTGGCTCGATGCAGATCTTCTTCAGCAGTATCCCTTACCTCTTCTACGCCTTTGAACGATCGTCCTGGCTCAATATAATCAGCTGTAAAGATAATCATATCCAACTTACTCATATCCGCTTTACCTGTTGTATGGTAGTGAATCGCACTATGTATACCAGTATCGGAAATACCAAATTCGCGCTCTACTATTATCGAAGCTACCGGTCCATGCCATAATTCATGATGGTGTTCGAGTAAATCCTGTGGTAACTGTCCTTCCTTAATTATCTGCTTCATATATTCTAATGAGAAATACTTCGCATAATCATGAAAAATTGCGGCCAGCTCCACTTTATCGGCAGGTTCGTTGTACAATTTCGCCAATTTCACCGCAGTTTCAGTAACACGTAACGTGTGTTCAAATCTCTCCGTTTTCAGTTGAGGTTTTACGAGACTTATCGCTTCATCTTTTTTCATACAACTGCTTCCCCTTTATATAGTTTTCAACAGCCTCAGGGACCATATATTTAATCGTCATATTATTATTTAATCGTTCTTTTATATTAGTTGAAGATATTTCTATCAGCGGAATATCCACTTCTATAATTGGAAATTTGCTGTTTAATTTATATCCCTGCCGTTTAACACCAACAAATTTAACCATATCAACCAGATCATTTATATGGTTCCATTTTGGTAAATATTCAACCATGTCCGCACCAATAATAAAATAAAACTTGACATCAGGATTTTCATTCGTCAATAATTTCATTGTATCAAACGTAAAAGACTTACCAGAACGACTAACTTCAATCGTGTTTAATTTAAAACTGGGGTTACTATCGATTGCTCTATTTACCATTTCAACCCGATGTGGCGCCCCAATATATGCCTTTTCTTTGTGTGGCGGCTCTTGTGAAGGAATAAACCAAACTTCATCAAGCTTTAGTGCCATACGTACTTCTTCAGCTATAATCAAATGACCAAGATGCGGCGGATCGAATGTACCGCCCAATATACCGATAGATTTCATTCCGTACTCCTTTAAGGTAATTGAATGTTTTTATTTTCTAAAGACTCTTTATAAAGTACAATATTATTTCCGATAATCTGTGCTATTTCTGCTCCTGTGCCAGCTGATAATTGTTCAGCAACTGTATTTTTGTCTTCCAAACAGTTCTGCAGGATACTAACCTTAATTAGTTCTCTCTTTTCCAGTGCTTCACTAATCTGCTCGATCATATTGTCATTGACACCTGTTTTACCCACTTGAAATATAGGCTTTAACTGGTTTGCTTTTGAACGCAAAAAACGTTTCTGTTTTCCTGTTAGCATACTTTATCTTCCTTCCAAAATAGTTTTTAGTTGCTGGTCCATCTCATCAATAGGTATTTTTTTATTCGTCCAAAGTTGGAATGCATATTGTGCTTGATACAACAACATCGTATGACCATAATGTATAGATGCACCTGCCTCTCTTGCATCCCTTAAAAATCTGGTGTTCAACGGCTGATAAATAATATCACTGACAATACTATTTCGCTTAAGTAATTCGACTGGTATTATCGTTTCTTCAGTATTTGGTTTCATGCCAACTGAAGTCGTTTGAATAATTAAATTATAGCTATTAATGAACTCTTGCGCTTCACCCAATGTCAAAAGTGATGTCTCAACATCATTATCTCCAATAATTGCGATTGCTTTCGCACTTGAACGTGTACGGTTTGCTATGTCAATCCTTGTAAACCCTTCTGATTTCAACCCGTAATAAATTCCGTAAGCAGCACCACCCGCACCGATAATAAGAATTCTATTTGTCTTATCGCGAAAGATTTCAGGAAATTTATTTCTTAGGGCGATAACATACCCTATTCCATCAGTGTTATAGCCTACCCATTTGCCATTTTTACAAACTACTGTGTTAACTGCACCGATTAGTTCAGCATTTTTATCCAAATCATCCAGATAATTTATTATTTGCTTTTTATATGGAACGGTGACATTATAACCATCAACCTGACTCTCTTTTATTCGTTTCAGTCCAAGCTCAAACGAATTATCAGGATTAATTTCCATAATGGAATAGGTACCTTCTATTCCAGCTTTCTGCAGAAATTGATTATGGATCCAGGGTGACAGGGAATGTTTTATGGGAAAACCAACAAGCCCAAGCTTCATTTGCATACTAGTCCTCCTACAAAAATGACCTTCTTATTGATACATTAACATCTTTAGGACTGTGGGCAGCAACCGTAACATTACCTGTTGGAATTGTTACCCATCCCAGTCCCGGAAAAACAATGTCTGTTTGTTTATCTGTTATTCGGTACGTACTCTCAGTCAACCTAGGTAGAATTTCTAGAGATTTTTCATCTGGAGGTGATAAAAGTCCTCCTCTGTGTTCACTTAAAAGCTGGTCAGCCTTTTCTAATTTTGTCCTGTGAATCGTTAGGTCATTGGAAAAATAACAGACAAACGACTGCCTATCTCCTTTAACGAAGTCCAAACGTGCTAAACCGCCAAAATAGAGCGTTTGCTGATCATTCAATTGATATACCCTAGGCTTGATTTCTTTGTTTGGTGTTATTAGCTTGAGATCATTCTCTGATATATAATGTGCTATTTGCTGTTTATTTACGATACCAGGTGTATCAATTATTGAAGTATCGCTATCCAAAGGTATCTCTATAAACCCTAAAGTTGTACCAGGAAAATAGGAAGTAGTTATCACATCATTTACACCATTTGATTCCTGTATCAGCCGGTTTATAAAAGTGGATTTCCCCACGTTTGTTGTACCAACTATATAAACATCTTTTTTGTTTCGATACTTTTCAATAGCTTCAGTCAACTCTGCTAAACCATACCCTCTTACTGATGATATAAGGTATATTCCTTCCACTTTAATCCCAGCTTCATTAGCAGTGGCTTGGAGCCATTGTGTTAATTTGCGCTTATTTGTCGATTTTGGTAACAAATCAATCTTATTGCCAACCAATAGAACAGATTTGTTGCCTATAATACGGGGAAGACTTTTTATCATACTTCCATTAACATCAAATATATCTATTACGTGAACAACAAGCCCATCAGTATCCTGAATCTGGCTTACCATTGTCAAGAAGTCATCATCTGTCATGGAAACATCCTGTATTTCGTTATAATGCTTCAAGCGAAAACAACGTTTACATAAAACAGTTTCCCTATCAAGTGTCGACTTTGGTGTATATCCGACCTCGTCAGGGTTGGTTGATTGTATTAGAGCTCCGCATCCTTGGCAGTAAATTTTCTCCACTCTCATTCCTCCCAGCTTATCTTACCTTTTTTATTCATGTAGCTTAATAATCGCCTTTCAATTTTCCGATTAATACGGGTGATTTTTCCATCAGTTTGAACAATTGGGACAACGAGTATCGTGTGAAATCCTGCAAAGTTGCCACCAAGCACATCCGTTAAAAGCTGATCACCAATAACTACTATTTCTTCCTTATTCAGCTTCATTTCTTTCGCCGCACTCTTAAAAGCCTGGCTTAATGGCTTTCTGGCACTAAATACAAATGGTGTATCAAGCGGCTCCGAAAATAGTTTAACGCGCTCCTGTTTATTGTTCGAAATAATGGTTACTTTAATGTCTTGTTCTTTCATCTGTTCAAACCATCGGATAACTTCCGGAGTGGCATCCTTAACATCCCAAGCCACAAGTGTATTATCTAAATCAGTAATAATTCCTTTAATACCTTTCTTCCGTAGCAAGGCTGGGTGTATATCAAATATGGTTTTTACGTGTTCATTAGGCAAAAATTTTTTTAACAATAGTTACACCTCTTCATATATACTGCAAGCATTGTTTTCTAAGTAGTATTTCGTGTTTAAGATATTATTTCCATCAATACAGGTGCAAATAATTATTATAACTTAATCCTATAATAACTTTCTACATTAATAAAGAAATAATCAAGCCCAAAAGTGTCATTTTTATTATTAATCATGCTATTTATGCAAAAAACCGTTCGACAATTTCTTTCAAAATTCGAGTTGTGGATAACTCTGTTCACAAAATCCACAGTGAAAAAACAGCATTTTCGACGTATTTTTACCTTTTATACACAAGTTATCTACAAGCGGTTGTAGATAACTATTGCCTTGTCCTACCTATAAATTCATGGTAAATTATTAAATAACAACAGAATGACCTAGATATTAGAAAACTTGGCTTATCACCAAGCCTTAGATGCACTTATGCAGTAAGAAAAGTTTTATACTTTCTTACCTGCTTTAAAAAGTTAAGGAGGGCTGGATTTATGGAACATTTGTCAGATGAACTACTATTAGAATCCTATCAAAAAGCAAATGAATTAAATTTGAGCCCGGACTTTGTATATCTGATTGAAAAAGAAATTAGGAAACGATCTTTAACACACAAAATCAAATGTTCAAGTTGAACCAGTCAGTTTACCAATAAATAATAGCAGTAGTACTCACCCCTATCATTTAATTGATAGGGGTTTTTTATTTTATCTGTAACCATATTATGATAAGCTATTTTGGTATAATAATAAAAGGATAATTGTTCACGCAGTTAACTAAATGGATTCCTCGTTTCATTCATACATACCTACCTACGATCATTAAGGAGGACTACTAATAACATGATTTACATAGTTTTAATCCCACTTTTGCTTGCTTGTTTTATTCCATTTATAAGTAAGTTTAAAGATAAGATACATACTGGTATTTTTGTATTCATTATTCCCTTTACGATTTTTCTATACTTTATCGGTTTTATAGGGAACGGATTCTCACCAATTTTTCAAACATATAGATGGATTCCATCACTGGATATTAATTTCAATTTTTACTTGGATGGTCTCAGCCTCCTCTTTGCATTACTGATTAGTGGAATTGGTGCACTTGTTGTTCTTTATTCAATTTATTACCTTGATAATTCAGAGCGATTAGGTCATTTCTACGTTTATTTACTGATGTTCATGGCAGCAATGCTCGGTGTAGTCTTATCGGATAATATCTTTGTTCTTTACACATTTTGGGAGTTAACATCAATTTCATCGTTTTTACTAATTGGATATTGGCATTTCAACGAACGGTCCAGATATGGTGCAATGAAATCAATGTTAATTACTATTTTCGGTGGATTAAGTATGTTTGGCGGCTTTATACTGTTATCTGTTATTACAGGAACGACCAGCATACAAGCAATGATTGCACAAACTGATATTATTTTAGCTAGTGAATACTTACCGCTTATTTTAGGATTTATACTTTTAGGGGCATTTACCAAATCAGCACAGTTCCCTTTCCATATCTGGCTACCGGATGCAATGGAAGCACCTACACCAGTAAGTGCCTACCTCCATTCTGCGACAATGGTTAAGGCTGGCCTCTTCCTGGTTGCTCGATTTTCTCCTATTTTTTCTGGCTATGAGTGGTTCTTTATTGTCGTAAGTATAGCCGGAATTGTTACGTTATGCTGGGGGTCATATATGGCCGTCCGCCAAACAGATTTAAAGGCAATTCTTGCGTTCTCAACTATCAGTCAGTTGGGTATGATTATGGCAATGCTTGGATTTGGGACAAAAATTGCTATTTTTGCTGCAGTATTTCACATTTTAAATCATGCTACATTCAAAGGAAGTTTATTTATGGTCGCAGGTATTGTAGACCATGAAACAGGCACACGTGACATACGAAAACTTGGTGGCCTATTAACCTTCATGCCAATGACAGCCACGCTAGCGTTATTCGGCACGTTTTCTATGGCAGGTGTTCCGTTGCCATTTCTAAATGGATTTTACAGTAAAGAACTGTTTTTTGATTCCGCTATTCATTTAACAGAGGGAGTAAGTGATATAGCAAGTTTTCTGGTACAGGTGGTCCCTTATCTGGCAGTATTAGGCAGTATTTTCACTTTTGTCTACTCGCTGTATTTCTTCTTTGGTGTCTTTGGAGGAAAAAAGAAACTAAGCCAATTACCCAAAAAACCACATGAAGCACCGTTTGGTATGCTGCTATCTCCAATTGTGCTTGTCTTAGGTGTTATCTTAATTGGACTATTTCCTAATTTAGTTAATGGAACATTTATCGCTCATGCCGCAGAAGCGGTATATGGAAGTGAAGTTGCTAAAAAGCTGAAATTCTGGCACGGCATTGAAACACCTGCATTCCAAATGTCACTCGTTGTAGTAGGGATTGGTGCAATTCTTGTTTCAACACGAAAAAAATGGAATGGAATTTACAATATACTCCCAGGAAAATTGAGTTTGAATAAAGCTTATGATTGGTTAATCAGCATATTGGATGTGTATTCAAATCGTATTACACGTTCTTATATGACGGGATCCATAAGGTTCTACATCGCTGCAATTCTTGCTACAACATTAGTAGTAACGTTCACATTTATGTTTGTGACCGATGGCTTCACGATACAATTTAATAATTTGGCCAAGGTTACAATTATTGAAATAGCTGTTGTTCTGCTTATGATTGCTGCTGCAATTGGTACAATCTTTACCAAACATAATGTAGCAGCTATTTTAACTGTGGGAGTTGTTGGCTATGGTGTAGCAATCCTGTTTGTTATTTACCGTGCCCCGGATTTGGCGTTAACACAGTTAGTAATAGAAACCGTTTCTGTAGCATTATTTTTGCTTTGTTTCTATCACTTGCCTAAACTTGAAAAAAATAATGAATCTTTAAGTATCAAAACAATAAATATATTAATTTCGGTTGGCTTTGGTACATTGTTAACATTGATTGGAATTGCATCCCATAGCACCAACGGTTTCAATAAAATTTCAGATTATTTTATTGAAACCTCCCATTCACTTGGTGGTGGTGATAATGTGGTAAACGTTATTTTGGTAGATATGCGTGGCTTGGATACATTATTTGAAATTGCTGTTTTGGGTATTGCTGCACTCGCCATCTATAGCATGATTAATCTAAGAAACAATAAGGAGGAGAAATAATGGAAATTATTATCTCAATCCTAGCAGGTACACTATTTGCCACGGGTGTTTATAATCTATTACAAAAGCAATTATTGCGGATTATTATTGGCACGGTACTACTTTCACATGGTGCACACTTATTTATATTAACAATGGGGAAATTAAAAACAGGTGCCCCACCAATTCTAATAGAAGGTGTTAAGGAATACACTGACCCATTACCACAGGCGCTGATACTAACTTCTATTGTTATCAGTTTTGGCATAACTAGCTTACTGCTAGTGCTTGCTTATCGTACTGCAAACGAAAATAATACAGATAATATGGAACAGTTAAGGGGTAACGAACATGAGTAACTTAGCAGTTTTACCGATCATTATTCCGTTGATTGCAGGTATAATACTTGCTTTTTTTCCTAAAAAATTAATTCTAGTCAGATCTCTAGCAAAAGTTTTTTCTATTATAAGCTTAGCTGCAGTTTGCTATATAGCATGGTCAGTATTTAATAATGAGGCTATCATATTGGAAACCGGAGGATGGGCTGCTCCATATGGAATTGTTCTTGTTGCAGATTCACTGGCAATACTACTTGTTTTAACAACAAACATTCTTGCAGTAGCATGTGCTTTTTATGCCCCCTATTCATTATCTGATCGAAAAGAACAATATTATTTTTATTCGTTCTTTTTCTTCTTAATTACGGGGGTTTCTGGCGCTTTTCTTACTGGCGATTTATTTAACTTGTTTGTATTCTTTGAAGTCTTACTAATGGCTTCTTATGCACTCATTGTCTTGGGAGGCGAAAAAGTACAGCTCCGGGAATCAATTAAATATGTATTAATTAACCTTTTTTCTTCCATCCTGTTTGTAACTGCTATTGCGTTCTTGTATTCTGTCGTTGGAACCGTAAATATGGCACAGATTGCCCAACGCGTGCAGGATGTTGAACAGCAAGGCATCCTAACAACAGTTGGCATACTTTTATTCTTTGTATTTGCAACAAAGGCAGCACTATTTCCTTTATATTACTGGATGCCTAAATCATATATTGTACCAAACCCCGTTATATCCGCGCTATTTGGGGCATTACTTACTAAAGTCGGCATTTATTCGATAATTCGTGTATTCTCATTAATTTTTGTATATAAAATTAACTTAACACATGAAATGTTTATATGGATTGCCGGATTGTCAATGATTTTTGGTATTATCGGGGCATTATCAACCAATAATATAAAATTGATTATCGCATACAACATTATACCTGCAATTGGCTTTATTCTAATGGGTCTTGGTGTCTTTAATGAAGATTCCATGAGTGGATCCATCTATTATTTAGTTCACGATATGCTGATTAAAACTACCCTATTCTTACTAGTAGGAACGATAACTTATGTTGCAGGCACATCTGATTTACGTAAATTCAGTGGACTGATTCACTATTATCCATTTTTAGGCTGGCTATTATTTGTTGCTGGATTCGTTCTAGCCGGTATTCCTCCTTTCAGTGGATTTGTAGGTAAGTTGCTATTGCTAAAAGGAGCCTTATCAAATGCTGAAATAGCGATCGTTATTATTGGATTGCTGTCAAGCCTACTAATTCTTTATTCCATTATGAAAATATTTGTTAAAGGATTCTGGGGTGAAAAAGATGAATCGATTGTTCGTAAATCCACAAAAGGATTAATCGCGCCAATCGTATGTCTATTAACTTTATCTGTTATGCTGGGAATAGGGGCTGAGTTTGTTTATCCTACTATTGAATCTATTTCTGCATATTTATTAAATCCAGAAGTTTATATTGATTCTGTGTTAAAGGAGTGATGTAAGATGGCCTTTCAGATTGTTATTAATTTAATAATCGCGATAATGTGGATGTTTTTAAGTGAAACCTACACTGCTGCAAGTTTTATTGCCGGGTATATGCTCGGAATACTTTTATTACTTGTATTTAACCGATTTATTCCAGATGCTTTTTATTTGAGACGTGTATATAAAATTATCTATTTAATGTTTTTATTTATAAAAGAGTTGATATCATCAAACTTCGATATCGTGAAACTTGTTTATAAACCTAAGCTTGAATTTGAACCAGGAATCTTTGCAATGCCTACTGAATTAAAAAGTAACTGGGAGATCACTTTACTTGCAAACCTAATTTCTTTAACACCTGGTACGCTTTCCGTGGCAATATCCAGTGACAACACCCACATTTATATCCATGCCATGCATATTGATGATATTGAAGATGAAATTCACTCTATTAAAAACACATTTGAAAAAGCTATTTCTGAGGTGACACAATGACAGAATTACTATCATTAACTGTAACAATTCTTGAGATTGTTACAATAATATGTGTAGTCGCTATTTCCATATCACTACTGTTGCTATTATATCGAATCATTGATGGACCAACAAACGCCGACCGAGCTGTAGCACTTGATGCTATAGGTATCAATCTAATGGGCATGGCAGCATTGGTTGCAATTAATATCTCAACAACCATGTTGAATGATGTTATTCTGCTAATTGGAATCCTGTTATTCATTGGGACAATAGCAATTGCAAAATACTTGGAAAAGGGTGTTATAATTGATAGAAACTTGGATTGACATCGTTTTAAATTTACTAATCGCCTTCTTTTTACTGTCAGGAACATTCTTTATTCTATCAAGTTCCATTGGAATTGTTCGTTTTCCGGATGTTTATACAAGATTACATGCAGCTACCAAAGCTTCAACACTAGGTATTGCAGGCATATTAATTGGCGCATTTCTTTTTTTATACGTATCAGATAATATCGTTAGCGGAAAGTTACTATTAGCTATTGTATTTACACTGTTAACCGCCCCTGTGTCAGGTCATATGATTTCAAGGGCAGCCCATCGGAACGGAGTAAAACCCGTTACCAAAAATAGAACAGACGAATATGAAGAGGCTATTCAAAAGCATACCCAATATTAGAAAACGCAGCTTTCGCCAGGCATTAGCTGCACATATGCAGAAAGAAAGTGTTTATACTTTTGTATACAAATACCTCTCTAAATTAAATTACAAATTTATTTTCATGATAGATGGTGACTGTACTCGGAGGGTGAAAGTGTTCTCCTGCAGTGGAAATCAAAAGGCATAGCACATGCAACTTATTCAATTAAATAAACCAGGCTCAACTTTTTCTGGACAGACACAAAACCACCTTTTCCCTCATAAAGATGTTATATAGGCAATAGCCCAGCCAGTAATTAAAGGAGGTGCTTGTGTTTGTCTGGAATATTAAGTGTTCTTGCATTACTGATTAAAGAAGCGATCTTTTTTGTCTCCTACGTAAAAAACCACGCGTTCCCACAACCTTTACCACCAGAAGATGAAGCAAAGTATATTCAAGCAATGCAAAATGGTGATGAAACCGCACGGAATAAATTAATTGAACACAACTTACGGCTGGTTGCACATATAGTCAAGAAGTTTGAAAATACCGGTGAGGATATGGAGGACTTAATTTCGATTGGTACGATTGGGTTAATTAAAGGGATTGAGAGTTACTCGACAGACAAAGGGACGAAACTAGCCACATATGCTGCCCGGTGTATAGAAAATGAAATACTTATGCATTTACGTGCATTAAAGAAGGTTAAAAAAGATGTCTCCCTCCACGATCCGATCGGCCAGGATAAAGAAGGAAATGAAATTAGTCTGATTGATATTTTAGAAGCCGAAAATGAGAACATTATTGAATATATTCAGTTAAACATGGAAATTGATAAATTAAAGCATTACCTGTCTATCCTTGACAGAAGGGAAAGAGAAGTCATCATTTATCGTTACGGGTTAGGAAAGCAAAAGGAAATGACCCAACGGGAAATTGCAGAAAAACTCAATATTTCCAGAAGTTATGTATCCCGTATTGAGAAAAGAGCCTTAATGAAAGTCTTTCATGAATATTACCGGAAAGAAAAAAGAGCTTAAGTAACAAATAAAGCGCGTTGATCAAATGATCATACGCGCTCATTTTCCTGTATTTTAATTTTCATCCTATGAGATTGATAGATTAGCCATCCCGCCACGACTGTTGTTGCAAACGAAAGTAGTGTTAGTGAACTACCGTCTGGGGACTGACGAATATACGTATTAATAATTGCGCCCATATACAGATATGAAGCCAATATTAACAATGTTGCTGTAAAGCGTCGATAGTCCTTTAATTTTAACTCTAATTGTTCGATATTTAACTTCATAGTACCTCCCTCCTATATGAATCATAACATATGAAACTATAACTATAGGAAGGTAAATGTTGGATACATTATATCGTTTTAATCATATTCATAATTAGGTTGGCAGCATTCTCAGCTGCATCTTCGAGGAACGCATCAAATGAAACAGACGACTTTTTCCCCGCAATATCAGATAACGCTCGGATTATGACAAAGGGTGTATCATATTGGTAGCAAACTTGTGCAACTGCTGCCGCTTCCATTTCCGCTGCAATCATTGTGGGAAATTTTTTGTGTATAAACGCTACTCGTTCAGGGTCTTCCATAAAAGAATCGCCTGTTGCAATAATCCCCTCGTTAAAGTTTATATCCAATTCTTTTATAGCTTGCGTAGTTTCTGCAATTAATTCTGTATCCGCAGCATACATTGCTGGCATATCAGGAACCTGACCATAAGCATAGTCAAAAGCAGTTACATCTACATCATGATGGACAACCTGTGTGGAAATAACAATGTCCCCCACCTCTAGATCCTTTGAAAAACCACCAGCGGATCCAGTATTAATTACCTTCGATGGTGCATATCTTTCGTGCATGATAGTTGTTGCCATTGCAGCGTTTACTTTACCAATACCTGATTTAAGCAAGACTACATCCTGTCCAAGTAACTCACCTTGTACAAATAAACAATTAGCGATAGTAGCTTTTTTTTTGATTATCATCTTTTCCATTAGCAGAGCGATTTCTTCATCCATTGCCCCAATTATTCCAATTGTCATAGTAGTGCCTCCATTATGAAATAAACCTACTCAAATCGATATTCCTGATCATTTTCTTTCAGTTTTTCAACTTTAGTTGGTTTCCAGCCTTGATCTTCTACCCATGTAAGATAAGCCCTGTAGACTTCTGTATTTTCACTATTAGATACTGTTGCAAGAACTTTTTGATTACCATCTCGTGAAACCCACCACATTATAAGCGATTCTTCATCCAGTCCAGTAGCTACTGCAGCAGCTTTTCTCATCTCTTTTCTATCTTGTGATCCATCTTTGAAATTGATTGTATGCTGGCCAGTCTGCTCTGTACCTACAGGTTTCCAGTTACCGGTATATGCCTCTGTCACGTTACCATCCGAAGGCTCAGCTTGTTCAGTTTCTACTTCACTATTATTATTTTTCTCTTCTGTATCAGTCTCATTTGTACTATCTGACGAATCGCTGTTATTTTCAGATCCATTTTCTTCTGTAGCCGATTGCTCTTCCTCATTAGATGTTGACTCTTCCGGATTTTCTCCAGCTTGTTCTGACTCCTCCGGGGCATTATTTGATTGGTTTTCAGCAGTCTTATTACCTTCATCATCCCCACCAAAAATAATTACTCCAATTAAAACAATAAGAAGTAAACTCCCTAATACTAGAAATACTGATAATGATTTAGTATTTTTTCTTCTCTTTTCAAATTTATCCACACGTGAATAATCGTTAAAATCAGACATTGCCTATACCCTCCCATACTATACTCTACTATAATATCATATTTTGCTAGTGAAGATATATGTCATAATTAGAATAGATATTTTAGACTATTTAGTATGAAAGCTTGTTGTTAAAAGAATACTGCATTTTTACAGGCAATAAAACTTAAAGTACTCGAGATAGATTGAGACTCATTGAAACAGGATTAAGACAGACTTCGTGGGACTAGTACAAAAGCTCAAGGGGCCTGTTCAGCGCCGTATGGACTGTGCTCAGTGCTGCGGGTAGGTCGACGTTGCCACAGGATGTGGTGTTTTTAGTCGAACATCCTTTATTTCTTATCGTAGGCACGGGGAGGGCAGTCCACTAGGCGCTAGGAGCTGGCCGGTTAGAACGCCACGTCCTGTGGCATCACTGGCACTAGTACGTCCTGTACGTCGGAGCTGAACGTCACTGATTCTGATGTGCAGTATCCACATCACTTAAATTTTATAATTTTTTATACAGTAAAAAAAGCGGAATGAATAATCATCCGCTTTTTTAAGCTATTAGTCAATTTTTACGATTTGCACCTGGATATCTCCACCAGGTGTGGACACTGATACTTCTGTGCCAATTTCATGACCAAGTAAACTTTTGGCCATTGGGGAGTCATTCGAAATCTTTCCCTCGAATGGATCAGCTTCAGCGCTGCCTACAATGGTGTAGGATTCTTCTTCTCCATCAGGAAACTCCTTGAACGTTACAGTCTTTCCTAACGATACTATATCTGGGTTATCATTATCATTTTCAATTATCACTGCATTACGAATCATTGTTTCTACATGACTAATACGTGATTCAACAAATGCTTGTTCATCTTTAGCTGCGTCATATTCAGAGTTCTCAGATAAATCACCAAAACCGCGGGCTTCTTTTATCCGTTCAACAACCTCTTGTCTTCTTTCTGTTTTCAAGTAATGCAGTTCATTTTCTAATTTCTCTTTCCCCTCTTGGGTCATATAAAAGCTTTTCTCTATTGCCATTATAAATACACTCCTTTTATCTTACAATCAAAATGAAATCCTAAACATTATAATAATACTGCATATGTGCCTTTAATATTCTGAAAAAAGTTATACTAAACACTACTATGGCAGATTTAAATTAAATTTTCAATACTTTTTCAGTATTTGTTTTGTTGATTTTTAGATAATATTTTTTCTATTTTAGTGGCCATAATATCAATAGCCACATGATTTTGACCGCCTTCTGGAATTATGATATCTGCATATCTTTTAGTCGGTTCCACAAATTGCAGATGCATCGGTCGGACATTATTTGTATATTGATCAATAACAGAATCCAACGTTCTTCCGCGCTCCTTAATATCTCTTAACAGCCTGCGAATAATTCTTACATCTGAGTCTGTATCTACAAACACCTTTATATCCATTAAATCGACCAATCGAGGATCTTCGAGAATTAGAATTCCCTCCAGAATGATAACTTCTTTAGGCTCAACTGGAATCACTTCGTTTGAGCGTGTATGAACCTTGTAATCGTAAACTGGCTTCTCAATTGTTTTACCATTCATAAGGTCATGCAGATGTTCTATCAATAAATCATTATCAAAAGCTAAAGGATGATCGTAATTTGTATTTAACCTTTCTTCAAAAGGTAAATGAGTCTGGTCTTTATAATAATAATCTTGTTCTATTACAAGAATAGTTTTATCTTGGAAACGTTGACAGATTGAACGGGTTACAGTCGTTTTACCGCTCCCGCTTCCTCCAGCAACCCCTATAACAACTGGTTTTTCAGGCATAAAAATAGGTTCCCCCTTCTTCTACTTTTTATTACTTATAGCTATTCCATCTCCGATTGGAACAATGGTTGTTACATAATCGGGATGCTCAATCAGCCATTCGTTGTACTCTCTTATCTTTTTGGCTAATTTTTGAAATCTAGGATGTTGTTTCTCTGGATCAGCTACATAACCTTTGAATAATACATTATCAGAAAGGACAAAACCATTCTCAGATAAAAGTGGACTGGAAAGCTCAAAAAAGCGCTTATACTTTCCTTTTGATGCATCAATAAATACCAAATCAAATGGGTTATCTACCTTTAATTCGTTTAGTATCTCTATAGCATCTCCGAAAATGATTTGTATATTATCCTGAAAACCTAATTTCCGTACGTTTTGAATTGCTTGATTATACCTTTGTTCATCCCGCTCAATTGTCACAATTGTAGCATTCGGATTTGCCTCTAACATTCTTAGCGCTGAATATCCAATAGCAGTACCTATCTCCAATATTCTACTGGGCTTATTTAAGCGTATTAATTGCATCACAAAATTAATAGCTATTGGATCCATAATTGGCACACTTTCGTTTTTTGCAATATGCTCAAGTTCGGCTACCCAGTTGTCTGCAGAAGGTAAAGATCGTGATAAATAGTTTCTTAACTTTTCATCCATTACAACAACCTCTTTTATTATCGTTAAAGGGATTCTTATGAAAGCTTATTTTACTTTCTCAGACCTCTTATACTGTGGGGTGCTAGCCTTTGTTGTACTTATGAAGTAAAAAAATTTAAACTTAACTGTCCAAAAATAGGAAATGTGAATTTCTTCATCCACACTTCCTCCCCACTTTATTTTATATACTGCGCTTTATATTCCAGATGTTGATCATGTGTTTTGGAAAAATATACGTTGCCTTCACCGTCATGCAAAAAGTACTTATATTTTGTTTCCGCTGGATTAAGAGTTGCCTCTAAGGAAGTCTTAGCGAAATTCGATATAGGGCCTACCGGTAAAGCGTTAATTTGATACGTATTATATGGCGAATTAACTTTTAAGTCTTTTGATAATACTTTTTCTTTATGCTTGCCAAGTGCATATAATACAGTTGGATCTGTTTGCAGGGGCATACCTTCATCAAGGCGATTATAAAACACACTTGCAATCTTCTTTCGCTGATCCACAGAGCTTGACTCTTTTTCAACTAAGGATGCCATCGTTAAAGCTTCATGTACAGTTAAATCCTGTGCAGATATTTCATCTAAATAAGGTGTAACAACTTCTTCAGTTTTATCGAGCATTTTTTCAACTACTGATTGTATGCTTGGTTCTTTTTGATAAAAATTATATGTCGCTGCAAATAAATACCCTTCTAATGGTGTTCTAATATCGGGATTCAATATATCATTCGTTAATATATCAGGGTATGTATTTATTAGAATTTCAATATACTCGGAGTCATTTACCGCATTCAGAAAATCATCTTTACTGAAGGGAAGTTTTCCAGCGTATATTCCAGCTATTTCATCAATGGTTTTTCCCTCAGGGATTGTAATTGTATATACTGGCTCTTCCAAAACTTTACCATTTTTTAAGGCGGTAATTATTTCATCGATTGTCATCGAAGGTGTAAGTGTGTATTCTCCCGCCTGGAAATTAGATTCATTCTTAAATTTTATGTAGAACCTAAAAACACGGCTGTCTTTAATAATCCCATTATCTTCAAGAATACTTGCAATACTGGATGTTGAAGAACCCATTGGGATTTCAACTTTTACTTCTTTTTCACTATCGGGATTAACTGGCTGTAAGGCGGATTTGACATATGTGTACCCTGATATCCCACCTATTACAAGTATAAGGACTAATGAGAAAATTATAATGGCAACTATTTTTCTCACGGTTCTCGCATCCTCGCTGCGCTTTATTAGGTTGTCCTTATACTTACCAGACTTATTCTTTTTAAACATTTGTTTATCCCCCTCACCCGGTACATTATACTAAAAAAAATAAAATTTAGCTATGATAAAAGAAAAGCTGATATCATTATTTGACATCAGCTAAATAATCTATTATTTGTTCCTTTAACTATTGTTCGTCCTCTTCTTCATTAGCTAGAGTATTCAGCATTTCCTCAACAATTTGCCATTCCTGTTCTGATTCAATTGGAAACAACGAAAGGTCATTATCGTCTTTTTCCTTTTCTTCATAACGAAATGCATAAACTTCAACTTCTTCATCATCATTTTGCTCAACTGGTACAACTGCGATATACGATTGTTCTGTTTCATCTATGTCAAAGGTAAATAATACTTCAAATAGATGTTCTTCACCATTTTCATCTGGTATAATAATACGTTCCTTCTCCTCAAGCGCCATTACTACACTCCTTTAATTCTGTTGATCAAGATAACCCTGTAAAATCATTACGGCTGCCATCTTGTCTATTACTTTCTTTCTCTTCTTTCTGCTAACATCAGCTTGCAACAGGACTCGTTCTGCTGCAATAGTTGTAAGTCTTTCATCCCATAAAATTGTTGGGATGTTGTATGATTCTTCAATATGTTTTGCGTATCTTTCGGATGCCTTTCCGCGTTCACCAATCGTATTATTCATATTTTTGGGCAATCCTATCACAGCTTTTTCAATTTCATGCTCTTTTAAAATTTTTTCAAGCTGTTCATCGGCAGAATGTATTTCCTGTTCATCCCACTTTATTGTGGTCAGACCTTGTGCGGTCCAACCAAATGCGTCGCTCACCGCGATACCGATTGTTTTGGAGCCAACGTCTAATCCTATTATTTTCATTTATCTATCCTTTTGTTCTTCTAGATAAAATTTTACCAATTCTTCAATTACCTCGTCACGCTCAACTTTACGTATTAAGTTCCTTGCATCATTATACCTCGGTATATATGCAGGGTCACCAGATAATAAATAACCCACAATTTGATTGATCGGATTATAACCTTTTTCCTTAAGTGCACCATGGACAGTAAATAGAATTTCCTTTATGTCCTGATCAAAAGGTTCCTCCGAAAAATTAAATTTCATTGTTTTATCAATAGAGCTCATAGTGACACCTCATTCCATGTTTTGCCTTATTCATATTCTAACATGTTTATTGTCATTATTATATCTTTTTTTGTCAGATAGAATACAAGCTATTTTTAACTCTTTTTATCTTCTACATATTTAGTTGCAAGCTTTAATGCATCATTAATCTTATTGGGATCTTTACCGCCGGCCTGAGCCATATCCGGACGACCGCCACCACCGCCGCCACATAGTTCAGCAGCTTCTTTAATTAAATTGCCAGCATGTAACCCTTCTTCAATTAAATCTTTTGATACACCGGCTGCAAGCTGTACTTTCTGGTTATTCTCTGCTGCCAACAGTATGACTCCTGAATCTAATTTTTGTTTTAAGTCATCAACCATATTCCGAAGCTGATTCATGTCCTTAACATTCACCTGTTGTGCAAGTACGTTAACACCGTTTATCGTTTTTACTTGTTCCATTATAGATGATGCTTCAGCATTTGAAAGTTTGGCACTCAGTGATTCATTTGCTTTTTGCAGTGACTTAATTTCCTGAAACAATCCTTCCACTCTCTCTGGAGTCTTTTCTTCAGTTGTTTTTAGGAGCTGTGCTGTTGATTGTAACACGTCAAGCTTCTTATTTACATACTCATACGCCTGTTTACTCGAAATCGCTTCAATTCTCCGTGTCCCAGCACCGATACCTGTTTCGGATACAAGTTTAAATAAACCAATTTCAGCTGTATTTTTAACATGGCAGCCACCGCATAATTCAATACTATAATCACCTATTTGGACAACACGAACAATGTTCCCATATTTTTCACCAAATAAAGCCATAGCTCCCATTTTTTTAGCATCATCTATTTTCTTGTTATCAATTCCTAGCGGTAATGAAGCCCATATTTTTTCATTAACAATTTGTTCAATCTGCTGTAACTCTTCTTGCTTCACAGAACCGAAATGTGAAAAATCAAATCGCAACCGGTCTGGTGTCACCATAGAACCAGCCTGATTGACATGGTTTCCTAGCACATCTTTTAAAGCTTGGTGTAACAAATGTGTTGCGGTATGATTCTTAATAATAGCTGTCCGGAATCCTTTATCAACGATTGCTTTTACACTGCTATTAGTATACAGCTCCCCATCTTTCACACGTACCCGGTGAATGTGTTGACCTTTTGGAGCTTTTTGAACATCTTCAACATATGCTAAAGCAGTATCCGTATAAATCCAGCCATTATCTGCAATCTGGCCTCCACTCTCAGCATAGAAAGGAGTTTCTTGCAAGAACAGCATTACTTCCTCTCCAGCTTCGGCTTTATCAGCTACATTACTTCCACTTACAATTGCTGTAATTGTTGTATCTGTTTCTAATTGATTATAGCCAATAAACGTACTATCTGCTTCTATTTCACTTAATATACCATCTTGTACTTGCATAGAGTCTACCTTTTGACGTGCATTTCTAGCTCGTTCACGCTGCTTTTCCATCTCTTCTTGGAAACCTTCTTCATCAATAGTAAATCCCTGTTCTGCTACATATTCTTCTGTTAGTTCCTTAGGAAAACCGTACGTATCATATAGTTTGAACACTTCATTGCCTGGAAAAACATCGCTTCCTTTACTTTTTTCTTTTGCCATAATTGATGTCAGAATATCCAAGCCATCATTTAACGTTTCATGGAAGCGTTGTTCTTCAATTTCAACAATGCTTTCAATATTCTTTTGTTGTTTGACGACCTCAGGGTAAAAGTCTTTCATAATTTCTCCAACAACAGGGACCAATTGATACATAAATGGCTTATCTATACCAAGTTGCTTAGCAAAGCGCACCGCGCGTCGCAACAACCTTCTTAACACATATCCTCTGCCTTCGTTTGATGGTAGTGCATTATCTCCTATTGCAAATGTTACTGTTCTGACATGATCCGCAATAACTTTAAATGCTGTATCATCTGCAGTATCTTTACCATAGTCTCTCCCGGACAATTCTTCAGTTTTCTTAATGATTGGCATAAACAGATCTGTCTCAAAATTAGTTGGAACGTCCTGAATAACCGACACCATCCGTTCAAGTCCCATACCAGTATCAATGTTTTTCTTAGGTAATGGCGAATAAGTATCGTCCGGATTATGATTAAATTGGGAAAAGACTAAATTCCATATTTCCAGATAACGCTCATTTTCACCGCCAGGATAAAGTTCAGGATCATTTGGATCGTTTCCATATTGTTCACCACGGTCGTAGAATATTTCAGTATTTGGACCGCTCGGCCCCTCACCAATATCCCAAAAATTCTCTTCAAGACGAATGATGCGTTCTTTTGGAATCTTTACATCGTGTTGCCAAATATCGTATGCTTCGTCATCTTCAGGATGGACAGTTACAGCTAATCGTTCAGGGTCAAAACCAATCCACTTGTCACTGGTTAAAAACTCCCATCCCCATTCAATCGCTTCTTTTTTAAAATAATCACCTATTGAGAAATTGCCAAGCATTTCAAAAAACGTATGATGTCTTGCAGTAAACCCAACATTTTCAATATCATTTGTCCGAATTGATTTTTGTGCATTAACCAGTCGCGGATTATCCGGAATAACCCGTCCATCAAAATATTTTTTTAATGTTGCGACACCACTGTTAATCCATAACAGTGTTGGATCCTCTTTAGGTACCAAAGATTCACTTGGTTCAACACGGTGTCCTTTTTCTTTGAAAAAATCTAAAAACATTTGTCGTACCTGTGCTGAAGTTAACTGCTTCATAATTCCGCCTCCATTATTTAAAATTATTCTATAACAATAAAAAAATCCCCTCTCTGCATTCATGCAGGGACGAGATATTCGCGGTACCACCCTAATTATGGACAACATTATTATCCATCACTTTGACATTATAACGGTATGAGACCGACGGGTATTAACCGTACTCCAGTTTAGCTTTCCATGTCTCTTCATTAGGATTTCTTACAGCCCAAAGGAAACCCCTCTCTTAAATTAGAGTATCATGTACTTAGAACTTTCAACGTATTTAGATATTAATTTACTAGTTATGCGATATTATAGAAAACAAAAGCAGAAATGTCAATTATATCGTCTGGCTGCAAATAGATGTGTTGTGATTACATTCAATATAGTTAGTACCGGTACTGCTAAAATCATTCCAAGCACACCACTTAGTTGACCACCCAGGAGTAAAGCAAAGATAATGGCAACTGGATGAATGTTTATACTTTTTCCTACGATATATGGAGATAATAAGTTACCTTCAATTAACTGGATGATGAAGATACTGAGTAATACCATTAATACCATTTTACCGGAAGTCGCAGCTGTTATTGCAACAGCAGGAATTGCACCGATAATCGGTCCGAAATATGGTATGATATTTGTTAGTCCGATAATTAGTGCTAATAACAAGGCATATTTAACATTTAAGATATAAAAAGCCAGAAATGTTGTTAAAAATACAAATAGACAAACAAGTAATTGCCCACGAATATAATTTCCCAAGCTTTTATCTACTGCATGAGCCAACTCACTTATTCGTACTTGATACTTCGATGGAATCCATTTTTTAAAATAGTTTGTTATTTTGACAAAATCCTTCAGAAAATAAAAAACCAACACAGGGATTACAGTAAGGAACACGATCAAATCAAGTACTTTTGTAAATCCTCTTACAAGGTTTGTCAGTAGATTTTCAATAAAGGATTCTATATCGTAAATTAGCTCATCCATCTTATCATGCACTGTTTCCGGCAAAAAGGCAGTGTACTCGTATAAACTGTACACAAAATTACGGTACATTTCAATAAAGTGAGGCAGCTGCTTATTTAAATCACTGAGCTGGTGAATAACAGCGGGATAAACCCTGTAAATTAAATAAGCGGTACCACCAAAAAATAAGAGATAGATTATTAATATCGCAATACTCTTAGGAATATTATAATGATGCATCTTTTTGATGATGGGATAAACGAGATAAGCAATAAGAAGAGCAATTAGAAAAGGAGAAAGCAAATACCAAAGAAATGAAAAGAATTCTCCAAAAATCGGGGAAAGTTTTACGAATAGAAATATAAACAGAAAGAAAGCAATTCCGGTAATGGCCCAATACAGCAAATCTAACGGTTTTTTATCTTTAAACATATGTTACACTCCCTAGCAGAAATATAGTTTTCATATACTACTAAGGGTTACCATTGGATTTTCCGCTCATCTTCAGAAAACAGGTCATCGAGTGAACTTAAAGATCCATCCGCTTCTACCTGATGGATTGTTAATTCATTTCCAAACACTGATAGCTCGATAAAACAAGTCCAGCAGTAATATTGCTGAGATCCTATTTTCCCTATATCTTTACCATTACAATTCGGGCACACGAACATAATCAAAGCTCCTTTAGTCTTTATTCTTATGCTTGCCCGAATATTAAAAAATATACTAATGAATTACATGAAATCATAAGGTGATATTTCCTTTTCGTCCTCACCTTCATACATATCTGTTGTTGGAATATCCTGCAACCTATCATTCAATTGTTCTGGCAATGTGGTATAACGCCTATTTGTATCCAGTGTACTTACGCCACGTAAAAATGCATTCTGCTGTCCGCAAATAATTAATGACTTTTTACTCCTGGTTATGGCTGTGTACAGCAGATTTTTACGCAGCATCCTATTATATGAAGAAACGACAGGCATAACCACAATTGGAAATTCGCTCCCTTGCGATTTATGAATTGAAATACAATAAGCATGCATGATATTCACATAATCTTTCCGCTCATAAACTACTTCTTTGCCTTCAAAATCAATTACTAACTGTTCTACATGGTCTACATTTTCATCTTCTTCGAATATAGCTACTACTTCTCCAATATCACCGTTAAATACACCGTCTTCCGGCTTATTGACAAGCTGTAGTACTTTATCCCCTGTTCGATACACAATATCATTCGATTTAACTTCACGCTTTGTTGATGATTTAGGATTTACTAAAGTTTGTAAGTGCTGATTAATGATTGTTATTCCAGCTTGTGATCGATACATTGGTGCCAAAACTTGAATATCTCTTAACTCAACACCTTTATCTTTCGCTTTGTGAAACACCTTTGTAATTACATCAATCATTTGATGCTCCAAGCAAGGGATAAAACTGAAGTCCTTATCATTAAATAAAGAGTCCGCTGTACACGTATCATGTTTAATCAAATGTGCCAGTTGAATTATTTTTGAACCTTCTTTTTGCCTATAAACTTCATTAAGACTTACGACAGGAATTAAATCGCTGCCTAACAAATCAGCTAATACTTGCCCGGGTCCAACCGATGGAAGCTGGTCTTCATCACCAACAAGCAATACTTGCATATCATCCGGAATTGCCTTAAACAGACTATTTGCCAGCCAAATATCAACCATGGAAAATTCATCTATGATTAAAAACTTTCCAGACAACTGCTCATTTTCATTTTTTTCAAAACCATCTCTTCCGTCCCAGCCCAGCAACCGATGAATCGTCACTGCCGGTAGACCAGTAGATTCTGTTAAGCGCTTGGAAGCTCTACCAGTGGGTGCTGTTAAAATAAACGGAAAATCTGTCTCTGAATCATACTCACCAGGATCAGTCGAGACGTTGTGTATTGCTGCATATGATTTCAAAATCCCTTTGATTACAGTAGTTTTCCCTGTTCCAGGTCCACCCGTAACGATCATTAATTTTGACTTTAAAGCATGATTTATCGCGTTAAATTGCTCTTTTCCGTAACTTAATACCTCTGCTTCCTCAATATCGCCAATAATTTTCATAAGTTCAGCCATCGTTGTGTCCTGTTCAATCGGTTTTTTCATCAGACGATTGATATTAGAAGCAAACCCATCTTCTGCATAATAAAGTGAAGGCAGATAAACGTTTCCATCCTTCATAATGACTGCCTTTTCCTTATTTAAATCTTCCAGACGGTTAGAAACCATATCCACTGTTAACGACTGTTCAGGATTTAAAAGCAGGTCCAGCACCTGGTTAACACAATAATCGATCGGTAAATAAACATGCCCATCTTGAATATTTTTTTGTAAAACATAAATACACCCAGCCCCGATTCTGTTTGGGTGGGTCAGTGATAAACCATTTTGCTGGGCGATCTGATCCGCTGTACGAAAACCAAAGCCTTCAATATCAAATACGTATTGATAAGGATCATTTTGCAACACATCAATTGCCTCATCTTTATATTCCTGGTATATCTTTTGAGCCATTTTTAATCCAATACCATATTTGGATAAATATACAACGATGTGTTCAAAACCCTGATTTTCCTGTAACGTTTTACTTAGTAATTCAGCTTTTTCTTTTTTTAACCCAGGGATGTCATTTAATACTTCATCATTATTTAAAATCTTGGATATTGCATTCTCACCTAGCACTTCAACTACCTTTGTAGCTGTTTTTTCACCTATACCATAAAATAAATCACTGGATAAATAAGCAATCAATCCGTCTTTTGTATCTGGAATATATGTCTCAAACGATTTAACCTGATATTGCATACCAAACTTAACATGTTTTTCAAAATCACCATAAAAACAATAAACCGTTGCATCCTGCAGGTCGGAGAAATAACCTTTCACAACAATTTCTTTGTCTTTGGTATTCTCATTTGTATCATGAACTTTTATTTTTGCAATCGAGAAATGTTCGCTCTTATTTTGAAAAATCATATATAAAAGTTCACCTTTTATATAGCCTTGATCTGTATTAGATTGCTCATCCAGTATCATTTAAACAACCTCACAATCTTACATATCCGTGTTATTCAGCAACTCTTCAATCTGACTTTTTCCATTTGCGGCCAGTGTGTGTTCAGGCTGTATTTCCAGGGCTTTCTCAAAATGGCCCAATGCATCTGATAGATTTTCATCATATATCGCAATTACACCCAAATTATAATGTGCGTCACTATGTTGTTCTTTTAGTTTCAAAACATTTTCAAAAACCGTTCTTGCGTCTTTAATATGGTCACTCTGCGCCAACGTCAGTCCGTACTGGAATAGAACTTCCGCATCATCCGGATCGAGCTCGGTTGCCCGTAATAAATATGGTAATGCAAGCTTAAAATGCTCCTCATGATAAAAGGTCATACCTAGCATAAAGTAAACATCTGCTTCGACCAGACCGATATCTATAGCCTTTTGAAAATTTTCCTGTGCTTTTGGATAAACAGACTCTTCATAATAAACATTACCCAGTCCATAATATGCAGTAGCTGCGTGCTCATCCAATTCAATTGCCTTCTCAAAGAAGCGCTGTGCACGTTCAAGGTCATTGACATGAAGGAGTAAATTTCCAAAATTAATATAGCCAAGGGGGTCTTCCGGGTTTTCCTCGATTACCTTATTAAAGATTTCTGCAGCTTCTTCGTATTTCTGTTCCTTCATTAGATTTATTGCTTCCTGATTTCTATCCATCTTTTGTAAATCCTCCAATAATTAGAAACTTGGTCTATCTATAATGACGAAAGCTTTCATTTGGATTAAATAAAATAGAGGGGACCACTTAGATGATCCCTCTACATTATCCTACGTAATCCAGGTAAGTTTCATCTTTAATAATTTCATCAATTGTGCCTCCACCTAGGCATACTTCTCCATCATAAAATACAACTGCTTGTCCAGGGGTAATGGCACGTTGTTTTTCATGGAATTCAACATGTACCTTGTTATCTTCCAGTTTATGAACAGTAACCGCACTATCCTTTTGACGATACCGGAACTTGGCTGTACATGTAACTGATCCTTCACCAGGGACTTTAATCCAGTTTACATCAGACGCTATTAATCCGTCCGAATATAATTTCTCATTATCAAAGCCTTGTTCTACATATAAAACATTTTCTTCCAGGTTTTTCCCAACGACAAACCACGGATCACCTGAACCACCTATACCTAAGCCTTGGCGCTGACCTATTGTATAATACATAAGACCATCATGCTTTCCCTTTTCAATACCTGTTAACGTCTTCATCAGACCAGGTTGTGCAGGTAAATACTCACTTAAGAACTCTTTGAAGTTTCGTTCGCCAATGAAGCAAATACCAGTACTGTCTTTCTTGGTTGCTGTAACAAGATTATGCTCCAAAGCAATCTCACGTACCTCTTTTTTATTCATATGCCCTAAAGGAAACATAACTTTTGCCAGTACATCCTCAGTCAATTGATTTAGAAAGTATGTCTGGTCCTTATTATCATCGACACCACGCAACATCTCGTATTCACCATCTGTTTTTCTAACTTGTGCATAATGACCTGTTGCCAGATAGTCTGCACCCAAGGATGTAGCATGTTCAAGGAATGCTTTAAACTTTATCTCTTTATTACACATTACGTCAGGATTTGGAGTTCTTCCTGCTTTATATTCGTCTAAAAAGTAAGTGAATACTTTATCCCAATATTGTTTTTCAAAATTCACGGCAAAGTAAGGAATATCCAGTTGATTACAAACCCTTACCACATCATCATAATCGTCTGTTGCAGTACAAACACCATTTTCATCAGTATCATCCCAATTTTTCATAAAGATACCAACAACATCATAACCTTGTTCCTTCAGCAGTAATGCGGCTACGGAAGAATCAACTCCTCCACTCATTCCAACAACTACCCTTATATCTTTATTGCTATTCATTACTTTCACCACCCTTTATGCTGTTAACCGTTTAACGATTTTCACTACTCTATTTGCAGCTTCCTCTATATTCTCGGTTGTATTAAATATACCAAAACTAAAGCGTATTGAATTGGTTGTTCGTTCATCATTCTCGCCATACATTGCTGCCAGGACATGCGATGGCTCTACTGATCCTGCGGTACATGCACTCCCGCTTGAAGCAGCAATACCATCTAAATCAAAATTAGTAAGGAGCGACTCCACATTCGTACCTGGGAAACTGATATTTACAATCGATGCAATAGCTTTTTTCTCGTCACCATTTATCGTAAAGTTGATCCCGTTGTTCGATAAATGTGAAATAAATTGATCCTTAAAACCCTGATAGGATATATTTCTTTCCGTTTTATTTTTGAGCGCCAATTCTACTGCTTTTTGAAAACCTACTGCACCAGCAACATTCTCTGTTCCGGGCCGGCGTTTTCGTTCTTGTTCGCCCCCAAACTGAAGGGCGTCTATTTTCACATCATTTGCGGCATATAAAAAGCCAATACCTTTTGGTCCGTTTATTTTATGGGATGAAACTGTCAGCATATCAATGCCGTATTCTTTTACATCAATATCCAATAACCCATAAGCCTGTACTGCATCCGTATGAAAAAAAACCTCCTGATAATCTTTTAAAACATTACCGATTTCCTGAATAGGCTGAATCATACCAGTTTCATTATTCACATACATAATAGAAACCAAAATTGTTTCATCAGTTAGAGCATTTTTTAAGTCATCTACTGATACTAATCCATTTTCACAGACCGGTAAATAAGTTACATGAAACCCTTGTTTTTCAAGGTGCTCTGCGGTATGAAGTGTTGCATGATGTTCCTGAACAGTTGTTATGATATGACTTCCTTTATCTTTATTAGCCATTGCACTGCCAATCAAAGCCAGGTTATCTGCTTCTGTTCCTCCGCTGGTTATAATGATTTCTTTTTCATTTGCATGAATGCTTTTGGCCATTGTCCGTCTTGCTTCATCAAGATACTTTCTTGCTTTCCTGCCAAACGAGTGGACACTTGATGGATTACCAAAAACATCTTCAAATACAGGATTCATCGCGCTTGCAACTTGTTTGTCCATCGGTGTTGTAGCAGCATGATCCATGTAAATACCTTCCATATTGCACAAACCCTTTCTATCTTAAACTATCTGTTTTCATTAGATATAAAACATATATGCATCCTGTTGATGATCATCCTGATGATGTTTTAAATCTTCTAATGTTGTAGTGTCCAATACGTCTTTGACTGCATCTCGGATTCGAATCCACAGAGCCTGTTTTGCTGGCTCTTCATCTTCTATTCCTTCTACTGGAGATATTGGTCCTTCCAGTACACGAATTATGTCACCAGCCTTTATTTCACTAGGTTCCTTCGCCAAAATATATCCACCATATGCTCCGCGGATACTTTTGATTAATCCAGCGTTTCTAAGTGGTGATGCCAATTGCTCCAAATAATGCTCAGATAGCTCTTTTTCCCGCGCAATCGCTTTTAGTGATGTGGGACCTTCCCCGTGCTTTCGTGCAAGCTCAATCATAATTGTCAGACCATAACGTCCTTTTGTTGAAATTTTCATTTTTAACACCTCTATCTCTTTCTTAGAAAAAACTTGGCTTTTCGCCAGGCTAATATAGATAAGCTTAAGTTACACTTAGGCAGAAAGAAAGGATTTATGCTGTCTTATCTACCGAAAAAGCTATTAATTTATATTATAGATTAATTATAATTTGTAATACATGATATTATAGCATGAATAGTATGATTCTTGCATTTTAACACAATTGGAATTACGCTTTTATACACGATCAATTATTCTATAAAAAAGGACGATTAGAATGAAACATAAACCACTTGCTTATCGCATGAGACCTGCTCATATACATGAGATTATCGGGCAGGAACATCTTGTGGGCGATGGAAAAATACTGAATAGGATGATTCAGGCTGAACAGTTAGCATCTATGATCTTATTCGGGCCGCCTGGAACAGGAAAGACTTCAATGGCGGTAGCGCTCGCAAAAAGCCTAAATTTACCTGTTAAGATGCTTAATGCAGTTGTTGACAAGAAAAAAGATATGGAGATTGTCGTTGAAGAGGCAAAAATGACGGGTCACGTCGTATTAGTACTTGATGAAGTACATCGACTTGATAAAGCAAAACAGGACTTTCTACTTCCACACATTGAAAGCAACATCGTGACACTGATCGGCTGCACAACCAGTAATCCTTATCATTCTATTAATCCTGCTATTAGAAGCAGATGTCATTTATTTGAGTTACACCCTTTAACAGCAGATGATATGAAAATAGCAATCCGAAGAGCCGTTGAAGATGATACCAATGGATTAGGTTCTCAGTCAGTTACCGTAACGGATGACGCACTGGAGCATTTTTCTTTTGCTGCAAATGGTGATATGCGATCTGCATTAAACGGGCTTGAGTTAGCTGTATCATCTACCCCTGAGGATAACGAGGGGAAGACTGCTATAACACTCGATATAGCTGAAGAGTGTATGCAGAAGAAAAGCTTTTCACACGACAAAGATGGTGATGCGCATTATGATGTATTGTCTGCATTTCAGAAATCCATTCGCGGAAGTGATGCCAACGCAGCACTCCATTATTTGGGAAGGTTGATTGAAGCAGGTGACCTTGAAAGTATTGCACGGCGCATGATTGTTTGTGCGTATGAAGACATCGGCCTAGCAAATCCACAGGCAGGTCCACGAGCGATTGCAGCAGTTCAGGCCGCTGAAAGGCTCGGATTTCCTGAAGCACGCATACCATTATCAGTTGCGATTGTTGAACTTGCTTTATCTCCTAAATCAAATACAGCATATAAAGCGCTTGACCATGCACTAGCAGATATACGCAGTGGTAAAAGCGGTGACATACCTGCACACTTAAAAGACTCGCACTATCAAGGCGCAAAGAAGATGGGACGAGGTTTGGAATATAAATATCCGCACAACTATGAAAACGGCTGGATCAAACAACAGTATTTACCTGAATCTATAAAAAACAAAGAATACTACAAACCTAAAAATTCCGGTAAATTTGAACGAGCTCTCATGCAGGTATATGATAAAATTCAATCTGAATAGATAGCTTGGCTAATCACCGGGCTTTTATCGTGCCAGCCTTTGTCTTACTTATTCCACTAAAAAAATACTAGATAATATGGGTAATAGAGGTATAATTCCTCTTTCAATCGGTCACAATAGACAATAAAGATAATAATCTATGTAATATACAGCGGCTGTTATTGAAAAAGGAGTTGAACAATTTGGTTAAAGTAAGACAAGATGCCTGGTCACATGAGGATGACCTATTGTTAGCAGAAACTGTTCTGCGTCATATCAGAGAAGGCAGTACTCAATTAAATGCGTTTGAAGAGGTAGGCGATAAATTAAATCGTACGTCTGCCGCTTGCGGGTTCCGCTGGAATGCCGAGGTTAGAGAAAAATATGATAATGCTATTGATCTTGCAAAGCGGCAACGGAAAGAGAAAAAGCGTGCAAATGCAGTTAAAACTACTAAGACACGTCAGCCAGTAATACCAGTTATGCAAACTGCCAACGACGAAGAAGAACCCGCACAAACAATGGATGAGACATCTATCACAATGGATACAGTCATTCGTTATTTAAAACAAGTCAAAAAAGATTACTATGCTTCCAATCAATCAAAACTATCGTTAGAACAAATGCAAAAAGAGAACGCTATGTTAAAAGAACATGTAAGCAATCTAGAAAAGAAACTAGAAAGCACTGAAAAACAATTTGCAACAGTACAGGAAGACTATCAAGTATTTATGCAAATTATGGATCGGGCAAGAAAAATGACTGTTCTGGATGACCAAGGAACTATACAATCACCCGCATTCAGAATGGATAAGAATGGTAACCTCCAACAGGTTGCAAATGGAACGAACCAATAAAAAAGTCGCATGAGGATTCTATTAAGAAGCCCATGCGACTTTGCTGTTCATATATAAATAAGCTCTTATTGCATAATTCCAACTAAAGTATACACCAATAAGCATTGCCACCCCAAAGTACAAGGGATTCTATGAAAGTAAAATCCACTTTCTAAGAACCCCTTTTAACGGTAAACTAAGGTATAATATGTATTCTATCAATCCCAATAGTGCCGTCCATTTCTAGTTTTGATCCCGCTTTCAGCAGGTGGGTGCTCTGTTCCATATTTCTTATGCGTCCTCGATTAGACGAGGCATGCATGCAACATGGAAACGATACAAGCTCCCAATTATATAGATGTTCGGTCAAAACATTTATACAAGACGTACACATCAGGATTGATAATTTAATTATGATTTATTGTTTGTAAAGTTAGTTTATCATACAGATATGCTAATTTCAATATTCATCAGTATGAAGTGTATATTACAGTTGTTACATCTTTACTACAAATTTTAAAACTGATCATAATTTCTTTTTAATTTGAATAGACAGCTCATCCAGCTGTTCATCACTCACTTCATCGGGTGCGTCCGTTAATAAATCTGAAGCTGAAGCGGTCTTAGGAAATAGAATGGTATCCCTGAGGTTTGACCTTCCTGCTAATAGCATAACAATTCTATCCAATCCTAATGCAATACCACCATGGGGTGGTGCACCATATTCCAATGCATCAAGTAAAAATCCAAACTGTTCTGTTGCTTCTTCACTTGTGAAACCCAATACTTCAAACATTTTATCTTGTTGCTCTTTCTTATGAATACGTAATGATCCTCCACCTAATTCATACCCATTTAATACAAGGTCGTACGCATTTGCTCGAACTTTTCCCGGATCTTTACTGAGTTTATCAAGATCCTCCTCAACAGGCATTGTAAAAGGATGATGAGCGGCAAAATAACGCTCCAGACCTTCATCATATTCCAGTAACGGCCAATCTGTAACCCAAAGGAAATTAAACTTACTTTCATCAATGAGCTGCAATTCTTTTCCGAGCTTTAATCGTAAAGCTCCTAAACTGTCATAAACAATTGCTGTTTTATCTGAGCCAAACAATAGTAAATCTCCATCAGCAGCACTCGCTCGATTAACAATTCCTGACTTCTCTTCATCTGTTAGAAATTTGGCAATTGGCCCTTTCAGTTCATCGCCTTCTACCTTAAGCCATGGTAAACCTTTGGCCCCATATACTTTCACAAAATCAGTTAGCCTATCAAGGTCTTTGCGGGAATAATTAGCTGCTTGTTCCTTTACATTTAATAAGCAAACTTTCCCACCTGATTCGATTGCGCTTTGAAATACCTTGAATGAAGAATCAGCCAGAATATCTGTTACATGAAGTAACTCCATGTCAAATCTCGTGTCTGGTTTATCTGATCCATAACGCTCCATAGCTTCATTATACGGCAACCGTTGTAATGGCAGCGAGATATCGATATTTTTAACATCCTTCATCACATTTTTCATCATATTTTCAGTCATTTCCATTATTTCATCACTAGTCATGAAAGATGTTTCAATATCTATCTGTGTGAATTCTGGTTGACGGTCAGCCCGCAAGTCTTCATCCCGGAAGCAACGTGCAATTTGAAAATACTTTTCGAATCCCCCCATCATAATTAATTGTTTGAAAAGCTGGGGTGACTGTGGCAGTGCATAAAATTCCCCATTATGCACACGGCTGGGCACTAAATAGTCTCTTGCACCTTCTGGAGTACTTTTAGTTAAAATCGGTGTTTCCATTTCAAGAAATCCATCTTCATTTAAAAAGTTACGAACGACTTGTGTTGTTTGATGACGTAACTTAAATGTATCCTGTAAAGCACTTCTGCGTAAATCCAAGTAACGATATTTTAAACGGAGGTCTTCCGATACATCAGATTCGTCATCGATAAGAAATGGCGGTGTCTTTGCTTTATTCAAAATACTTATGCCTGTTGCCATTACTTCGATCTTTCCTGTTCCCATCACGGGGTTAATTGTACCTTCATCACGAATAACAACTTTCCCTTCAACTTGGATGACATATTCACTTCTAACTGTTTCAGCAATTTCTAAAGCCTTTTTGGAATTATCGGGATTAAAAACGACTTGTACAATTCCAGATCTATCACGTAAATCAATGAAAATTAATCCACCTAAATCCCGACGTTTTTGAACCCACCCTTTTAATAATACCGGCTGATCAATATCTTTTTCACGCAGCGTTCCCGCTAATATTCGTTCACTCATTTTCAATTCCTCCCAGGAGCTTTTCATGCATCTTTTCAACTAGTTGTTCTATAGGTACTTCCAATTGTTCGCCTGTATCTAATTCTTTAACATTAACAATTTTTCTTTCTATTTCATCTTCACCAAGAATTAGCACATACTTTGCCTTAAAACGATCTGCAGCTTTAAATTGGGCTTTCATTTTTCGACCTTGATAATCTTTATCTGCCTGAATGCCACTTCTACGTAATTCATGTAACAGACGAACCGCTTCTTTTTCAGCTTCATCACCTACCGCAACTATAAAACAGTCTAAGCGATCATCAATTGACATTCCCCTATTTTCAGCTTCAAGAGCCATCATCAATCTTTCCATTCCCATTCCAAAGCCAATACCTGGTGTGCTCGGTCCATCCAACTCTTCAATTAGACCATTATATCTTCCGCCACCAGCCAATGTTGCAATCGCACCAAATCCATCCGCTTCACTCATTATTTCAAAAGCTGTGTGGTTATAATAATCAAGTCCACGTACCAGATTTTTATCAACTTCATATTCAATTCCCATTTTTGTTAAATAATTCTGAACCTGGTCGAAGTAATTTCTTGATTCTTCATTTAAATAATCTAATATCGAAGGTGCATTTTGCATAGCAGGATGATCACTGTCAGTCTTACAATCCAGAATACGTAATGGATTTTGGTCTAAGCGAACTTGACAATCACTGCAAAGCTCAGCCTTGTATGGTGAAAAGTGATTGACCAAAGCCTGGCGGTGATTATTTCGGCTTTCATTATCACCTAATGAATTAATAACTAACTTTAACGATTTTAAACCTAGCTCCTGATAACACATCATTGCTAAATCAATAACTTCAGCATCTACCGCTGGGTCAGCACTCCCTAGTACTTCTACACCAAATTGGTTTAATTGTCGCATTCTTCCTTTTTGTGGTCTTTCGTAACGAAACATTTGAGCAAAATAATAGAGTTTAACTGGCTGACTCGGATTCCCAAATAACTTATTTTCAACAAAAGCACGCGCAACAGACGCAGTACCTTCAGGCCGTAATGTCAGACTTCTTCCTCCACGATCTTCAAATGTATACATTTCTTTTTGAACAATATCGGTAGAATCGCCAACACCACGTTGGAATAACTCTGTATGTTCGAACAGCGGTGTACGGATTTCATCAAAATGAAACCTTCCACACACATCTTTTAATTGATCTTCAACAAACTGCCATTTTTTCGCCTCTTGCGGTAAAGTATCTACCGTACCTCGCGGAGCTTTTATGCTCATCTGTAATACCCCCTCATTATTTTTAGCTGGTTTCTAAAGATTGTTGCTTTATTAAAGTAATGAAATCATATCGTAATTGATATAAACTGTGAACTAACATGCTAAGTGCTATGGCACCGCTTCGGGAATACACTTCGCGCACCTTAGGGCCACACTCAAGCTTCCTCGGAAGCAAAAACCGCTTCCAGTGGAGGCAGAGGTTCAAAAAAACAAAACTTGCGAAAAGAGCGCTACATTAAAAAAATATAAAAAACTCCCGACCCTTATAAAAATAAGGGACGAGAGTTAACCCGCGTTGCCACCCTAGTTGATGCTCTTAAAGCACCCGCTCTTCACAGTTAACGCCTGCAAAACGTCTATACCTACTGTGTATTCGATATAGAACCTAAGGAATGTCTTTCATCAGAGTATCATGTGAAAATGTTCTCAGCCTATGACATTTTCTCTCTTTTCACATACTTCTCATTACTTTTTCCATCACTGGCTATTTATACATCTATCATTAATTTAATTGATTATGAATGACTATTATATTAATGTTTCCAACAAACATTGTCAAGTACGAGTTATCTTTTTCTTTAACTTTTTAACCTCACCTAGAGAGATACCTAATTCCTCAGCTATTTCCATGTGATTTAACTGGTCTTCAACTTCCATAAAACGATGAAAGTTTGCTCCAAAAATATCTTTGCTCATATTTGAATTCCAATGTTTTTCCTGAAATCGCATAACTAAAATACCTCCCTATGTTATTCTAGTTTTGCCTAAATAGTAAATTTTTATTAATATAAAGGTAATATATTATTCAAAGGGGGAACTTCATTGCATATAAAGAAGACAACGGTGTTATTATTTAGTGTATTGTTTCTGACCTTCGCGAGTTTGGTAAGTGCCAACGAAGCAATAGTAAAGACAGACAATCTAAACGTTCGAACAGGACCTGGAACCAATTTCGATAAGATCGGTCAAGTACATACTGATGAAGTTTATCCAATTTTACAGCAACAAGAAGGATGGGTAGAAATTCAATTGACTGAAGGTACTGGGTGGGTTACGAACGAGTATATAGACATCTCAGGTAATACGGATTCTGAAAGTACGAATGAAAGTGATATGGAACCAGCCACTGAAGAAACGATTACAATTCAACATGATAACACCCAACTTCGCGAAGGACCTTCAACCAGTTATGACATAACCGATTTTGCTAATAAAGGTACTGAATTCAAGGTTCTCTCAGAAAGTAATGAATGGTACGAGATTGAAAATGACGATATAACCGGCTATGTATTTAAACAACTTGTAAAAAAAGAAAGAACGTCTTCTTTTGGTGGCATGAATGGTAAAACGATAGTAATAGATGCAGGACATGGTGGAAGAGATGTAGGTGCAATTGGCGCAAGCGGAACATACGAAAAAGACTTTACATATAAAACATCGCAAGAACTAAAACAGGAACTCACAGCTCTTGGAGCAAACGTAGTATTGACAAGAAAAAGCGATGAATTTATTTCGTTAGGCAGCCGGACAAGCCTTCCCAACATTTTGGATACAGATGCTTTCATAAGCATTCATTACAACAGTTTTCCCGAAATGCCTAATGTAACCGGGATCGGAGCATATTTTTATGATGATCAAAATGAAAAACTAGCTAAGGATGTTCTTCAGGGTATAGCAAAGGAAACCGGTGCAAGAAACCGTGGAGCTACATTTGGAGATTTTCACGTTATCAGACAAACTTTTAAACCATCGATACTTGTTGAGTTAGGATTCATTTCCAACCCGGAAAAAGAGCAACTCCTTCAAACAAATGCATATCAGAAAAAACTAGTAACAGGTATTGTAAATGGATTAAATCAATACTTTACAAATAAATAAGAAATCTTATTGCATAATAGTAGCTAGCGGACATGAGGTGCGCTATTTGTGTAAAAAAGATACTTTTGCTTATTTATGAGGACATGAGGACCCTTATTTCCGATGACCATTCATATAAAAGAGCAGTTCAATTAGAAATGGAAATTGCGATTTTGCATTCCTAAATTGAACTGCTCTTACCTTAATGCTATTCATTCTTTTTTCTTGTCATTGCTATCCAAGATAATTGTAACAGGTCCTTGATTTGTTAGTTGTACGTTCATCATTTCACCAAACTCACCTGTTTCAATTCGAACTCCCTGTTGTTCAACTAACTGATTGAAATACTGATATAATTTATTCGCGTGTTCCGGTTTTGCTGCATCAAGAAAATTTGGCCTTCTTCCTTTTCTGGTGTCAGCGAATAATGTGAATTGTGAAATAGATAGTACCTGTCCAGATACATCCTTTAAGGATAGATTCATCTTTTCGTTTTCATCTTCAAATACTCGAAGATTTACAAGCTTGTTGACCAAATAGGCTGCATCCTCTTCTGTATCTTCATGTGTTACACCAAGTAAAACAACAAACCCATTATCAATTTTCCCAACAACATCTTCTTCTACGGATACACTGGCATTGTTTGCACGTTGAATGACTGCTTTCATAATTTGATACTCCTTTTTCTTATCACGCAGCTTATATCAACTGCTGAGGTCATACGAGAATACTATTGTATCGTTCTTGTTACTGTATAAACATCTTTTATTTGCTTTATGCGTTCCACAATTCTTCTTAGATGATTCGTGTTATGAATTAGAATTGTTATATGAATAACAGCCATTTTATTTCGATCAGATCGACCGTTCACCTGTGTTATATTCGTTTTTGTTTCATTTACTGCCTGCAATACTTCATTTAATAAGCCGCGGCGATCATACCCTGATATCTCGAGGTCAACATGATATTGCTTTTTATCTGTTTGTGCGCCTTCCCATTCAACATGAAGGTAACGCTGCTTTGCATCTTCTGTTTGGACATTTGGGCAGTCTGATCGATGAACAGATACCCCTCTCCCTTTTGTAATATATCCAATAATATTATCACCAGGGACAGGATTACAACACTTCGATAACCGTACTAATAAATTATCGACACCTTCCACCTTAACACCTGAATCTCGTTTTTGTACCTTTTTACTTGGCTCTTCACTTTTAACTTCTTCAAGTGTTTCTTCCAGGTTCTGTTCTTTTAATTTAGTCCGTCTGATTTTTTCGGTTAGCCGTGTAGCAATTAATGCAGCAGTAATTCCTTGGTAGCCAACAGCCGCATACATTTCATCTTCATTGATGAAATTAAACCGTTCATTTACTCGCTTTAAGTTCTCCTGTGTCAGCGCATCTTTTGGTTCAATTCCTAATGCACGAATTTCTTTATCAACAGCTTCTTTACCCTTGCTAATGTTTTCATCCCGTCGTTGTTTCTTAAAGAACTGCTTGATCTTATTTTTTGCCTGAGATGTTTGGGTAATCTTAAGCCAATCCTGTGAAGGGCCATAAGAATGCTTTGAAGTCATTACCTCAATAATGTCCCCGTTCTTCAATTTATAGTCGAGAGGCTCCATTTTTCCGTTTATCTTAGAACCAATCGTTTGATTACCTATTTCGGTATGAACTTTATAGGCGAAGTCAAGTGGTACGGACCCTGATGGCAGCTCTATAACGTCTCCTTTTGGAGTGAATACATATACCATGTCAGAGAATAAATCGACCTTTAGAGATTCCATAAATTCTTCTGCATCATGTGTTTCATTTTGCCATTCAAGTATTTCCCTAAACCAAGTCAACTTTTCTTCAAATGACTTTTTATCATGTGCCAGCTGACGTCCTTCTTTATATGCCCAATGAGCAGCGATACCAAATTCAGCTATTTCATGCATCTCTTTCGTACGAATTTGTACTTCAAGCGGATCACCTTTAGGTCCAATTACGGTTGTATGCAATGACTGATATAAGTTCGGCTTTGGCATTGCAATATAATCCTTGAATCTGCCAGGCATTGGTTTCCAGCATGTATGAATAATACCTAAAACTGCATAACAATCTTTAATACTATCAACAATTATACGTACTGCTAATAAATCATATATTTCATTAAATTGTTTGTTTTGCTTTACCATTTTGGTATATATACTATATAAATGCTTTGGTCTTCCTGATATATCTGCCTCAATATTTACATCTTTCAGTTGGCTTGTAACCTCATTCATAACATCATCTATATACGTTTCGCGCTGATCACGTTTTTGTTTCATCAACTGAACAATTCGATAGTATTGCTGTGGATTTAAATAACGTAATGCTGTATCTTCCAACTCCCATTTGATTGTAGAAATACCCAAACGATGCGCTAAAGGTGCAAATATCTCCAATGTTTCATTTGAAATTCTCCGTTGTTTTTCGGGAGGCAAATGTTTAAGTGTCCGCATGTTATGCAATCGGTCAGCAAGTTTAATCAGAATTACCCGAATGTCTTTAGCCATTGCTACAAACATTTTCCGATGGTTTTCTGCTTGCAGAGCTTCTTTTGACTTATATTTAATTTTTCCGAGTTTGGTAACACCATCAACAAGCATTACAACTTCAGTACTAAAGTGTTTTTCCATTTCTTCAACGGTAATGTCTGTATCCTCTAATACGTCATGTAAAAAACCCCCAGCAATTGTCTCTGGATCCATTTCAAGTTCAACTAAAATTCCAGCCACCTGAACTGGGTGTATAATGTAAGGCTCACCAGATTTTCGATATTGCTCCTTGTGTGCCTCTTCTGCAAACTCATATGCACGACGAAGGAACATAGCATCCTCTTCAGTAAGATAGCGGCGAGCCTCATTGATTACATCTTCTATTGTCAATATTTCTTCTTTTGCCATATAATCACCTAAATTCGGGTTAGAGAATACTTTCTAATAGTATCGAAAATTTTTGTATAAATGTAAAGGAAAAACAGTCAATATCATTGGAATTGTTCTGTTTTTCTATTACACGATGGAATAAAAATAGGATAATAACAGGTCTGACGAACAGTACATTAGTTCAATCAGACCCAAAACTTTTTGTGAGAATATTAATAGTTCATTAATGTTAATACATCATAGCCTTCAAGTTTCTCCAGCCCATTAAGGTAGGAAAGTTCAATCAGAAATGCACAGCCTACAACTATTCCACCCAATTCTTCTACCAATTTTATTGTTGCCTCTATTGTACCACCTGTTGCAAGTAAATCATCCGTAATTAATACGCGCTGACCTGGCTTAATTGCATCTTTATGAATGGTAAGGACATTTTCACCATATTCCAGCCCATAATCAACTTTAATAACCTCTCTTGGCAATTTCCCTTCTTTTCTGACTGGAGCAAAACCGGTTTCCAATGCATAAGAAACTGGGCAGCCAATAATAAAACCACGTGCTTCCGGCCCCACCACAAGGTCAATATTTTTCTGCTTTGCAAATTCAACTATCTCATCGACAGCTGATTTAAATGCTTTTCCATCATCCATAAGTGGTGTAATATCTTTAAACTGAACCCCTTCTTTTGGCCAGTCCTGAACAATTTTAATGTATTTTTTATAGTCCATGTGTTACTTCCTCCTTGGGCATTTCCCCATCTTTTATGCAATTTGAAAACCACATTCTTAATTCTTCATAGGTTGAATAGTACAGTATCTTTTCAACCTCAGCCTGATTTAGGCGTTCTTGATATGATGGCGACTCTAATAAATCTTTCTTCATAGGATCTGTATTTAATTGAATAATACCATTCTCTATATTAACAAACTCTAATTCAAAAAACACGTTGGACATAAATAAAATTCGATCCTTCGTCCATGCTTTTGCATCCATGATCATCGGCAGCTCTTTTTGCAAATTAACTTGTTTTCGTTTAGCTACAAAAGCATATAGCCATTTAAAATCCTCGCGTGAAGGAAAAGCTTTCATAAACACACTATCTTCCAATTGAAAACATACATGGATGTTTGACGGATTTGTTTTACATACCAAGTCCTGAAGTATAGTCAGATTTGTCGGCATTTCAAAAAGATAGAGTGTACTGACTTCGTCAAGCAGGCTAATGTCTGCATCATACCTAATACATGTCACTTCATCAGGAACAATGCTGTTTTCATTCAGGAGTGTATGATGTACTGCTAAATGACTAGTATTATTATTAACATAAGGTGTGATATCAAAACGTTTTTTCCCTCGATGATCAAAGACTTGTCTTTCCTCAATTTTCATATCCCGAATAACTATTTGCACCTTTTTATTACCATTCCACTCATTAATACCTAACTCGCCAACTACTGACAAGGGTGTTTGTGGGGAAATATGGTCATATAAACCACCTAAGCTAAATCCTATTCCATCAAGCAAGTGATTTTCATGCTTGAATTGCATTTTTAAGTGTTTTTTCATATTTCCAATCTGCCGTATATCAGAAGGGATATCATTCAAATGGAAGATCGGCTTTGGGTTATCCATACCAAATGGTGCCAGCTGTCTAATTTCATTTACCAGCTCTTCATTTATTTCTGGAATGGCTATTGTTTTACTTACTTCAATTTCCTGAGAAAAGTCTTCTTTAGTAAGCTGCTGATTAATGATTTTGTTTAGTTCCGCTTGCAGTAACTGAAGATTTTCTAATGGTAAGGTCATACCTGCTGCCTGTGAATGTCCACCAAAATGAGTAAACATGTCTCTGATTTCCATACAGCTGGAAAATAAATCAAAGGCAGGGATACTTCTGGCAGAACCTTTTACTTGTTCTTTTTCTGGTAGAATTGTCAGCACAATTGCTGGTCTGTCATATTTTCTCACAAGATTTGATGCTACAATGCCCAGCACACCTTGATTCCAGCCTTCTTTTGCTACAACAATTACGCCTTGTTCTTCAAGTGAACCTACCATTTGATCTGCTTCTTTTACAATATCACTAACTATTTTTTGACGTTCCTGATTAATGGATTGGACCATTTCTGCTATGTGTTCTGCCTCATCCTGATCCTCAGACATAAGGAGCTGTACTGCAAGATTTGCATCTTGTAATCTGCCGACCGCATTAAGCCTTGGTCCAATCAAGAATCCAACATCCTCTTCACTGACATCCCCGTTGATATTGCATACCTTTTTTAAAGCAATCAACCCTGGTCTATTAGTTGCTGATAGCGTTTTTAAACCATAGGATGCCAAAATACGGTTTTCACTTTTTAATGGTACAAGATCAGCAATTGTACCTATAGCAACTAAATCAAGTAAATGCTTTGGAAAATAGCCTAATAAGCTTTCAGCAAATTTAAAGGCAACACCCACACCTGCCAATTCTTTAAACGTATAATCGGGGGAGCATTTTGGGTGAATAATCGCAAACGCCTCAGGCAACTGTTCTTGTGGTTCATGGTGATCCGTTATCACTAAGTCAATACCAAGCTGTTTCGCAACAGTTGCCTCATGAATAGATGCTATTCCCGTATCGACAGTTATAATTAAGCTTATTTCATTATCGGATGCAGTTTTAAATGCATCTTCGTTCGGGCCATAACCTTCTGTAAATCTGTTTGGTATATAATAATCACAGTCAGCACCAAGTTCCTGTAACGTTGTTAACAAAACTGTTGTTGAACTGACTCCATCTGCATCATAGTCACCAAATACTAGAATTTTTTCTTTATTAGCTATTGCTTTATGTACTCGTTCTGTTGCTTTTGATATATCTGAAAAGCCTTGCGGATGATATAAATTTTCTAAATCAGGTGACAAAAATTCTTTTGCCGCTTCAGCAGAAGTAATTCCTCTCTGTATTAAAAGTTCTTTAATAAGTGGAGAAATTTCATTTGAATCCCAATCTATTGATTCTGTTTGCGCATTTGAAAATTTCCAGTTCATTTTACTTTGTAACATAAATTCACCCCTGACTAATCCATTATACAAGAGTAAACCAAGGGTCGCAATTAACGTTTATAGATTCTTTTTCCCATCCGGATTTTCTTGATTGTTATCATCATCAATTAGTTGGTTTTCTCCTGCCGTTTCTTTTAACTGCTTATTCTCAGCTTGGAGTGATTTTTGTTCACGCTGCAAATGGATCATTTTCACTAAACCAACAGCAGCTGTAATAATTCCACCCATCAATACGGAGAACAGAATGACTAATATTAATGGTGCCTCACCAGTTCCAAATAAGTAATTAACTTCAACAGGATCGACATTTATTACTGCAAAAATCGCAACAATAATAACAAATATAATTGCTAGAATAACATATGATTGTCCTCTCAATTCTAATTCCTCCCTTTAATAAGTCAGAAAACTTGGCTTGTCACCAATCCATTATAGCGCATAGTCTAGTTACACTTATGCAATATGACATTATTTACACTTACTTACCTGCTAAAATACCCTGTTTTCTATATTGTTAACCATACATAAAGACCCCTGAAGTTAAATCAACAGGGGTCTTTAGTTCTATTACACTTGTGGTCCTTCTGTTTTTTTCTTTTTAGCAAATACGACTGGCTTATCCTTAATGTTTCTTCCACGCCATACTAACCATAGTTGTGACGCAAGGAACAAGGATGAGTACGTACCTACTAGCAACCCTACCGCTAGCGCGATTGCAAAACCAGTAATAGGCTGTGCTCCAAGGAATAGGAATGCTAATACAGCAATCATTGTCGTTACTGTGGTATTTATACTGCGTGTAAATGTTTGTACCAAACTCTTATTAACTATGCTGGCAAGTTCCTTAAACGATTTAACGCGTTTCTTCATACGCAGATTTTCCCGAATTCGGTCAAAGGTTACAATTGTATCATTGATTGAGTAACCGATAACAGTCAGGATTGCAGCAACAATCGTAACATCAAATTCTATTCTTGTTAGACTAAATATTGCTAGAACGAAGAAAGCGTCATGAATTAACGCAATTATCGCTGTTAAACCAAAAAATAGCTCAAATCGAAGTGTGACATAAATAACCATGCCGATCGACGCAATTGTAAGTGCATATAGTGCATTTTTAACTAATTCCTCGCCCACAACTGGGGAAACGACACTCACACTAGATTTTGCATTGTAATTTTCTTGAAAATAGTTCTGTACTTCCGATATTCTATCTTCATCAATTACCTCATCATAACGAAGAATAACATTTTCGCCGTTATCACCTGCTGGAACAACAGATTTGGCTTCCAGATTCAGCTCTTCCAAACTGTTTTTAATTGCCTCTGTGTCTAAAGTATCTTCTGCTGCAAGCTGAATTCTTGACCCGCTTGTAAAGTCAATTCCAGGGTTTAATTGAAAAATACCTAAAGAAATCCCACCAAGTATAACCATTGCAGCAGATGCGATAAAGAATTTTTTTCTATGTTGGACAACATTAACTTCCCGATTAAAGATTTTAGGTTCTACTTCGCTTGTATCGGCAATGTCTTTAATGTTCTTCTTGTTAACTCCGAACCAGCCTGGGCGGTTTTTCAGAAATTTGGTTTTTACCCATAATCTCATTAATAACCTGGTACCATAAACTGCTGTCAGGAAGCTCACTAGAATACTAAGAATCAGCATTGTTGCAAACCCTTTAATTGAGCTTGTACCGAAAATGAATAAAACAGCAGCAGCGAGCATCGTTGTTATATTAGCGTCAATAATTGCCCGTAATGAATTAGCCGTACCTGCTTTAAACGACGCAAATATTGACTTACCTTCCCGTATTTCTTCTTTAATCCGTTCGAATGTAATAACATTCGCGTCAACTGCCATACCGACACCAAGGATTAAAGCGGCAATTCCCTGCAATGTTAGCACACCATTCATTAATTCAAATACTAATAAAATTAAATAAATGTAAATGCTCAAATTGATTGCAGCGATTAAACCAGGAAAGCGGTAAAATGCAATCATAAATAAAAAGATTAAACTAACACCGATTATACCTGCAAATACAGTTTTATTCAGTGCTTGTTCGCCAAATTGGGCACCTACAGTATTAGAATACAATTCTGTCATATTTACCGGTAATGAACCTGCATTAATAATATCAGCTAGGCGTTGAGCCGATTCTACGGTGAAATCACCGTTTATCATAACATTCGTTGTATTTAATGTTTCAGTTACTTTAGGAGCTGAAACATATTTTGGATCTTCCTTCTTCACCTCTTCTGCAAATGAATCCCCTTTTTGATAATCCATCCAGATTACAAGGAGATTATCAAGGTAAGGTGTTTCAGGGTCTCGTTTATCTTTTAATTTAGATGTTATTTCCCCAAATTTCGAAGCATCTTTTAACTGTAAGGTAACGATAGGCTGATTCGTTTTCTGATTGAAATCCTGCTTGGCACTTCCTTCTTGTATATCCGATCCATCAAGTAGAACTTCATCCTCAACATTCCGCAACGTAAGACGTGCTGATGTGGATAACAGTTCCCTTGCTTCACCTTGGTTTTCCACCCCGGCAAGCTGTACCCGAATTCGATCTTCACCTTCAATATTAATATTTGCTTCACTAATTCCCAAACGATTTACACGTTCATTAAGTATTCGTACTGTATTCTCAAGTACTTCTCTATCTGTCTCTTTACCTTCTGCAATAGGTTCGACTTGATATAAAATCTCAAACCCGCCCTGAAGATCCAAGCCCAGATTAACATCTTTTGCAATTCCTGTTATCGTTGACCCAATCGTCCCTGCAAATATTAGTACGATTAGAAAAAAGGCAACGATCTTGCCTCTGTTTTTCATCTTCCGATTGCCTCCCTTTATGTCACTCGGGTAATACATTATGTAAAACCTATTCAGCTTCTTCCAAATCCCCTTTAGTTAAAGCATTAATAGAAGCCATTAAATCATTATCCTGATATGCATTAACCGTTAAATAACTCATGTAAATATTTGATGAAAGATGGAAGATATCTTGAATCACCTCAAATAAACGTTTCGGTGGATTGCCTTTCCATACCTTTTCTTCTAAACATTTCCATATATTATCATTTGATGCCTGTGCATAGCCCATTAACTTGAATTCATTTACCTTACTCTCTAAAGCTAACAATACATCAGGTTTCCACTCTCTTACATTTTTTATAACTTCCACGCGATTCCCCTCCCTGTAGACAAACCAAACTATATAATAATGCTTGTCATGGTTGGCCCACTTCTTTGCATATATATCATTGTATATGAAAAATTATTTTTTGAGAAGGTAGGTCGGCAATATTGACCAAACAAACATTTTTACAAGGCACGTTAATTTTAATAGTAGCAGGTATGATTACACGATTATTAGGCTTCATCAATCGCCTTGTTATAGCCAGATTTATGGGTGAAGAAGGTGTAGGTCTTTATATGATGGCACTGCCAACTCTATTCCTTGTGATAACATTAACACAACTCGGCCTTCCTGTTGCAATTTCAAAACGGGTATCAGAGGCTGATGCAAGAAATGATACACATAAAATCAAAAAAATTCTTGTCGTATCATTACTTGTAACAGGTATATCAAGTGTCATTTTCACCATTGGCATGATCGCTGCCGCACCATTTATTGCCACAACTCTTTTAACTGATGAACGGACAATGTATCCACTAATTGCAATAAGCCCAATAGTTCCGATTGTAGCAATTTCTTCCGTGCTTAAAGGCTACTTCCAAGGCCGACAAAATATGAAACCACAAAGTTACGCATTAGTAATTGAGCAAATCGTCCGGATTACCTGTGTAGCATTCTTTATTAAATTATTACTCCCTTATGGCGTTGAATTTGCTGCAGCTGGAGCAATGTTCAGTGTAATTCTTGGTGAGCTTGCCTCCTTATTTTTTATGATTCACTTATTTAAACGAATGAAAATAGTAAGTATCCGACACCGCTTTTTTAAATACGTAAATTCAAGTAAGAACACATTAAAAGAACTATTCTCAATAGCCTTACCAAGTACCGGCAGTCGTTTAATCGGTTCCTTTTCTTACTTTCTTGAGCCAATAATTGTAGCGCAAAGCCTGCTGCTTGCAGGGGTATCAAGCTCAATGGCGACAAAACAGTATGGAGAGTTGACAGGGTATGTATTGCCATTACTATTTTTACCAACATTTATTACACAATCTCTGTCAATCGCCTTAGTCCCTTCTATTTCAGAAGCAGAGGCGACTAAGAATAATAGGCTGATTCATTACCGAATTCATCAATCCATCCGAATTTCATTTGCATCAGGCGCAATAGCAACTATTGTACTTTCATTATTTGCTGTGCCAATACTCACATATATGTACGGAACTGGAAACGCCAGCAGATTCCTCATATTAATGGCACCTTTTTTCATTTTACTCTATATCCAGGCACCATTACAAGCGGCATTACAAGCGTTAGATTTAGCTAAACCTGCAATGTGGAATAGTTTGATTGGTGCAGCATGTAAATTTGTTGTTCTATTTCTATTGGCATCCAATGCTGAATTTGGAATCATGGGAGTTGCTATTGCAATGTCCGTTGGCGTGGTCCTAGTAACATTATTGCATCTGGGCAGCCTGTATAAACAAATCGGCTTTTCGATACCTTTTAAAGATTTAATAAAGATGGGCTTATTATTATCACTTACATATATGGCTGGGAACTTCTTTAAAGGTATCTACGCCGGACTTGATTCAAACCTTTTCCTATTTATAATTATCATACTATTTTTAACGATAGTATACATTGCTCTGCTCTTCATTTTAAAATTCATTACAAAAGAAGAGTTAAATCAAATACCAATTCTCCAGAAATGGGTACATTAAAAGGTCGTTTTCCAAAAATAAAAACACTATTTAGGAGTATAAAGCGCATAACGTTTCGCGATCCTGTTTTATTGATACAATAAATTGATTGGCTTTTAACACCTGGATTAACATTGTAACCTTCCGAGAGCATCTTTTCTGCTATTTAGCGGAATGAGGATTCACTTAGATGATTGTTTGGCGGGTCCTTGTTTCGATTGAACGAGTGGCAATACTTCATTCTCTTATAATACTGCCAGTTTAAGTACAAACATACCATAACCCCATAAAACATTTTTAAAAACAAAAACAACATAACACTTTTTCTAAAGCGTTATGTTGCTTATAGTCCTTGTGACATATACGGGATTAGATAGCGAACGTAAATATAAATAGTCGATATGATAAGCGAAAACAGGACAAATGGTATTCCATACAACATAAATCGAATAAATGGAATTTTTTGATTCGCGCCTTCAGCTAATCCTGCAACTACAACGTTTGCCGAGGCTCCAACCAATGTTGCATTCCCACCCAAACATGCTCCCAACGCAAGTGACCACCATATGGGATCTAAATAAACCATACCATAACTCTCAAATTCCTCTATTACAGGAATCATTGCTGCAACAAACGGTATATTATCGACAATGCCTGAAAATAACCCGGAAACCCATAAAATAAGAATAGCAGTTTTTGAGAAATCACCTTCAGTTGAAAGAACGATAGCTCTTGCCATTTCGTCAATAATTCCAACCTTTTCAAGTCCCCCAACCAATGTAAAAAGACCAATGAAGAAAAACAATGTTACCCATTCAACTTTTGCAAAAATATGCTCTGTTTCAATTTCCTTCTCTGTTAACAGCAAAAGTAGTATCGCCCCACTAAGTGCTATTATCGTCAGTTCAATATGCAGAAATGAATGAAGCATAAAACCCGATAATGTAAGAATTAACACTACAACAGATTGATATAACATAGGTGACTTCACCAGAAAAGATGAAGCATCCATAGCCATTAATTCATCAATGTTTGTACTCTGTGCAGTTAATGTACCTCTGAACAGCATCACCATTAATGCCACCATTATAATAAAGATAATTATAGCCAGTGGTGCCAGATGGTTGACGAACGACAAAAAAGTAAGATGGTCGACAGCTTGTCCAATCATTATGTTTGGCGGATCTCCTATAAGTGTTGCAGTACCGCCGATATTAGAGCTGAAAATTATGATAAGAAGATACGGAAACGCTGGGAGGCTTAATTGTTTCGTTATTTTAAGAATGATTGGTACAAAAATCAACACCGTTGTAACATTATCGAGTAATGCTGATCCTACAGCTGTTAGGATACTTACGCCAACAAATAACGGTATTGGTGAACCACGTACTCTTTGTGCAAAACGAATAGCAATAAACGAAAACAACCCTGTCTTGTCCGTTATCGAAATAAGCAGCATCATCGAAAATAATAAGGCAATAGTATTCCAGTCAATGTAATGCATAAACATTTCATTGGCACTATAAATACCAGTTAATAACAGTAATGCACCGCCAGATAGCGCAACGACAGCACGATTAATCTTCTCAGTCATAATGAAAATGTAACTAATTATAAAAATGACAGTCGCTAGTATTACTTCCATGCAGCATCCTCTTTCATTATAAATATAATCTCTTCTTACAACTATATGCTGAGATTTCTAAAATATTTTCAGTCTATTTTTTTATTAGCTGAATAGAATGAAAGTACATGGACAAACAAAGGAAAGGGGGATTAGTATCATGAAGAAACAACAATTTACGGCCCTGTTGTATGGCTGGATTATAATTCTTGGTTTAATTCTCTTAACTAGTATTATCCTGGCATTCTTACTGCGCTTTACAACAATGGAGGAAACGACTTTATCATGGGTTACATTAGCTATTGGTTTAATCTGCTTATTTATTGGTGGTTTGGTTGCTGGAGTTAAAAGTAAGCAAAAAGGCTGGATCATTGGCTCAGTTACGGGGATTGGATTTACTCTTTTCACCTTTCTCGTGCAATATCTTGGTTATCAGCAGGCTTTCTCGATGGAGCAATCAATCCATCATATTGGATTTATTTTAGCAGCTGTTATCGGTGGAGTTATTGGGGTTAATTTTGTAGCAGGAGAAAATAACAATTAATTTATCTATTAAAAAAGAAGCTAGTACATAATGTACCAGCTTCTTTTATGTCCTTTATGTATAATCATAAAGTATCAGTGCGGCAATTTATTATTGTTCGCTTTTTACTTCGCGAATGGCTGTACGATCATAAGTAAGTTTAATACCATCACCTGATTGAATAATAACGGTGCTCTCATCGATAGCATGAACAACACCATGAAAGCCACCAATTGTTATTACTGCATCTCCTTTTTGAAGATCAGATTGCATTTGTTTAACCTGCTTTTGTCGCTTTTGTTGTGGACGAATAAGCAAGAAATAAAAAATAACAAACATTAGAATAATTGGTGCTAAAGATAGTAACGTATTCATTATAGATTCCCTCCCTTACTAAAAGTTTTTTGCATTCGGTTGATTCAAACCATATTGTTCAAAGAATGCTTCTTTAAAATCACCAAGACGATCATCACTAATAGCTGCTCGTACTTGCTCCATTAATTTTAACAGAAAATAGAGATTATGGTAAGTAGTAAGTCTGAATCCGAACGTTTCATTACATTTAACCAAGTGTCGGATATATGCTCGTGAATAATTTTTACAAACATGACAATCGCAATTCTCATCGATTGGACTAAAGTCCCGTGCATATTTAGCATTTCTTACGACAAGTCTCCCGTTGGAGGTCATACATGTTCCATTTCGGGCAATACGTGTTGGCAGTACACAATCAAACATATCAATCCCTCTGATGGCACCGTCAATTAAGGAGTCAGGTGATCCTACGCCCATTAAATACCGTGGCTTATTGCTAGGCAAAAGTGGTGTCGTAAATTCCAGAACGCGATTCATAACATCTTTGGGTTCACCAACAGAAAGTCCGCCAATAGCATATCCAGGAAAGTCCATCGACGTTAAATCAGCTGCACTCTGCTTACGCAATGCTTCATACTCTCCGCCCTGGATAATTCCGAATAAACCTTGGTCAGAAGGGCGCTGATGTGAATTCAAACAGCGCTCAGCCCAACGTGACGTTCGTTCAACCGAGGCTTTCATATAATCCTCTGTTGCAGGGTATGGCGGGCATTCATCAAATGCCATCATAATGTCCGAGCCAAGTGCATTCTGGATCTCCATTGCTTTTTCTGGTGACAGAAAAAGCTTCTCTCCACTCAAATGGCTTCGAAAATGTACGCCTTCCTCTTTAATATCGCGCATTTTACTTAAACTAAAAACCTGGAATCCGCCTGAATCGGTTAATATCGCCCCATCCCAATTCATGAATTTATGAAGACCACCAGCTTCTTTAATAATATCTTCACCAGGTCTTAGCCATAGATGATATGTATTAGATAGAATAATATTTGCATTCATTTGCTTTAGTTCTTCAGGACTCATGGTTTTTACTGTAGCCAATGTACCTACTGGCATAAATGTAGGTGTATCAAAAGATCCATGCGGTGTGTGTACTTTCCCGAGTCTTGCACCTGTCTGTTTACATGTTTTAATATGTTCATACGTAACTGCTGTCATTGTATTCGTTCCTTTTTATAAGATTAACATCGCATCACCGAAACTGAAAAATCGATACTTTTCCTTAACAGCTTCATTATATGCATTTAGAATGCTCTCCCGATCAGCGAGTGCGCTTACCATCATAATCAGAGTTGATTTAGGTAAATGAAAATTGGTGATTAGTCCGTCAATTGCCTGAAATTGATATGGGGGATAAATAAATATATCAGTCCAGCCACTTGATTCAGCAAATTGTCCGTTATTATCTCTGGCAATTGTTTCAAGAGTTCTTGTAGAAGTTGTACCAACGGAAATAATTCTTCCACCCGATTGTTTAACCTCCGTTAACGTATCTGCAGTCTCTTTTGTCATGTGATAAAACTCAGCATGCATTGTGTGGTCATCAATATTATCTACACTGACCGGACGAAATGTACCCAGTCCAACATGTAATGTAATAAACGTAATCGTTACACCCATTTCTCTCAACTCGTCCAACAGATAATTTGTAAAGTGTAATCCTGCAGTAGGGGCGGCAGCTGATCCTTCTTCTTTTGCATATACGGTCTGGTATCGTTCTTTTTCAGATAGCTCTTTTTTGATATATGGAGGCAATGGCATTTCACCTAGCTCATCGAGAACTTCGTAAAAAATACCCTCATATGAAAAATGAAAAATACGCCCGCCATGATCCTTAAGTGCCGTGCATGTGGCGCGAAGTTTACCATCACCAAATACGAGAGTTGTCCCCACTTTAATCTTTTTTGCTGGTTTTGCCAGTACTTCCCACTCATCCCTTTCTTGCTGATGGAGGAGCAGCACCTCTATTTTGGCACCAGTATCTTCCTTCACCCCATAAAGCCTCGCAGGCAAAACTCGTGTGTCGTTTAATACAAGACAATCACCTTTCTTAAGGTAACGTTTGATATCGGTAAAATTCTTATGTTCAATTTCTTTTGTCTCCCGATTTAAAACTAACAACCGGGATGATGCACGGTCCTTTAGTGGTGTTTGTGCAATTAATTCTTCCGGTAAATTAAAATCAAAATCCTCTATGTTCATGATGCTCTCCTTACTCCGTCTAACGAAATTTTCCCATGATATAAAAAATAAGCGTCAAAATGATACTTACCACAATAGATGTCATGATTGGAAAATGAAAAGAAAAATTTCCTTTCTTAAAACTAATATCACCAGGAAGCCTGCCGATAAATGTCCAAATTAATCCAATCACTACAAATACAATTCCAAGAATAATAAATAATTTCCCTGCATTCATCATGCATCATTCCTTGCTATTCCAAAGTGCTGGTAAGCTTTTGGGGTTACAAGCCTCCCCCTTGGTGTACGCTGTATAAAACCAATTTGCAGCAGATACGGTTCATACACATCTTCAATTGTTTGAGATTCTTCTCCAACTGTTGCAGCAATCGTGTCCAATCCAACTGGGCCACCCTGAAATCCATCTATAATACCTTTAAGTAATTTATGATCTATATGGTCTAACCCAGCATCATCCACCTGCAGCATTTCCAGTGCAAGGTCAGTCGTTTTTAAACTGATTTCCTGTTCACCCTTCACCTGTGAGATATCGCGAATTCGTTTTAGTAACCGATTTGCGATTCTTGGTGTCCCTCTTGATCTCCGCGCAATTTCTCCAGCTGCTTCCTTGGTTATTGTCGTTTCAAATATATCCGCAGTTCGTTCGACAATTGCACATAAATCTTTAGCCTCGTAAAATTCCAACCGACTAAGGACACCAAACCTATCCCGAAGTGGTGCAGATAATAGACCGGCACGTGTTGTTGCACCTACAAGCGTGAATGGCGGCAAGTCAATTCTAACTGATCGCGCACTAGGACCTGTACCAATTACGATATCGAGAAAGAAGTCTTCCATTGCAGGGTACAGCACTTCTTCAACAGCTCGTGGCAGCCGGTGCACCTCATCGATAAAAAGCACATCACCAGGTTCGAGTGATGACAGAATAGCTGCCAAATCCCCAGCACGTTCAATCGCAGGACCAGAAGTGGATCGGAACTGTACGCCCATTTCATTTGCTATAATTGCTGCCAAGGTCGTCTTACCAAGTCCCGGCGGTCCATATAACAGTACATGATCAAGCGGTTCTTCGCGCATTCTTGCTGCCTGAATAAAAATACTCAAGTTTTCTTTAACTTTTTGTTGACCGATATACTGGTTTATTCTTGTAGGGCGGAGACTTAGCTCAACAGTAGAATCCTCGTTTTGTAATTCACCTGTGACCATTCGCTCATCCATATTATCCCCCCTTGTTAATTTTTCATTAGTAATGCAAGCGCTTTTCGAATAATGTCATCTGTGTTCCCACTATTTTCTGATTGCAATTGTGGAACGACAGCTTTAATTTCACGTTCTGTGTACCCTAACGATTTCAATGCCTCCTGAGCTTCATTTATACTATCACTTGTTCTTTGGTTACTTGTATCTACTATTTCATGTTCACCAGATACGGAAACCATGGAGGTTAGTTTACCTTTTAAGTCAAGAATAATTTGCCTGGCTGTTTTTTTGCCTACTCCAGGAAAACTTGTCAGAAATTTGTCATCCTCTCGCTCAATAGCTCCAACAAAACCTGCTACATCAACACTTCCTAGAACTGCCAACGCACCTTTTGGTCCAATTCCTGAAACGGAAATAAGCTTTGTGAACAGATACTTTTCATCTTCATTTTTAAATCCATATAATACCTGTGTATCTTCTCGCACATAATGGTAAGTATTTATCGTTAACTCATTATTTAATTCAGACTGAAATAAAAAAGGGTTAGCACAAATAATTTCATACCCAACTCCTTGTACGTCCACAATTACTGCGTCTTCTTGAATCGTTGATAATGTCCCTTTTATGTATGCAATCATTCGACCTTCTCCTTTACATTCCTGCACCTATTCTAACATAAGTATACACATAAGGAAGAAAAAACTCCCATTCTCATAACGCAAGAATAGAAGTTTTATTACCCTTATTCAGAATCCTCTAAATTGTGGTGGATATCTTGAACATCTTCATTTTCCTCAAGCATCTCAATCAGATTCAGCATATTTTTCTCATCATCTTCAGAAGGAGAACTATATGTTTGTGGAATAAAGGTGATTTCTGAACTCTCCAATTGATATCCATTTTCACGTAAATGTTCACACACGTCCTTAAAATTCTCTGGTGATGTCATTATTTCATATGCGCCCTCTTCTGTGATGATATCGTCTGCACCTGCTTCAATGGCCTCCAATGTGATTTCTTCTTCATCAATTGTTCCGTCCTCATTTGTAATAACAATATATCCTTTTCGATCAAACATAAAGGAAACACTTCCATTTTCACCCAGATTCCCATTATTTTTCTTAAAAGCATGCCTTATTTCAGAAGCGGTTCTATTTTTATTATCCGTTAAAATATTAACAATAACTGCAACACCACCTGGTCCATACCCTTCGTACGTTATCTCCTCAAAGCTTGCTCCATCCAAAGCTCCCGTAGCTTTCTTAATCGCTCGTTCAATATTTTCGTTCGGCATGTTATCTGACTTAGCCTTGTCAACTGCCATTCTTAGGGAGGCATTCATTTCCGGGTCTCCTCCACCTTGTTTGGCTGCCGTATAAATTTCTTTAGCATGGTGCATAAATACTTTCCCTTTTTTAGCATCTTGTGCATTTTTTCTCTTTTGAATATTCTTCCATTTAGAATGACCAGCCATAGGACATTCTCCTCTCTGTATATTTCCCTTTTTAACTATACCAAAAATAGCTGAATCATTAAAGTGCTGGTTCTACTGTTATAATCGAATTCCGGATAAAAAAAGTGTCACTTAAAACAAAATATATTTCTAAAACAATGCCACCTATACGGGATGGGAATCGATATTAGTAAAAAGAGGGATTAGAATACCTGTTTTTTCACCACAGCAAGAATGTATTTCTCAACTGCTAAAGAGCGCAAGCACCTATTCAGGCGCCGTATGGACTGTGCTCAGCGCTGCGGATAGGTAGACGTTGACGCGCAAAGCGGCGGTCTTAGTCGATCTTCCTTTTCCCTGAGATTAGATGAACTTGATTTATCGCCAATGATGGCGAAAGTCAAGATGAATCTTATGCTTGGAAAACGAAAAGGATACACGAGCACTTAAATTTTATAATTTCCTTTACAAAAATAAAAAGCCTTTGCATTCGCAAAGACTTTAATCTCTTGTAGTGTTAAAAAATTCATTGAGAAATTCGTTCATATCACCATTGAGTTGGTCCAGCCTTGAATCTTTATTTCGCATACGATCCCAGTAGATGTCATCCGTATATACTTCAACTTCCCTGTTTGGCACCATTTCATGAACTTCCTTTTTCAGTATCTCTCTCATGTTTGAAGGAGAGCTTGGGCTTATTATGACTCCAACAATTACTTTATTACCAGATACAGCAACCTGGGCTTGAATAACTTCCTTTCGTTCTTTTAATTTTTTTGCTATTGAAATAGATGTCTGATTCGTATATTTATCACTTTGGGCGTTAGCGTCACCATCATTCATCTCAGTTTGTTCACTTTGAGGATATCCGCCTTTTTCGCCAAGATTTTGTTCTTTATTACCGGTTCGTTCTTTTTGCTCTTCTTTTGTTTCATAATTAATCGGCTGTGAATTCATATTTTCAGGATTATTTTGCGTTTCTTCTTCTGTCCCACACCCAACTAAAGCAATACTAATGACTGAAATTATTGTTACCCTTTTTATCCACATAAAAAAACCTCCCTTACCATTAGATTGTATAAGAGAGTTTTTTTTAAACAGTTAAATAAAGGGAATTACTATTTTGAAATATTGAATTGTTTTACAGGATTCCGCTTATGTGCAGTGCGTCTGTGCATTCTTTCAATAACTTCTTTATCCGCTTCCGGAATTTTTTCACCTTTTAAATAGGCATCAATCTTATCATATGTTGTACCCATCTCAGCTTCATCTGTTTGTCCTTCCCAAAGTCCTGCACTTGGATCCTTATGAACAATTTCATCCGGTACACCTAAATAACTTGCCATTTCTCTTACTTCCTGTTTCGTAAATTCAACAATTGGTAAAATATCTACCCCACCATCACCATATTTTGTGAAATAACCTGTGTACCATTCTGCTGCGTTATCTGTTCCGACCACAAGATAATTATAATTAGCTGCAACCGCGTATAACGAACTCATGCGTAACCGTGCCCTAAGATTAGCTCCTGCAAGCTGGGCATTTTTCTCTTTGAATTCATTTTTCTGTTTTAATTGATTCTTAATATTTCCATACATTACCTGATGTGTTTCTGTCAAATCAACAGTAAGTTCATTTATTCCAGAGCTTTCAATTACTTTTTTTGCATGAACCATATCTTTAGGATTGCTATTTAATGGCATCATAACACCCAGTGAGTTATCAGGGAATGCTCGCTGAATCAGGTGCGCTACAACCGCTGAATCAAGACCACCGCTAACACCAACCATCAATCCATTTACCCCAGCTTCTTTTACGCGTTCCTGTAACCATTTCACTATTTCGTCTACTATTTTTTCCATCATATTCGCTCCTTTATCTGAAGTAAAAATATCTACATTGATTTTAGCATTAATTTAGCACTATTTAAAAAAGATTGTCTTTTCATCCAGTCCATCTCCAATTCAGTTAAATAATTATGAATGGAATTACCTGAAGTATGATATAAAAAGTGAATCCATTCCCTAAGAACATCACTAGGTATCAATATGGCCAATAACCAAGCTTTTATATATTTCTCCTCAACCATATTGTAAGAAAGTAACTTATTTAAATCCCAGTTTATATAAGGCAGAAAGCGTTGCCCTAACTGAATATAGTCGTATAGCTCTGGTGCACATAAAAGAAGATCAAAATCGATGATATATATGCCTTTTTGGCTACGAATAAAATTGTGTGAAGCGACATCTCCATGGATCCATTTACCATCGATTTTTGCTTGTCGCTCAATCCTGTCCCACGGGAATCCAGAAACAAACCGCAAATGAGTTTCTGTTGTTTGTACGATGTCCTCAAATAATGAATCAAAATGATATTCCCGAAAAATATGATCAGTCTCCTTGAATAACTGCAATCTTTTATACCACCGTAAGTAAAATGTATCTTTCTTTAAGGGATTTAATATATTTATCCCCTTCGCTTGCTCATGGAATATTTTCAACGTTTTCAGACTTTCCGTTCGGTCTTTTTCCACTAGATAGTTTAATTTCCTTCCCTTGACATATGGGGAAATTGTCCAATAGTGTGATCCATCATAAACAAATTTCTTTTGGTTTGGAAAGTATTCAAATGAAATTATATCAGGAGACTTTATCTGTTCAAAAAAATTCCATTGTTGCTCCATTCGATCCTTTTTATTATGTCTTTTTAAAATAAATGCTCTTCCGTTAAATGCTTTCAAATAAAAAACATTGCGATTAATTGTTGTCATGCTTCTCGTATTAAACTTTCCATCTTCAGATAAAAAAGAAGAGAGATGATCAAAATTCATCTCGTCTCCTCGAATAAATTTACTCACTTTTTGAATTGTCCTCATCTTCATCTTCTCGGAAATCAAACATCGAATTTTCTTCAAAGCCTGGTGGTGACGGATATGGCATATTATTATTAGCAGCATTTGCAAAATATGGTTGCGATTGTGGTGGCATATTTGGTGAATGAAATCCTTGTTGTGCTCCCATAGTCTGCGTTGGAACCTGTTTATCTAATGGGCTGTAATTATTCATATAGGGGTTCTGTGCTGGTTTTACCGGCATATCCATACTAGGTGAAGATTCAATTGATTCCATATTTCCATAATGGTACGGGTTATTCGTTGGCCCAAGCCCCTGATTTGGATATTGATTTGGGTACTGATTTGGGTACTGCATTGGACTTTGCATAGGCATTTGATTATATTGCGCTGGATTCACCATGGGCATTTGATTATCATACGCCGGATTGACCATCGGCATTTGATTATTTTGCATTGGACTTACCATCGGCATTTGATTACTTTGCATTGGACTTACCATAGGTTTCGGACCGCCGCATCCACAATCCTTCTTCCCCATTGCATTTGGAACTGCGTGGTGCATTGGAGGTGGTGGACAGAAACAATAGACTGGAATCATCGGCTGTTGCATTGGCATATATTGCATCTTTTCTGGTTTTTCCTCTGGACTCGGATATGGAGGCATCTCAGGAAAGTTAATAGTGGTATAGTTGTTCATTTCCTGTTCCATCGTTGGCATTTGCATCATAGGCTGCATTATCGGTTGCATTTTTGGCTGCATTGGCATTTTCGGTTGTACTTTTTTTGGCTTTTTCTCATCGTCTTCTTTAATCACTGGTATTGGCTTTGGAGATGTGTCTTTGTACGGTTGCTGTGTTTTCGGCTTTTGAGTTTCTTTCATCTGCATTGTTTCTTTTTTAACTGGCTTTGATGTACTGGGTATTTTAATTTTCATACCAGGCATTATCATATCAGGGCTGGATAATTGAGGATTCAGCTGTTTTAACTGGTTGAAATCTACACCATAGTTTTTAGCTATTTCCCATAATGTATCGCCCTTTTGTACAATGTGAATTTTCAAATCAAACCATACTCCCTTCGTTTCAATTTAAAACTGGGCAAATCACTCATTAACAACATATGCAATGAAATTGTAAAAGTTGAAATAAATTTTTTAGAAGACTTGACCTATTATTACGGTTTAATAGCAAAAACCTTTGTTACCCTTATAATGGATACCAAAATTTTCATTTATCTAATTACAATAAATTAAGACTGACTTCTAATAGTAGTTGGTTCAGTCTTGGGAAAGAATGCTATTATTAACATACATTTCGGCTTTTTTGTTGAAAGAATTCTTATTTTAAAGGAATGAGGATCCACTTTGATTGTTTGGCGGATCCTCATTCCGTTATTTCCTTGAAAACCCTCTTTTTAGGCTTGGGTTTGAATCCTCATTCCGCTATTTGACTTTTCTGCCTCAAAAATTGGCTGATTTTCTGCTTTTAACGGAACGAGGATCCGTCTCACCCTTCCGAGAGCATCTTTTCTGCTATTTAGCGGAATGAGGATCCACTTTGATTGTTTGGCGGATCCCTTATTCCGAGTGAGAAAGCTTCAACATCTTATTGTATAATTCTGCCGATTTAACATTCATGCTATCCAGCAGAATACTTCATCGGCACGGCCCAGGATTATTTATAACGCTAAGGACTCTTCTTCCAGGGACTTCAGATACATACATTTCAATAGTCAACGTGTTCTACCTCCATTGCGCAGTCTAATCTACCTAAGCCATTAAACAAAACTTGCGAAAAAACCGAATTAAAAAACCGTTTACCCTATTTAAAAGGGTAAACGGCAAATATTAGATATTCATTTGATAAACTGGATAAGTACCTAAAACTGTTACATTACAGCCTAAAGCCTCCAATTCAGCCTGTACACTTGGAAAAAGTACGTCATCATATGGCTGATTCACATCTACAATAAAAAAATAATTTCCTAGGCCTGTCTTCATCGGTCTTGACTCTATTTTTGAAAGGTTCATTTTTCGCCAAGCAAACGCAGAAAGTACCTGATGAAGTGCACCAGCATAATCACTTGGCAATGTTATTAATAAACTGGTCTTTTCAGCTTGTTTATCATGTTTTATCTTAACGATGTCTTCATTTTTTGCCAACACTGCAAATCTTGTATGATTATTTGGGTAATCATGAATATTTTCCTGATAAATCCTTAAACCATATTCTTCCGCTGCCAGCTTATTACCAACAGCAGCAATGTTTTTATCACTTTTGCTAACTATTTCTGCAGCCTTTCCAGTAGAAGAGACATAATTCATTGTTGCTTCTGGCATGTTCTTATGAAGAAACTGGTGACACTGCGCAATTGCATGACTATGTGAATGAATTTCCTCCAAATTTGATAAGTCACCTGAGAAATTTGATGATACAAGTAAATGCTGTTGAATTGGTACTACAATTTCAGCAATAATTGGTAACCTCACCTGATGTACGAGATAATCAACTGTTAACTGTACTGTACCTTCAATGGCATTTTCCAGAGGCACTACACCAATTTCAATTCGATTTTCCTGAACAGCATCAATGCATTCTGGAATCGTATCAAAGCTGTGTTTATCTTCCCCATTAAATGCAGTATCCACTGCTAACTTTGTAAATGTTCCACGCGGTCCTAAATAACCTATTTTCACCATATTCTAATCCCCCTTGAATCGCCGATGCCATAATTTAAAATGCCTATTCAATAAATTCGAACTCAAAATCCATTATTCGAATGGTATCACCATCTTTAGCCCCACGTTTCCGTAAAGCATCATCTACACCCATTCCACGAATTTGTCTGGAAAAACGCTGAACCGCTTCATCCTTGGTGAAATCAGTCATTTTAAATAACTTTTCTATTTTAATACCTGATAACACATATGCACCATCAGAATCTCGCGTAATCGTAAATGGAGTTTCTTCTTTTTTATACCGGTAGACAACCTTTTCATCAACATCCTCTATCACATTCGAATGCTTCGGTATCTTATCTAATGTATCTGCAATTTCAAACAATATATCTCGCAATCCATCTTTCGTTAAGGCGGAGATAGAATGGACAGGATATTCATCTGTTAACTTTGCTTTAAATTCATGTAAATTTCCCTCGGCACCAGGCATATCCATCTTATTGGCTGCAATAATTTGTGGTCTGTCCATTAACTGTTTATCATATTCTGCTAATTCCTGGTTTATTTTCACGAAATCATCGTATGGATCTCTTCCTTCAAAACTGGACATATCAACCACATGTAAAATAACGCGAGTACGTTCGACATGACGCAAGAACTGATGACCTAACCCGATTCCTTCATGAGCACCTTCAATTAAACCAGGTAAATCTGCCATCACAAAACTTCGGTTATCTGCTGTATCAACGACTCCAAGGTTTGGTGCTAACGTTGTAAAGTGATAGTCAGCAATCTTAGGTTTAGCAGCACTAACCACTGACAACAATGTTGACTTCCCAACGCTTGGGAATCCCACTAACCCGACATCTGCAAGTAATTTTAATTCTACTTTAATATTACGTTCCTGCCCAGGCTCACCATTCTCTGCAATCTCTGGTGCAGGATTTCTTGGAGTAGCAAAACGGGAATTACCACGTCCGCCACGGCCACTTTTAGCAATCACAGCCTCTTGACCATGTGTGGTTAAATCGGCAATCACCTCTTTTGTATCCTCATCAACCACCGTTGTGCCAGGTGGGACAGCTATTACTAATGGATTCGCATTTTTACCATGCTGATTTTGGCTCATCCCATTCTCCCCGCGCTTTGCTTTAAAATGGCGGTTATACCGGAAATCCATTAACGTGTTAAGTCCTTCATCAACTTTGAAAACAACATCGCCGCCATTACCACCATCACCACCGGCTGGTCCACCTAAAGGTACATATTTTTCTCTCCGATATGCAACAAGGCCATTTCCCCCATCACCTGCTTTAACATATACACTAACCTGATCTACAAACATTATTGCTCACCTCATTAGCATGGGATGCTGATAGTACACACGATACCATACGGCTCCTGATGTACCTCTACCTTCTGACCCATACTTTCTATATTTTTCATTAATTTTTCAATACTAGGCAAATTACCATTAACAGTAAGTTTTAATTCTATCATAGATGAAGAAGATTCTTCATACATTTGTAAATGCACTTCATATAACTCTGTTTTATCAGACATATATTTAATCTGGCTCATCAGCTGATTAGTGCTGCTTTCCAGCACTTCATCTAGATGCTGTAAGTCATTATTATCTGTATGTATATGATATGTCAATCGGAAATTGGTATGTAGAGAATCAAATTGAATTAAAGATAATGCAAACAACGGAGCATTTAAATTAACAAGTTTCCGTTCCTCATCCAGCAGCTGCAAATATTCCGTTATCTTCGACTGCACTTTATCTGTTTTACCCATACTTAAATAGCCTTGAATAATCTGCAGATGGTTCAATAAATCATGGCGATTACGGCGCAGAACTTTTATAACATCTTTTTCTTCCATCTTTCTCTCCCCCAATACTAAATAAAGTATACCATTTAAGAGATTAGTTTGTCGCCAAATGGTGACAGCTACAGGTAGGCAATAAGAAAGTAATTACACTATCTTATGAAAATACCTCCATAGCTTGATTACCAATTCATTTTCATAATTGTAGGTGACTGCATGTTGCGGAGGGAGGGGGCTTTCATTGCTATAAAAGACTTAACGAGCGGACACAGGAGCTCTTATTTCACCTATATCATGGTTAATAGAAGGTGTTTGTGCCAAATAAGGTTCTGACACCATTTTCGTGGGTTACTTCCAAATAAGGTTCCTGGTGTCCGTAGAAACTTATATTTGTTAAAACACATCTCTAATTCGGCTACAGTATTTTCATGTAACGGTAGCTACACACTCGGCACCCATATTGGTTTCTGATCTGCCTAAAAAAACTCCAACCATAGAATTGGCTGGAGTTTTAAATCACCTATTAAGCTTCCTTGGCAACTGGATATACACTTACTTTTTTGCGGTCACGACCATAGCGTTCAAATTTAACGATACCATCGATTTTTGCAAATAAAGTGTCATCTCCGCCGCGGCCAACGTTAACACCAGGATAAATTTTTGTCCCGCGTTGACGGAATAAAATAGATCCACCAGTAACAACCTGGCCATCCGCACGTTTTGCACCAAGACGTTTTGATTCTGAATCACGACCGTTCTTAGTACTTCCAGCACCTTTTTTCTGAGAGAAAAACTGTAAATCTAGACGTAACATGTTGTTGCACCTCCTTATTTTCGTTGAATTGTAACAAACTTGCTATACTCACGTTCTATAGTTTCCAATGAAATAAGCATTCCTTCGAACAAGAGTTGAACTTTTTCCGAAACAGCCTTATCCATCTGACCAGGAACAGTTACACAAAGATAACCACCTTCATCTCCCTGTTCGATCTCAAGCTCTGCTTCAGACAGTTCCATAACTGCATTAACTGCACCAAATGATACAGCCGAAACACCTGCACAAACTAAATCATAGCCATATGGGCCACTATCTGCATGTCCGGATAATTCAAACATAGTAATTTGATTATTATTTCGATATACAGTTACATTAATCATAGGCCAAAACCTTTATGCATTAATTTTATCAATAACTAATTTTGTGTATGGCTGACGATGACCTTGTTTACGATGATAGTTTTTCTTTGGCTTATATTTAAAAACAGTTATCTTTTTCTGACGTCCGTGTTTCTCAACTTTTGCCGTTACTGTTGCACCGCTCACATATGGTGCACCTACTTTAACATCATCTCCACCTACGAAAAGAACATTTTCAAAAGTAACAGATTCGTTTGCGTCTGCTTCTACTTTTTCAACATAAATTTCTTGTCCTTCTTCAACTTTTACTTGTTTACCGCCTGTTTCAATAATTGCGTACATATCTTGCACCTCCCTAATTAACTAAGACTCGCCATCACAGGTACCCGACACTTCAAGTTTATAACCTATTCTGCGCGGTTGTAGCACTGGTGCTACGATGTTTAACGTATTGATGTTATCATGTTTAAGAAACATTTGTCAAGCTGACTTGTTAGAAAATCATCCTGACAGATAACCTGTAATTTCTCCGATCGGCTTACTGTAGTTCCTTTCATGAAAATAGCTGTGCAAACAATCCATTTCATCTATCGTTTCACGAATATCTCCAGGAAATGTCACATATATAGGATGTCTCTTTTCCCGATGAAAATTACTGAAAATATCCATTAAAAAACTATCATGGGAAACTTCCATTGGGTGAACACCTTTTATATATGTCTCACCTTGATAACGCCTAAGCAAAAAACGAATAAATACATAATAACGCTGTTTCCAGTCTGACCTGTTCTCCATAAGCAAAAATAAAAATAGAATAAAGGCACTCAATGTAAAAGGTATGAAAAGTAATTGCACGATTAAAAATAAACTGCAAGTACATATTGAAAAAATAATAACATAATCATATGCCTTACGATAAGGTAATAATGTTGAAAGTATCTGGAATATTAGCTTACCACCATCTAATGGCCATATTGGTAATAAATTAAATAGTAGTATTGCACTATTATAAAAGAATGCCAACTCAATAATCGAAGATGGTACGATACTATTTGCAGACAAAAGTAATAGTAGCATATAGATAAATAAATGCTGAATTGGCCCTGCAATAGTAACCAGAACTTCCTCTACCAAGGGCTTTGTTCCATTCTCATCGGTATCCATTACACCACCAAAAACCCATAGCATAATACCTCTAATACGCCACTTAAACACTTTAGCCATTGTAAAATGGCCAAGTTCATGAAATAATACGATTCCTAATATAACCATCAACTCTATGAATGTACCAGTCAAAAATGAAACAATAATAAATATAAATAATATTGGATGAATGTGGATTACAGGAAATAAGTTACGGAGAGTCATCAACTTTAATCACCTGTACAGGATCCACATATTCATTTTCTTTTTCAATAGCGAAATAAACCATATCATTCTCAGTAGATGGCTCAATTTTTCCTAACATTTGATTTTTATCTACAAACTGATACAAGTGAACATCAATCGAACTTAAATAGCCATATACTGTTTTACTGCTATCGGCATGTTGGACAATTACTGTTTTATTAGTCTCTGTATCATTTCCTGCAAAAATAACTACTCCTCCTCGCAGAGATGATACATTCGATGCTTTTTCTGGTGCTATCATAATCCCAGTCCCATTTGCTTGAAAGGATTCCGAGACACTTCCAGAAACTGGTAAAGCAAGAGACTTTTCTTCATCTTCGTCTTGATCCTTACTTGGTGTCAATGCCATAGGTGCTCCGAAGGTTTCCTGATACCATTGATTTACACTAGCAAATGGAAATTCTTCTGTTAAAGCATTGCCTGTCCACTTTTTGGGACCTGTTAATAACTCTGCATCAGTTTGGAATAGCAGGGCTGTACCCAAAAATAGCATTACGGAAAGAATTCCCTTCACAGCAAATCCGGAAATACGCTGACTGGTATTTTTTGATGTACCAGTGTTGTCGGTGAAAATAGGGAAATAACCATGTTTCTCTTCTTCTTGTGGAAAGGAAGGCAAATATGGCTTTGAATGTGTATCTCTTGGATTTAAGCCTCGCATTTTTTTCCGTTGATTAATTGATTTTCTTACTTTTTTAATCCCTTTATCCATTATCCTCACAACCCTCACATGCTTTTGTACAAGTCTATGTGCAAAAAGCGAAAGTTATGTTAAGAATAATAGTGTGATGACGTAGTAGGAACACATCAAGTAGTCAAATAGCTTAAAGCCTTTGTTGAACGTATGCACTAAAGGAAGTGTTGACCCATTCTTACCTGCTAAAAAACATGCAAAAACCTGCGCAGGGCTTATTGCATGTTTATATTAATTGTTATGAGCGCATGCCGAAGAAACTTTTCACCTTTTGAAACATGCCTTTTTCATCTTCAAGTGACTGAAGCGGAACAGTCTCACCTAATATTCGCCGTGCAATGTTCCGATAAGCAATTGATGCCTTTGAGTTTGACTGAAGAGCAACAGGTTCTCCGTGATTTGATGCTTTAATAACTTCATCATCATCAATTACAATACCTATAAGGTCAATGGATAGAATTTGAATTATATCATCTATGTCCAGCATATCTCCACTTTTCATCATGTGATTACGTATGCGATTTATTACTAGTTTAGGAGACTCTATATCTTCTTTTTCCAGCAAGCCAACAATCCTATCTGCATCTCTAACACTTGATTTTTCAGGTGTCGTTACTACAATTGCTTTGTCAGCGCCTGCTACTGCGTTTTGGAATCCCTGTTCTATTCCAGCCGGACAATCAATAATAATATAATCGTACTCCTGTTTCAGTTCCTCAATAATTTTCTGCATACCATCAGTTGTTACTGCCGTCTTATCACTCGTTTGCGCTGCAGGTAACAATGTTAAATGATCAAATCGTTTATCTTTTATTAATGCTTGTTTAAGTTTACAACGTTCGTTAATAACATCAACAATATCATAGATTATACGATTCTCAAGTCCCATAACAACATCAAGGTTTCTTAAACCAATATCTGTATCAATCAAACAAACCTTATTTTCCATTAAAGCCAAAGCAGTGCCGATATTTGCAGTTGTGGTTGTTTTACCAACGCCTCCTTTACCAGAAGTTATAACTATTGATTCACCCATTCTGCATTCTCCTTTCAAAACCGCTTATATCTTTTCGTTTATGTGAAAGAACTTGTAGTCGGTCAATAACAATCTTGTCCTGCTTCTCATCAATCAGACCACATTCCATATAAACACCTTCAGATTCATAATCTGGAGCACGGCTGATATAATCTGCAATACGGAGCTGACTTGGTTTCATATAGGAAGCAGCTATTACTGCTTCACGATCACCATTTAATCCGGCATGTGCAATTCCTCTCAGACTGCCCATGATAAAAATATTGCCTGTAGTGACTACTTTACCACCAGGATTCACATCACCTATAAGAAGTAGATCTCCAACTATTTCCAAAACCTGTCCCGACCTTACTATTCTATTTATTGATTTAATATCACTATCCTCTTTCCAGTTCAATGCCTCATCTCTGCGAATAACTTCAGAGTCAAATGACTGTATAAAGAAGCGGTTTTTATTACCAATTAATTCACTAAGCTGCTCTTTTTGCTGATCATTCAGGTATCTATTACCCAATTTCACAGTAACAGATACCACCGGTTCATCTTGTTTGGGATTATTTTCTGCTAGTTTATCACTAAGTTCATCCATAACCGCCTCAAATGAACCTTGATCTTCAATAAATAACGTTAGTCCGTCCTTTGTACCTTTAATGGTTATCATTTGTTTCCTATCAAGCACAATAAGCTCACCTCAATAATTTACCTCGACATTAAAATGTATTATTTGTAGATAACTGTTCATTTCTCCAGCTGTTAAGTCGTTTCATCATAATCGGATATAATGCGATTAAAAATAGAATATTGGCAATTACAGTTGGTACCATTCGATAAATAAAATAATCCTTCCATATCATGTCCGATATCCCAACTACAGTATAAATAGCATTAATAGAAACCTCACACAAGATTAACCCTATCATTCCTAGCAGCACGCTTACAAAGAAATTTGCATGAAGCATTTTGGTAAGCCCGTGAATGATATATATTACCAAGGCATAGGAGAACATATAAACACCTAAAACCCCTGTGTAGACAATATCAATTAATAATCCAAACAATAATCCATACAAGACAGAAAAGTATGTGTTCTCTCTATCATAAAAGATAGCCAAGAATAACAGAAATACAAAGACCCAATGGGGAACTATAGCTAAGTCATCCTTCACTAACGAAACAGGTAATAATTCCAATGCGACACCTTCTGAAACGAGTAATAAAAAGAGGATGAGAGGAATAATTATTCGCTTCATTACTCTTTGTCCTCCCCGGTATCGTTGGGTGTTTTATCTTCAGTTAGAGCACGATCAACGACAATCACATTATTTATTTCATACATGTCTGCGGCTGGTTCAATTAGTGCAGTTCGTGTTAAACCATACTGGTCAGGCTTAACTTCTTTCACAGTACCAATTGGTAATCCAGCAGGAAATACGCCACCCATTCCAGAAGATACAACTAATTCTCCTTTTTTAATATCCTTATCAGATTCCTCGATAATTTTAAACAACAAATTATTTGATTCATCATCAAACTCTTCGATTAGTCCAAAAATATCTTTACTGTCTTCCTGAGAAATAGTTGCTGAAATTCGGTTAAATTGATCAAAACCAGAAAGTAGTTTAACTGTTGATGTAAATTGCGATACAGTCTGTATTTTCCCCACCATGCCATCTGCGGTAATGACGGCCAGATTTTCTTTCACACCATCTTGTTTTCCCTTATTAATCGTTACCTGCTCAATCCACCGTTCAGGAGATCTTGACATTACAGTGGCCTGAATCGGATTGTAGTCTTGAATAGATTCTGTTTTCTTTAGTGTTTCACGCAGTTCGATATTGTCTTCTTTTAACTCTTGTACTTCATAGACCAAGCTTTTATATTGAGCTAGCTTTTCTCGCAGTAGCTGGTTCTCACTATACGTATTTTTCATGTCGTCAATATTTTTAAATATAGTTGTTACATAATTCACCGGAGTGTGTATAATATTTTGGGCCCATCCAACCGTATCTTTTAAAAACTGCTCTGGTGTCGAAAGATTATCTCTATCCCTTAAGGAAAAACCAATCATTGCAACGAGAATGATAATTCCAATTAATAAAATGAATAATCTTTTTTTACGAAAAATTGGCATGAAAACACCTGCTTACTCGATAGTTGGACGAGATGATACATTCGGATGGGAACGGAAGTGTTGAATGTATTCCAAGGATTTACCTGTCCCGATTGCTACACTATCCAGAGGGTCTTCTGTAACAAAAACAGGCATTTTTGTCTCATCACTAATAATTTTATCTAAGTTTCGTAAAAGAGCCCCCCCACCGGATAAAACTATGCCGCGATCCATTATGTCTGCAGCTAGTTCAGGAGGGGTTTTCTCCAATGTGTTTTTGACCGCTTCAATAATTGCCTGAACTGTATCATTTAATGAAACAGCTATTTCTTTTGCTGTTATCGAAATTGTCTTCGGTAGGCCTGTTAATAAATCACGACCTCTTATATCAATTTCGATATCCTCGGTTATTTCTCCTGCAGTTCCAATGTCCATTTTAATTGATTCTGCAGAACGCTCACCTATCATTAAATTATAATGTTTGCGAATATAGTTGGTGATCGACTCATCCATGTCATCCCCTGCTGTTCGAATCGATTGACTCGTCACAATTCCTCCAAGGGAAATAACAGCAACTTCAGTAGTTCCACCACCAATATCAACAATCATACTGCCTGTTGGTTCCCAGACAGGTAATCCTGCACCTATAGCTGCTGCAAATGGTTCCGCAATAGGGAAGGCATCCTTCGCACCAGCCTGCTTTGTAGCATCAATTACTGCACGTTCCTCCACCATGGTGATACCTGATGGAACACAAATCATTACGTTTGGCTTCCTTGCAAACATGGATCGATTTCGCATGGCTTTTTTTATATAATATTTCATCATAACCGCTGTCGTATCATAGTCGGCAATCACACCATCTTTCATTGGCCGGACAACAGAAATATTACCTGGAGTCCGCCCAATCATATTTCGCGCTGAACTTCCCACAGCTTCGATTTCTCCTGTTTGAATATTCTTCGCAACTACTGTTGGTTCGCGAACTACAACACCTTTTCCTTTTACAAACACAAGTGTATTTGCCGTACCTAAATCTATTCCTAAGTCCTGAGATAAACTAAATCCACCCAAAAGAATCTTCCTTTCCAAATAACAAAATTCGTAAGTTGTATGTATAAGTAACTTCACTATTTCAACTTAACTTTAGTGCTGCAATATAACCTCAACTCATAATTTTAAACATTTTTATAACTTAAAGTAAACAGCTTTAAACGTATAAATAATTATAATAAGCGCCAATTTCATAAAAATCCGGAAACTGGCGCCAACTTTTACTTCTATACAATTATACGAAAAAAATTAAAAAATAGATAGTGTTTTATAAGTATCCTTTTTCTTTTAAAGACACAAATTTACGATCACCAATGACCAAATGGTCCAGAAGTTCTATACCTATCATCTTTCCTGATTCAACTAAACGTCGTGTGACATGTATATCTTCCTGGGATGGGGCGGGGTCTCCGGAGGGATGATTGTGTGCACAGATGATAGAAGCTGCAGAACGTTTGACAGCCTCTCTATATACTTCTCGCGGATGTACAATCGAAGCATTCAGACTTCCAATAAAAATGGTTTGACGATGAATGATTTGGTTTTTAGTATTTAAAAATAATACAACAAAATGTTCCTGATTCAGGTTTCGCATCTCCTCCATTACATAGTCTGCTCCATCTTCTGGAGACCGAACAATATATCGTTCATTCGGTTTGTATTGGTTCATTCTTCTCCCTAACTCCATTGCAGAAAGCAGTAATACACCTTTAGCTTCTCCAATACCTTTAATTGCTGTCAGTTCCTCAATGGTAGCGTCTTTAAGCAGGTTTAACCCCTCAAAGTGCATTAAGACCCTGTTAGATAATGTCATTACGGATTCTTCTCTTGTTCCACTTCCAAGCAGTATTGCGACCAGCTCCTGATTAGATAAATGACTTGAACCTAATTTAAGTAACCGCTCACGCGGACGATCTTCCTTAGGTACATCCTTAATCATAATAGTCGATGAAGTCATCAACAGTCCTCCTTCGTTAAGATAAGTTCATATTATCTATTTATTCAAACCTGAACAACTTAACAAAACACCATTTTCAGACTTATTCGACCTTTTATTTTTCAAATTCCTCTACACAAAAATTTATTTTCACCCTTATTAAATCAGGCTAAAATGTAAAAGCGCCTATTTGTTTTATTTTTTTAACCCCTGTATAGTTAATTCACCAAAAGATTAAATTGATACCATAAATTTAATAACAGCTGCTGTTCTTCCCATTTGTTTGCTTTAACGAGGTCAGAAACCTCTTTTTCTAAAAAAGCAGTAAATTTACCAATGTTTTCTGAATCATCAGGAATTGTGTTTACTATATTAGCCCAGCCATCTTCTGATAGCTTTTCATCCTTACTCAATGAAATTAATGATTCAGTCCATTGTTTATTATAAGACTTATACCAGCTGACCTCATCATCTGTTAGTTTCATGTCACTAGATTCTGTATTCCAGTTCTTTACAAAAACTTCTAATTGATGATCGTTAAATTCTTTAGCCAGTTGATTTGCCTGATTCTTTGAGCTCGCTATTCCTGCCAAAACATAATAATAATTCTCTTTATTCCAGATCATTGCAGAAAACCCAGCCTGATTAAATTTACTTTTCATTTCATTAGCATTTGTTTCACCTTCAAATTTCCCTGCCTGTAATACAAAAGCATCCACTGATTGAATTGGGGTAGATGAAATAACTTCATCAGACGCAGACTCATTATCACTATCTTCTTTATTTGCTTCCTCGTCATCAACTGCAGCAGGTACAGTATAATTCTGCTGGCTAAGGCCTTTATCAATATCAACAAACATGTTCAACATAAAGAAACCTAAAATGGACCCAATTATGATTGCAGAAACCGAAGCAAGTATTATTGGTTTAAACACGCTGAATCTCGATTTTTGACCGAAATATTGTTCGTTATTGCTTTCATCACTATGTCTTCTAACAAAAGTTGGTACCTCATCACCAGTAGTATTTTCCAGCGTAGCAGCAGAATAGTCTTTGTTAAACTCCTTTAGGGAGTAACTTTCATCTGCATGATCATCTCGTTTTAGCGTTGTCTTCTTTCCACCCATCCATACTGTAATTTTATTATCTTTTCCCAACCATTTCCCCTCCATGTGCGAGTTTGTTTCACTCTAGCACATGACTAGTAAAAAGTAAGACGATTGTTGTCACTCTTTCAAAAAAACGTTCAACATAAACTGAGTATTTTCTACAGAATAAAGATGACCATTTGATTTTAGACTGTGTTGTGATTTATAAAATCTGTGAAGTAATGTGGAAAAATAATTTGTATACAATGACTCCTCTTCGGAAACACATTTCGTGCAACCTTAGGCAACGCTTAGCTTCCTCGGTAGCAAAAACCGTGCTGGATCTTCAGCTATTGCTTACCCGCGGAAGTCGCCGAGATTTTCGAATCTGGGTTTGCTGATTATATCTTAAACTGGCAGTTGGCAATTGAGAGACTCCCGTGGGAGAACGGGGCAAAGAAACCCCAAAGTGAGCGTCACTCGTGATCGTGGCAGACTAAGTATGGCACACGCACTGTAGCAACGTCTTCACTAGCACGTCCAATGCGTCTAAGGGAACGCTAGGTGCGCGAGAATATTCCAACTGCATGGTCAGAGAGCCACACTAGATACTACGAATCGGTTACTCTCACTCTGTGTCGCAGTTTCATCATCTATGTCTGAGAATCATAGTTTGGGAAAAGCAACAAAGCAAGCATTTGGATTATGTTCATAGCACAGTAAACAATCAGGAAGTTTTGAGGTCTTCGTAAATAGCAACCCTGTTTCTGCCCTTCCTCTTTGCTCCTATATACATAGCCCGATCAGCATGACGAATTAATTCAATTAGTGTTTCGCAGTGATTAGGAAATACGGAAATTCCAATACTCGTTGTAATAGATACTTTTAATGGACTCGTATTATTAATAATATGCTTATGAACGATGAATGGGTTATCAGCAATTGAAGTTCGCAGCGATTCAGCAATTTCGGAGGATTCAGTTAATCCACAGTTAGGAAGAAATACTACAAATTCTTCTCCGCCATAGCGTGCAATTACTCCCCTACCCCCTATTAAACTCCTCAGACATTCCGCAATCTGACACAATATTTCATTTCCAGCTTCATGACCATACATATCATTCACTTTTTTAAAATGATCTATGTCCAGCAAAAGCAAGGAACAATCTTTGCTAAACTCTTTTTGATCTAAGGTTTTATTGTAATCTTCCAATAAGGCTTCCATGTACCTTAAGTTATATAACTGAGTTAGTCCATCTCTTTCACTTTGAGATTTAGTAAGCTCATAGTTTTTCGCATTTTCGACTGCAACTCCTAAATAATTAGTTAAAATATCCATTATTTGAAAATGAAGTTTCTCAAATGCTTTTTTCTGTTTAGATTCTACTGTCACAACACCAACAATATCTTCGCCGTATTCAACTGGTTGTGACAATACACTCTCAGTATTTGAAGGGATTTTACTGCTTTTCACCGTTGCCCAATCTGAAGCCCGCTTATACAAAAGGGGTTTTCCTGTTGCCCAAACTTTACCGCTAAATGCTTCATTTCTTTTCAGCGAACTAAAAGATGCCTCTGTATTGTTTTCTAAGTCATAGAATTGTTCCAATTTTAATTTATTATCATCTACTATATAAATATAGGCATAATCAATTGGCAATAAATCACTAATTTCATTAATAAAAACGTTATATACTGAACTTAATTCCATCCGGTTTGTTAATTGGTGACCAATTTCTCCTGTTTTTTCGAGGTAGCGATTAATTTCTTTGTAAGAATATAAAAGCATTAAAATCACGGAAATAAATACAAATGGTATTCCTAAATAGAAAATCCCTGCACGCCCAATTTCACTATAGAGTACAAATAATACAAACCCTACTGGTATAATTAGTAATGATGAGATGAATTCCCACCTTAAACCTTCATCAAAAATTTTTACCTTTCTTTTATAGAATGCTTTATCTATTAATTTGTTGAAAAACTGATTTGCGATAAAGATAGTAAACGCATATCCAAATATTGCCCAAACTTGCTCATCGCTTTGGGTTAAAATCGTTTGATGACTACCACCTAGATGAACAAATACACCTGCACCAATTACAGATACAAGTGAGAACATCACCATATTTAGTGGATAACGATAATTATCTTTCTTTCCAACACCTGTTTTGGCCAGCACAATAACAATTGCTATTTGAGTTAAAATAATCTCAACAAAAAGACCAAATGTTAGAAAGACTGCTATACTTATCCCGTTTACAAAGAAAACCGGATTGTTATTTATTGTTAAAGGAAACCAGGCAACAATACACATAAAAACAGCAAATAACAGTATATCAGTTAACTGATCTTCCATATTTACGTAATAGTAGTTAAATGAAAACCATAGTATTGCTGGCCATAAGATAAACCATAGTATCCATATTAGCTTCATTTTACTTTTAGATACCATTCGGATTTTACATCTCCTATCATTGTTAAATTTTTTAACAAATGATACATTCCTTTATTTTAAATAACACTACTAAAGACTCATAGATTAAAAACTTTCTGATAATTATATATTACTATATTATTACTTCTATTTCAAAATATTTCTTACATTAGCAATAAAATGTAGAGAACCTGTAACGAAATAACATACTTTATCATTCTGATCCGGGATCTCCTTTATAGCCTCCTTCCAATCATGATTAACTCGTACATCTGGGTGAATTATTACTTCTTGGAGTTCTTCTACAGAAGCAGCTCTGGGATGTTCGAATGTTGTTAGCGTTATGGACGAAAAATAATTACTTAAATGATTAAGCATATAAGTGAGGTCCTTATCTTTAAAAGCTGCAAAAATAAGGTGCTTTTCCCGATTTTTGTAAACTGATGTCATCGTATCGGTAAAGGCTCGTACACCTGCAGGGTTATGGGCTCCATCCAATACCACAACAGGATTTGTTTGGATTGTTTCAAATCTGCCTGGTATTTGAGTTTGATAAAGTCCGTTAAGGCTTTTGTCCAGATCTAAAGTAAATCCATTAGATTCTAATACCTTTAACGCCATAATTGCTAAAGAAGCATTCTTTACTTGATATTTGCCATTTGTTTGTATTAATACTTTAAACTTATCATTACCTGAAACCCAATTAAATGCCTGAAAGTCTGATACATTATGAATAATTGAATAATCAAATGCTTTTCCAAGTTGATATAATGGGGCATTTTTCAGAGAAGCTTCTACCGATATAACGGACATCGCTTCATCTGACATTTCCCCAATTACTGCTGGTGTATTTTCCTTAATAATTCCTGCCTTATGATATGCGATTGATTTAAGTGATTCACCTAAAAAAGCAATATGATCCTGATCCACATTTGTTATAATGGACAAAATGGGGTTAAAACAATTAGTTGTATCTTCTCTACCGCCCATTCCAGCTTCAATTAATGCAAAATCAGCATATTTCTTGAAATACAGAAAAGCTGCTGCTGTAATAATTTCAAATTCCGTTGGGTGGTTACTTTCTGAATCCAGCTGTTGAATAAATGGATGAATCTCACTAATTATGTATGTGAATTCCGTTTCTGGAATCATGCCCTTATCATTGAAAATATGCCCTCTTAGACCGTTGAGACTTGGTGAGGTAAAAATTCCAACATGTACACCATTGGAAATTAATGCGTTTTTAATATATTGTACAGTTGAGCCTTTTCCATTTGTTCCAGCGACATGAATCGCCTGGATTTTTTCCTGTGGGTTATCAAGTAACTCCAAGAGTTTATGTATTCGATCTAATCCGGGTTTCATTCCATACTTCTTTCTGCTTTGAAAAAACCTTTCTACCTGCTGAAAGTGTTCAAACATTTATGTACACCGCTTTTCTTTAATTTCATAGTCAACAAAATTAGTATATCAATAATAATAACCCATGAGAAAGGAAATCATGAATTGAATTTAAATGGATGGATAATTTATAACGGATACTTACCTGGCAACAAATTTCTCGATTTCGCTGAATGGCTTCAGGAAGCTGCACTAAAACAGAATATACATACAGATATTTATAAAAACAATGAACTTTTATCATATTTATCTACTGATTCACTCGATTTGATTAAAGAAAACAAGGATTTACCTGCCTTTGTGATGTTCACAGACAAGGACATTTATTTAGCAAAGCAATTCGAACTCTTGGGTATCCGGGTATTCAATAGTGGAACATCGATTGAAAAAAGTGATGACAAAATCGCAACTTATCAAGCACTCGCCAACAAACACTTACCTATACCCAAGACCATTGTTGCACCGATGGCATTTGTAAGGTCAGAATCGTTCAACCCTGAAGACTTTCGTGATTCTATCAACTTATTAGGTTTTCCGATGATTATTAAAGAGGCATTCGGGTCATTTGGGGAACAAGTTTATTTAGTCCACTCAATGGAAGAGGCGTTTGAAAAAATTTCTGAGCTTCACGGAACACCGTTTATGCTCCAGGAATTTATTTCTACAAGTTACGGAAAAGATATACGCCTGCAGGTAGTTGGTGATGAGGTAGTTGCAGCAATGACAAGACATGCTTCGAATGACTTTCGAGCAAATGTTACTGCAGGAGGAACAATGACTAACTATCAGCCTACTCTTGAGGAGGTCAATATTGCGGTAGCTGCTACAAAAGCGATTGGTGCCGACTTTGCCGGTGTTGATTTATTATTCGGTGCCAACAATAAGCCTGTAATTTGTGAAATAAACTCAAATGCACATATTCGTAATATGTTTGATTGTACTGGAATCAATGCTGCTGAATTTATGGTTGATTACATAATTGACACATTAAGAATTGAGGATACAAAATGAACTTAGTGGGATGGCTCATTTATAGTGAACAAGATTCTGAACAAAATACAGCATATATTAATTGGTTCATAGATGAGGCTGCTATACAAGGAGTAACACTTAAATTAGTCTTGCGAGAGGAATTAACGATTGGTATATACCAAAATAAACAAACGATCTTCTATAATAATCAGCAGGTTCATTTACCAGACTTTGCTGTAGTAAGAACAGTTGAACCATTATTGAATATGGTACTCGAATCGATGGGAATCAATGTTTTTAACTCCTCTCAAGTATCAGCAATTTGTAACAATAAAGCATTAACACATTACTATATGAACAAATTATCCATTCCAATGGTTGATACAATCTTTATGAAGAAAAAAAACTGCGTACAAATGCCTGGCATGCCCCTTCCATTTATTGTAAAGGGTACAAGTGGAAGGGGTGGCAGGCAAGTGCATATGATCAAGGATGAGCAGGAATGGGAAAGGTGTATTGCTGATGATATTTTTGCATCTGAGCTCATTATTCAATCATCTAAAAATATCCAGTTAGGTAAAGATGTAAGGGTTTTTGTTGTCGGCAGCCAAATTATTGGAGCTGTTCTGAGGGAAAGTAGGAGTGACTTCAGGTCTAATTTCAAATTAGGCGGATCTGCTACATGGTATCCATTAAATCATCATGAGTTAACTTTACTGAACAAGATAATAAACGCCTTTGATTTTGGAATGGTTGGAATTGATTTTTTACTTGATACAAAAGGCAAACTACAGCTTAATGAAATAGAAGATGTTGTTGGTTCTAGAACACTAAGTGCTGTATCGGATATAAATATACTAAAAAAATATATAACCCATATAACAAAGAGGCTAGGACATAACTAAAAATCTAAACTTTAATAACGAATAGTTTAGATCGCCCATTATCAATGGTTGAATCTAATACGTTGTTGATAAAAAAAGCAAAGTAACTGCTGGAATAAAATCTATACACTCTAGATACGGGCGGATGCTTTCCCGCGGGCACGACCTAAGTTTCCTCGAGAAAACTACTCTGCGGGGTCTTAGGACACGTGCTATTCCCGCGGGAGTCACCGCCCTCCGCTCACCCAGACCAGTGTAGTCCTATCACATATTTATACTATAGCAATTCCTACTCCAGTCAACAGCAAAGGAAATAAACGTAGACTCCTGTGGGAGCTTGTGCCTAGATGAGACTACGAAGTGACGTAGGAGCAAGGAGCTCATCAGCTGCCCTAGGTGCGCGAAGTGTATTTTAAGAAGCGGTTTCATAGCACTCAGATTTTTTCTGGATTACGTCGAAGTTTATATCTAATTAACAATAAAAGTAAATCCGAACTAATTCGAATTCTCTCTCAAGAATTTGAATCATAGTTCGGATTTTAATAGGACTATAGCATTGGTCCCAGCCTCAAAATTTTTATGAGTTTAACTCATTCAATCGTGCTTTGACCTTTGCTTGTTTCTCCAAATAGTCTTGTTCTTTTTGTTTTTCCTCATCTACAACTGTTTGTGGAGCTTTACTCACAAATCCTTCATTCGAGAGTTTTTTCTGAACCCGTTGGACTTCTTTTGTCCACTTATCCAGTTCCTTCTCCAAGCGTTTAATTTCTTTATCAAAATCAATTAATCCTGCTAATGGAAGAAATAGCTCAGCACCTGTTATAACAGCTGACATTGCTTTTTCTGGAACATCAACGTTAGTACTTATTGTTAATTCACTTGGATTACAGAATCGTTCCAAGTAATTACGGTTGTTTTCCAGTTCTGAAACAGTTGCTTCATCCTCTGCCTGGATTAACAATTTAATTTGCTTGGACATTGGTGTATCAACTTCTGCCCGGATGTTTCGAATGGACTTAATAATTGAAACAAGTCTTTTCATTTCTTTTGATGCTGTTTCATTATGAAATTCCGGTTTTGCTTCTGGCCATGGAGCAACTGTAATTGACGCTCCCTGATGTGGGAGCTGCTGCCATATTTCCTCTGTTATAAATGGCATATACGGATGAAGCATGCGCATCGTCTGATCTAATACATATGCAAGAACAGATTGCGTCATTCGTTTTTCACTTTCGTTATCACCGTACAACGGCAGTTTAGCCATTTCAATATACCAGTCACAAAGCTCATCCCAGATAAAATTATATAAATGTCGCCCTGCTTCGCCAAACTCATATTTGTTTGTATTTTTGGTAACTTGTTCAATCGTTTCATTTAGCCGAGTCAATATCCATTTATCAGCTAATGACTTTTCACCGCTTAAATCAATATCTTCATAAGTGAAATCTTCCATATTCATAAGTGAAAAACGTGATGCATTCCACACTTTGTTCGCAAAATTCCAAGTTGCTTCAACTTTTTCCCAGTGGAACCGTAAATCCTGACCAGGTGTTGAACCTGTCAACAGAAAATAACGCAGTGAATCTGCTCCATATTGTTCAATAACGTCCATTGGATCTACACCATTGCCGAGTGATTTACTCATTTTACGCCCATCAGCATCACGAATCAAACCATGAATCAGCACATCCTTAAATGGTCTTTGATCTGTAAATTCTTTCGATTGGAATATCATACGTGCAACCCAAAAGAAGATAATATCGTAACCAGTCACTAAAACATCTGTCGGAAAGTGACGCTTAAAATCTTCAGCATTCAGATCAGGCCACCCCATTGTTGAGAACGGCCATAATGCTGAGGAGAACCACGTGTCAAGTACATCATTGTCCTGTTCCCAATTCTCTGGATCTTCAGGTGCCTCTTTTCCAACATACAGTTCATTTGTTTCCTTATGGTACCATGCAGGAATTCGGTGTCCCCACCATAATTGTCTCGAAATACACCAATCACGAATATTCTCCATCCAGTGCAGATATGTGCGTTCAAAACGATCTGGGACGAAATTAACTTTTTTACCTCGTTGCTGAAGTTCAATCGCTTCATCCGCCAAAGGCTGCATATTTACAAACCATTGTGTTGATAAATATGGTTCAACAACGGCTCCACTGCGTTCTGAATGCCCTACCTGGTGTACTCGTTCTTCAATATTGAACAGAACACCCTGCTCTTGCAAGTCTTTAACAATTTGTTTTCGGCACTCGAAACGGTCTAGTCCTTCATAATTACCAGCGTTTTCATTCATCGATCCATCTTCATGCATAACCAACACTCGTTCCAAATCATGTCGATTTCCAATTTCAAAATCATTTGGATCATGTGCAGGTGTAATTTTGACAGCTCCTGAGCCCAATTCCATGTCAACATATTCATCAGCAACTATTTCTATTTCACGGCCAACCAATGGCAATACAACCGTCTTACCAATCAAATGCTTATATCGATCGTCACTTGGATGCACGGCTACAGCTGTATCCCCAAGCATCGTTTCTGGTCGTGTCGTTGCAATTTCAATTATTTCATCACTATCTTTTATCGGGTAACGCATGTGATAAAATTTACCCTGAACTTCTTCATAGATAACTTCAATATCAGAAAGTGCTGTTTGGGTGTTAGGGTCCCAATTAATAATATATTCACCACGATAAATTAAACCTTTTTTATATAACGTAACAAACACTTCACGTACAGCGTTTGACAAGCCATCATCCATCGTAAATCGCTCACGTGAATAATCAAGTCCTAAACCTAACTTTTCCCATTGGGCACGAATAAAGTCAGCGTATTCCTCTTTCCAATCCCAAACAGTATCAAGAAACTTTTCACGGCCTAAATCATAGCGATTTTTACCCTGTTCTTTCAGTTTCGCCTCAACCTTGGACTGTGTTGCAATACCTGCATGGTCCATTCCTGGCAGCCATAGTACATCATAGCCCTGCATCCGCTTCATTCTAGAAATAGTATCCTGCATCGTCGTATCCCATGCATGACCTAAATGCAGCTTACCAGTTACGTTTGGTGGTGGAATAACAATCGTAAATGGTTCCTTATCTTCATCTCCGGTTGCTTCAAAGAATTTACCATCCACCCAAAAGCGATACCGGTCTTTTTCAATTTCCTGTGGATTGTACTTTGATGACATCGTTGTTTTAGCCTCATCACTCATCATTAAATCCTCCCTCTTTTGTATAGTAAATACAAATAAAAAAATCCTCTCCATCCAATAAAGGACGAAAAGGATATATTCCGTGGTACCACCTTCGTTCACAAGCAGTTATACTTGTGCACTTCATTCATTGATAACGGTCAAAAACCGGCTCTCTTCTACTTTAAGGTGGTTCAAAAATCAACAAATAGTAAGCGGTACATCTCTACGTTGATCCTACCTCTTTGCTTCTAATTTGGCGACTATTTGAACACTTATCTTTAATTCAAAGGAGCTGTATCAAGGGCGACCTTCCAAATAATTATACCTGGGAAATTTCCACCATCATTCCCTCTCTTTCAGGTAATTATCTTGTACTCTTCCCTATCATCACATTTACATATTATTACTCATTTTATCGGTTACTGAAAATAAAATCAACTATTATCTTATGAATTGCACAAAACCACTATATATATACATATTATATTAAAAAAATACTTAAGAGGTGATAAGTGTGGCTAGATATTACCGATACAGACTGCCTCCATGGGCAAGAAATTGTATTATTGTAATTGAACGAGTAACATTACCTATTTTAATATTTCAATTAATAAGGACTATGCTATTTCCAACTTCATTTGATGTATTTTTGCTTGGTGTATTAGTTGGGGTGTTTATTGCCTTTTATTTGGAATGGATTTAACCATCTTTACTGTCTTTATCTTCACCAGTTACTGGTGTACTCTCTTCAATAAACTCAAACCATTTTAAGCCAAACAACATTTGCCGGGCTGAATATTGAAGTCTCTTTACCTGATTAATCATCGTATCATTCGATGGATTATCAATATAATCCTGAATTTGATTTATGTAGGGGAATGGATTCAATAAGTAGATAGCGAGTAGATACAATTCACTCTTTTTTAGTATATTCTTGCTGGTGTATACTGAAAATGAATCTGTTAATTGTGATGACGATTGATCATAGTTACGCACAAGATATTTAAATAAAATTGACAAATCCGCAATAGCATTATCATAATTTGCCCTTTCCCAATTTATTATATACGAATCATTATGAAGAAGTATATGAGTGAGATCCAAATTTCCATGACATAGACTATAATTCCACTCCTGATCATTTTGAATTTCACTTATAAATCTTTCTATACAACTATTTAGCGTGGAGAGGACATTGTCCATCATTCGAAATTGCGTGCAAACTAATAATTCAAATGGAGACATAAACCGATTCTTTTCAAACAGCTCAACATAATACAACTGTCTTCTATATAATTCTGCACAGTTCTTCTGATACTCATTAAATGTATTAACGACAGTATTCGCCTCAATTAATTGTGTCCGCTTTGTCTTTCCATGTACCTCACCAATTGCATTATATAAGTTATTAATTATTTGCTGATGATCTAGTTTATTAGATGTTAACCACGGCGTTAAATAATAGTAGGATTGATCATATTGTACGTATAATCTTGACTGCTTTGTTAAGTAGACAGGCAGTATACTAGTGATGTTTTGGGAATATGCTTGATGATAAACATATTCCCATAAATCCAAATTATTTTCATTCAGTAAACTTTGTTTTAATGCATAATAATGATTACCATCACTGATACGAAATAGCCGTTTCGATATTCGCTCAATTTTATATGGATAAATCCCGTATTCCCCGGATATCTTATGAATTGTTTCACTCACACTACATTTCACCAACTTTCCAAATACATACCCCTTACTATTAGAAGCAAGGGGTATGTATTTTATCTGTCTGTTATTACTTCTTAAAAGGAATATACAATAATTGACCTTCTTCAAGACTATCATCACTTAAATTATTCTGTTTCACTAATTGTAGTGCAGGGATCTCATAACGTTTTGCAATTGTTTCTACTGTGTCGTTGTTCTGAACAATACACAATCGCATCTTGGCATATCGATCATCATCATCACTTCTGAACATATCTGCTAAATAACTGACATCCTTGGTATCAACTGATCGACTTTCATCACTTTCATCCAGATAATCTGAATCTGTAAAGTTTAATGATGATTCGTCTGGACTTTCTTCCTCAGGTGAATTTTCCACCGGTTCTTTGTTAAAAAATTCCGCAAGTGATTGTGACTTTTTATTTTTCCAACGTTCTTTTTCTGATGGTGACTCGTCTACCTCCGTGGATAAGGTGGGTGCGTTTTCCGGTATAAACTGACCCTCTGATTCAGAAGTTTCTTGTTCCGTCTTAATATCGAACTCAAACGTTTCGTCTTCTCGTGGTGGCAAGAATTCATTAGCTACTTCTGATTCATTTTCTAATGAACTCTCTGTTTGATCGCTTATCCCATGTATTTCAATTCTAGAGGTTAATTTAAGTTGACTCTGATTTGGTATTTCATAATCAAAGGAATTAATGTCGACCGTCACATCATTTAAGTCTGCAACTCGGTATGTTGGAACTGAGATTTCAACAGGGAACCGATGTGTGAATTCTGATTTCCCGTCATCCAGTTCTACTACTTTCTCAACATATCGTCTTGAGTGGTAATCATCAAAATCTAATGTATCTTTATCTCCTGCACTTGAATATAATTCCTTTTGATATGAACCTTGAAGTTCAATGACTCCTCGAATTGAAATAAAATCATTAAATGGCTGGATAGAAATTTCCGGGTCTAAAGAAATTCCCAGCATTTCTGCAACTTCCTGTCCTTCTTCAAAATAAAGCGATTCATTTAGTTCAAAGCTGAATACTTCCCGATTGTTTGACAAATGACTTCCTCCCTTCAACACATATTCCATATACTTATATGTCTTAATTCAACTATATGAAATGTAAACAGAGGATATGCTTATACCAATTAAAAAAGCCATTCCCTTTAGTAAGCAGTTCAGTTTAAGTGTGTAAAATTCAATTTGTGTTCTTATAACTCAACTTTCGCATCTATGGAATAAGCTCAAACGACTATCTTTGATAAACTCAGAACGTTTTTTATTGTTGACTTGACAACATTGATAAAAGTATTTTTGTACAGATAAGATATAAAATGTGAAGTAGTGAGTTTGTAAGTTTCTCTAACAACGCAGCTGGAATATGCTCCCTTTCCGTGGGCAAGTGCCGAGCCTGCGGGGTCTCGCCTAGCTTGTTCTTCCCACAGGAGTCTCGCATATTCCAGCTGCTACTCTAAATGGTTTAAAAGGATTTACTCTTTATCCATCACAATGTACATTTTGTTATTTTATCAAGTTATAATGAGCAAATCCTAGCGCAGGTAATACACCTAAACTCCTGGGGGAGGAAAGGCCTAGATGAGACATCTGAGTGCGTCAGCACGAAGAGGTTCAACAGCCGCCCTAGGTGCGCGAAGTGTATTTCCATAGCGGTGTTAATGCACACAACCACTAGTACGCATTTTATATCAAATACGTACAGTTGATCCAAGGTCAACTGTGTATCTTCAGATTTTCTTATTCCTTTAAGGTTTATGAGTTCATTTTACGCTGCGAAGTTGAATTAATAAGAAAAAACAATTTCACATAAAAATTTGCGTTTATTTGAAAATACAAAAAAGAGCACCGAATTACTTTGTAATTCGGTACTCAATATACTCTGCTTCTTACTGGTGGTGTCTCCAACATTAGTAAAGCTTTTTTAAGTTTACTTTTCAATTTTTGAGAAGGCATTGCGTACAGCTTGTAATGTCTTGTCAATATCTTCATCAGTATGGGCAGTCGATAAAAACAACCCTTCAAACTGAGATGGTGGCAAAAAGATTCCTTCTTCAATCATTGCCCGGTAATATTGTGCAAAATAATCAAGATTAGAATTTTGAGCTGTTTCATAATTAAATACTGGTTCGTGCGTAAAGAAAAAGCCAACCATTGATCCAGCGCGATTAATTTGAAGTGGAATCTTAAAATCGATTGAAGCTTGTTTATAACCTTCGACCAATTTATCCACTTTTTTATTAATTTCATCATACGATGATTTATCTAAAGCACTTAATGTCTCATAACCAGCAGTCATAGCAAGCGGATTACCTGATAATGTACCTGCCTGATAAATACTCCCTGTCGGTGCTACGCTTTCCATAATTTCACGTTTGCCACCATATGCTCCAACAGGAAGTCCACCCCCTATTACTTTGCCTAAGCAAGTCATATCAGGGGTAACCCCAAAATAACCTTGTGCACAGTTGAATCCAACACGGAATCCTGTCATAACCTCATCAAATATGAGTAGAGAGCCATTTTCGTCAGTTACTCTTCTCAGTTCCTGCAAAAAGCTCTCTTGTGGTGGCACAACGCCCATATTACCCGAAACTGGCTCAACGATAACAGCGGCAATCTCATCACCATATGTTTCAAATGCGTAGCGCACGCTTTCTACATCATTATAAGGCACTGTAATTGTATTTTGAGCGATTGATTCAGGTACACCAGGACTATCTGGCAAGCCTAGTGTAGCAACACCAGAACCCGCTTTGATCAGGAGTGAATCACCATGACCATGATAATTCCCTTCAAATTTCAGGATTTTATCCCTCCCTGTATATCCTCTTGCAATTCGCAAAGCACTCATAGTAGCTTCTGTGCCTGAATTTACCATGCGTACCATTTCAATTGATGGTACACGGTCAATTACCAATTGTGCTAGTTTGTTCTCTATTATGGTTGGTGCACCAAAACTTGTGCCTTTTTCTGTGGTCTCTTTTAATTTGGAAACAACCCGATCATCAGCATGTCCTAAAATTAATGGACCCCAGCTCAATACATAATCAATGTACTCGTTTTGATCGATATCCGTTATTTTAGAACCTTTTCCTTGTTCCATAAATATCGGTGACATACCAACTGATTTGAACGCCCGAACAGGTGAATTTACTCCACCTGGCATTAGTTCCACTGCTTCTTTATATGCATCCTTTGAATTATCAAAGTTATTCACGATTAATCACCTCAACTTTTATATTTATTCATTAAGCCATTTTGCTACATCTTTGGCAAAATAAGATATAATCAAATCTGCTCCCGCACGTTTCATTGCGGTCATCTTTTCAAGCACCAATTCTCTTTCATCAACCCAGCCATTCTTTGCTGCTGCTTTAACCATCGCATACTCACCACTAACATTATAGGCAACAATCGGTGTGTTAACAGTATTTTTAACATCGCGTACAATATCCAAGTATGATAATGCTGGTTTAACAATTAGGAAATCGGCACCTTCGTCTACGTCTGACTCTGCTTCACGTAACGCTTCAAGTCGATTTGCCGGATCCATTTGATAAGACTTACGATCCCCAAATTGCGGAGTGCTATCAGCAGCATCTCGGAACGGTCCGTAAAAGGCAGATGAATACTTAACTGCATAAGACATAATAGGGATATTTGTATATCCAGCCTCATCAAGTGCCTGGCGGATAACAATTACAAAACCGTCCATCATGTTGGATGGTGCAATTATATCAGCACCTGCTTCTGCCTGTGATACAGCTGTTTTAGCTAAAAGTTTTAGTGATTCATCATTATCAACGTCCTGGTTATGGATAACACCACAATGTCCGTGGGATGTATACTCACACAGGCAAGTGTCAGCAACTACAAGCATTTCCGGAACTTCCTTTTTTATGCGTCGAGTTGCCTCCTGTACGATTCCAGTTTCAATAAACGCCCCAGTACCCTGCTCGTCTTTTTCATTCGGTACACCAAAAATCATAACAGCCTTTATCCCAAGGGAACGTAATTCTTTCATCTCATCTTTTACAAAATCAAGTGAAATCTGAAACACACCTGGCATGGAGGATACTTCATTTTTAATATTTTCTCCTTCAACAATAAAAAGCGGATAAATAAAGTCATCCATTTTTAAATGATTTTCACGTACCAATGATCGCATTGCGGATGAAGATCGTAATCGTCGATGTCGTTTAAAATTCAATTCTTTTACCATTAAAACCTATCCCTTCCCTGCTATATAGTCACTCATACGCTTGAGCATTCCATCAATCGTAAATAGCTCTGGTGCTATAGTATTTTTAATACCTAATTCTAAAGCACGCTGTTTAGTCGTAGTTCCTATACAAACATATACCTGGTTCTTTAGTATATGACTGCCACTCATTTCAATAAAAGCTTCTACCGCAGATGGACTGGTAAATGTAATGAAATCCATATTATTATTATTTAACAATTGATTTAACTCATCTTTTACGCGAGAGTTGTATATTGTTTCATATACTTCTATAGTCTCATAACCGATTTTATGTTTTGTAAACCAGTCAGGCAGAACTTCTCTGGATTTATTTCCCCGGACAATCAGAAGCGGTTCATCCATTACTGTATGATGGTCCGTAAATTCTCTTGCCATGGCATCAGCATTATAAACCGATGGAATAAAATCTGACTTATACCCATATGATTCCAATATTCGCGCAGTTTTATGGCCAACGGTCGCAAACCTAGTGTTTTCCAATACTTTGTGTAACCAACTGTATTGGCTAATAAGTTGAAAAAAACAAGCAACCCCATTTGCGCTAGTGAAAAAAATCCATTTATAGTGATGTAATTTTTGAAGCAGTTGCTTATTTTCAGGGTCATCCTTACATGAAATTTTCAAGAGAGGTATTTCAACCGGTTTTCCGCCATACTGTATAACTTTTTCGGAAAATTCCTTTGCTTGACTCTCCTCACGAGTAATTAAGATTCTTTTTTCATGTAAAGTTACTGACATTAGTCGTCAAGCTCCTCTTTTACTTGATCGACAATCTCCTTTGCACCTTGACTTATCAGTTTATCAGCTGCTTCTTTGCCAACTGCTACAGGATCTGTTCCACGTACAACTTCTTTTAAAATTGTTGTACCATCAGGTGTTCCGACCAATGCAGTTAAGACCATTTCATCCCCCTGCAAATAAGCATAACCCCCGATCGGAATTTGACAGCCACCTTCAAGTAAATGTAAGAATGTTCTTTCAGCTGTAACCGTTTTTGTTGTATATTCGTCATTAATCTTGTCTAATAACTCTCTTAAATCATTATCGTCCTCACGACACTCAATTGCTAAAGCACCTTGTCCAACTGCAGGAACGCACACTTCTGGCTCTAAATATTCTGTTATAAGCTCTTCACTTAAGCCAACTCGTTTCAGTCCTGAAACAGCAAGAATAATTGCATCATAGTCTTCGTCATCCAATTTACGGATTCTTGTCTCAATATTTCCGCGAATCCATTTAACCTCAAGGTCTGGTCGTTCTGCAAGAATCTGTGCAGATCTGCGTAAACTACTGGTTCCTACAATAGCACCTTTGGGTAAATCTTTTAATGCGACATTGCCTTTTGCTATATATGCATCACGATGGTCTTCTCTTTCTGGAACAGATGTAATCGTAAGACCTTCAGGCATTTGTGATGGCATGTCTTTCATACTATGTACAGCAAGATCGATTTCTTTATCATACATAGCTTGTTCAATTTCTTTTACAAAAAGGCCTTTCCCACCGACCTTAGACAAGGTGACATCAAGTATCCTATCACCTTTTGTTACAATTTTCTTCACTTCAAATTCATTTTTAACCCCTGCATTTTTCAGCTGGTCAATTACCCATTCCGTCTGGGTTAATGCAAGATTACTTTTCCTTGACCCAACAATTATTTTACGCATTTTGGCATCCTCCTAAATATGACGCTGCTTAGAAATGAAAATTCGATAATATGTTAAACAAAAAGAAGTTAATTAATAAGATTAGAAATGCTGCTGTATTATAGACTGAAATCGCTTTTCCCTGATAGCCTTTTACAAGCCGTAACAATAAATAAATGACATAAACAGCTAGAACCAGTATGGAACCAATTGTTTTCAAATCAAACCAATAAAATTCGGCATTCGATACATATGCCCACCCAACGCCTAGAATAATCGCGATAGTTAATAATGGAACCCCGATTGTCACTGCTTTAAAAGAGTACGAATCCAGCCTATTCAGATCACCAAATCTCCACATCCATCGCAATCCTTTTTTTTCTTTTAGAAACCGATATTGCGCTATATACATGATAGAAAAGAGAAAGGATATGGTGAAAAAACCATAAGAGACAATGGCTAACGTGATATGTGTGATCAGTATTTCATTTACTAGTTGAATCCCTTGGCCTTGCATATGTTCCTGTGCACTTGTTGAAATGTATAGTAGTAGTACAAAGAAACCCAACAAATTAGTAAAAAATAAAATGAAATGAATCCGAAAAAGTTTATTTATAATTAACGAAAAAGAGACGAGCACCCATGCATAAAAGTATAAGCCATCATATAATGTGAATATCGGAAAATTTTTTTCGATGAATATCTGGTTGAATAAAAAAGCGGTTTGAATAATCCAAACCATACTAAGTAACCAGAAGGCTATTCTGTTTGCCCTCCGGTTATGTTGTATAAAATCAATAAAGTACCCAAACAAACTCAGTCCGTAGATAATAAGAATAATTTCATATAGCCATTTTATTTCGAACATAATGGGAATCCTTTCATCTTACTGTGGTGATGTTCTTTCAAATACAGGAAAGGATACTTCTTCATTTTGTTTTATTTTTGTTGAACTTTCATTTTTTTTTGTTTGTTTCGATAGTTCCTTTTGAACTTCCTCTTCAATTCCAAAAATATTTATAAAAAGATCCAAGGACTCGTCCCGGTTTTCTTCAGCTGCTAACTCTTTTGCTTGTGTTACAGGTTCCTTCAGAAGCTGATTTATAATACTTTTTGTATGCTTGTTTAGCACTTTTTTCTCGCGAGCTGTTAAATCCGGCATTTTTCGTTCGATGCTTTTCATCGTTTCTGCCTGAATAGATAACGCCTTTTGTCGTAGTGCAGAAATCACAGGAACAACTCCAAGTGTTTGCAGCCAATCTTTGAAAGCAACGATTTCAGCTTCAAGCATAATCTCTATAGTCTCTGCGGCTTTTTCTCTAGCAGCTAAGTTTTTATCAACTATCCCCTGTAAATCATCAATATCATATAAAAACACACTATTTAAATCACTAATTTCAGGATCCAAATCTCTAGGTACAGCAATATCCACTAGAAATAGTGGTCTGCCTTTACGTTTCTTCTGTATTGGCTCAATAACATCTTTTGTCAATACAACTGAATCGGATCCTGTTGAACTGATTAAAATATCGGCATCATTAATTAGCTCATGTAAGCGATCTGTATGAGCTGCATTGGCCTGAAACTTTTCAGCCAGTGCTACAGCTTTTTCATAGGTTCTGTTAACTACTGTGATTTTTGTTGCACCAGATCCATGAAGATTTTTGGCAGCTAGTTCACCCATTTTCCCGGCGCCTAGGATAACAACATGCTTCTGTTCTAAATCACCAAATATTTTCTTTGCCAGCTCAACAGCTGCATAGCTAACAGACACAGCATGCTGTCCTATCGCTGTATCTTTATGGGCCCGTTTTGCAAACGTAATCGCCTGTTTAAATAATTCATTAAAAACCGTGCCAGTAGTATTCATGTGTTGGGCAGTTGAAAACGATTGTTTCACCTGTCCAAGTATTTGTGTTTCACCTAAGACCATGGAATCAAGGCCTGCAGACACACGTAAAAGATGCTCAATTGCTCCATCACTTTCCGATATCCGCAAATAAGAAGTAAATTCTTCCTTATCTATTTGAAACCAATCAGCTAGGAATTGTTTGATATAGTAGCGCCCTGTATGAAGCTGATCAACAACCGCGTATATCTCTGTACGATTGCAAGTGGAAACAATTACATTTTCCAATATACTTTTTTGCTCTTTCAAAAGAAGCATAGCCTGGTCGAGATTATCTTCAGAAAAAGTTAGCTTTTCCCTCGTTTCGACAGGGGTTGATTTGTAATTAAACCCAACTTTAAGTATGTGCACGATAACTACCCCCAAAAGCTTTAAACATTACTCAATAATTCAATTATAACATAGGTAATTCCACACATTTTTCATAAATGTGAACAGAATTTGAAACAATATGTTAGGATATTCGTATATTGTTATATAACTCATAACTCGTTTGTACTCTACCATACGTGAACATGAGAAGCAAGAATTTCGCCTATTTAATCGAATCCTGGAAGAGGTGTCCTACAATGAAACGACAAAATTCGTTTGCAGCATATATATTAATTGGTATTGGAGTTTATTTTTTGCTAAGAGAACTTAGAATTCCCATAATAACTGATTTCTACTCATGGCCAACATTTCTTATTATAATTGGACTCGCATTACTTATTCATAGTTATACATCCAAAGATTATCAGCATTTATTCAGCGGGACAATTGTATTAGGCTTAGGTATTCACTTTCATGGAATAGAATACTACCAGTTTTGGATAGATCACTGGGCAGTATACCCAATGATTGTGGGCATAGCTTTTATTGTTCGAGCCTTAAGAACTAAAAAAGGTTTCGCGACTGGACTGATATTAACCGGTTTATCGATTCTCTTCATGTTTTCGATAAGATTACCTTCTGCATTTAATTGGATTTATGAACTGACAGCGTTTCTTGAGAAATTCTGGCCTGTAATATTAATTGGTATAGGTATTTATTGGCTGAAAAAGAAAAAATAAGGCTGTGACAAGAGGAGTGTTTCAGCCAAATTAAAATCCGAACTATGATTCAAAATTCTTGAAGTAGAATTCGAATTAGTTCGGATTTTTTGCAGTTAATAAAGTATAACTACTTTCTTACTGCATAAGTGCAACTATGGCATTAAACAAAAGGCTGGTGAGTGCCATAGTTTTCTAATGTTGGCGATTAGATATACAATGCGAAGTAACGTGGAAAAATAGCTGAATGCTATGACGCCGCTACGGAAAAATTCACTACGCTTTCCATGGGTAACGCCTCAGCTTCTTTCTTTTCACTTATAAAATTGAACTCAAAAAAGCTTGTGTTCGATCTTCTTTTGGATTGTCAAACAATTCATTAGGCGGACCATATTCTACAATCTTGCCATCATGCATATAGAATACCCAATCACCAACCTCACGCGCAAAGCCCATTTCGTGTGTAACTACAACCATAGTCATCCCTTCATCAGCGAGTTCCTTCATTGTCGATAATACTTCACCAACTAATTCTGGATCCAATGCTGATGTTGGTTCATCAAACAGCATAACATCTGGTTTCATTGCCAATGCCCTTGCGATTGCGACACGCTGTTTCTGGCCACCTGATAGTGTGGAGGGGTATACATTGTACTTGTCACCTAATCCAACTTTGTCCAACATCCTTTTCCCTTCATTAATAGCTTGCTCCCTAATCATTCCTTTCACATGAATAGGAGCTTCAATAACATTTCCAATCACTGTCTTGTGGGGAAAAAGATTAAAATGCTGGAACACCATGCCAACCCGCTGACGTACACTATTTAAATCATGTGTGCTCTCTTCTATTTGCTCGCCTTCAATTGTTATTATTCCGTTATTCTTCATTTCCAAAAAGTTTAAACAGCGTAATAAGGTACTTTTTCCGGAACCACTTGCACCAATCAGCACGACAACATCACTTTCTTTAACTGTCAAATCAATATCCTTTAAAACATGTAAATCTCCGAAAGATTTATTCAACTTTTCAACTCTAATCATTTCTTGTTTTTCACTCATATTATCCCTCCTGCTTAATCGCTTTGTGCCAGTTTCTTTTCTAACATGTTTACCAGTAATGTCAGAATCAGTACAATAAATAAATAATAAATTGCTACAGTAAGATAATACGGAAGGTAATCAAAGTTATTCGAACCCATTGTACTGGCAACCCCAAACAATTCCTGCATACCAATAAATGAGACAAGCGAAGAATCCTTAATACCAATAATAAATTGATTCCCGAGTGACGGTACAGCACGACGGAAGGCCTGTGGTAAAATAATTCTTCGCATTGTAAGACCACTAGTCATCCCAAGCGTCCTTCCAGCTTCTCTCTGCCCTTTGTCAATTGACTGAATCGCACCACGAATAATTTCAGCAATGTATGCACCACTATGAAAAGCAAGTCCCGCTGCACCAGCCCAGAACATTGGAATAAGGAAAATTTCTGCAAGGCCATAATAAAGAACGAAGATTTGTACAATCAGAGGAGTTCCTCGAACAACCCAAATATACGCATCAGCTATCCATTGAAGAATCTTTATATTTGAAATTTTAAGTATAGCAAAAAATAAACCAATTACAAATGCAATCAGTAATGAAGCTGCAGATAATTCAAATGTCAGCCAAAGACCTTTTAAAAATAAATCAAAACTACCTGTAAAAACTTCAATAAAATGCGTAATTGCAGACAAATATGTCAACTCCTTTTAAGGCACAAATGTGCGCATAATTATGCGCACATTTGCATACTATTATTCACTTGCATTATCTGGTTCCTGTGTTATATCTGCGCCGATATACTCTTTGGATAACTCTGCAAGTTTTCCACTTTCTTTTAATTCTTTCAATGCTTGATTAATATCTTTTAGTAATTTATCATTATCTTTGGCAACGCCTACTGCTTGCTTGCTCACACCTAATTGTTCCTTCGCCTCAATTTCCAATCCATTTTCAATTGCTGTACTTCCCGTAATTGCATCAGTTATTACAGCATCGTGATGTCCTTTTGCTAATGATTGAAGAGCTACAACATCACTATCAACTTGTGGAATATTATCAGTATATTCCTGTGCCATTTCAACGTAAGTAGAGCCTCTGGAAACGGAGATTTCTTTTCCATCAAGATCATCAGCTGACTGTATATCACTACCAGGTCTAGTATAAATTACTGGACCTGAGTAATAATAAGGTTCTGAAAAATCAACTTCTTTTAATCGGTCTTCAGTAATCGTATGACTTGCAACAGCAATATCGTGACGCCCTTGTTTAACACCTGTTACAATACCTGCAAATTTTGATTTATTCGGCACTGCTTCCAATCCTAATTTTTCAGCAATCGCATTAGCAACTGCAACGTCATACCCGACCATTTCTCCATCTTCCATATAACTGAAAGGTTTAAATTCCCCTGATGAAGCAAAATTAAGTTTCCCTTCTTCAATCAAATTATATCCACTTCCTTCACCTGAAGAAGAATCACCACTATTAGCCCCATCATTCCCTCCTCCACATGCAGCTAAAAACATAATTATTAAAGCGAAAAATACTGTAATTTTCAGTTTTTTCATGAACTAAACATCCTTCCCTCTCTATTTTTCATACTAATAACCCGCGTCAATAGTAGCAGCATACTGATATGTAAATTATATCAACATTGTGATAAATGAATGAATGGCAAAAATCTTCATATAGACAACCATATGAACATTTAATATACTGTAGAAATTATATCTCGTTTATACTTATCTATACGGTATAATTCTTTTAAATACTCTCTTTATCTTTTAAATTTTCTGAAAATAACCCTTAGTGCAACAGCCTTAGTCGCACTAAAAAACTCTTCCCTGCTCACTGGAGGAAAGAGTTTTTTTTATTGCTGCTGTCAAATAATTAAATATTAATATAGCTTCTTATCGCACTCCATGATTCATCTTTTCCTTGACCAGTTTCTGCAGAGAAAGGAATCACAGTGTCTTCTGGGTCCACTTGTAACGTTTGTTTTGTTCGCTTTAAATGTTGAGCATGTTTGCCTTTAGGGACTTTGTCCAGTTTGGTTGCAATTACAATTACTGGTAACTCAAAGTGCTTTAAAAAAGCATACATTTGCACGTCGTCTTTAGTTGGCTCGTGACGGATATCTGTAATTAATAAAACAGCTTTTAACGTATCCCTCGTTTCAAAATACTCCTCCATCATGCCTCCCCATTTTTCTCGTTCCTTTTTGGAGACCTTGGCATAACCATAACCAGGTACGTCAACAAAATAAAATGCTTCATTTATCTTATAAAAATTTAATGTTTGTGTTTTTCCTGGTTTTGAAGAAGTACGTGCTAAATTCTTGCGATGAATTAGCTTATTAACAAATGATGACTTTCCAACATTTGAACGACCAGCAAGTGCAACCTCTGGAAGCTGGTCGTTTGGGTATTGTTTTTGACTAACTGCACTAATTACAATTTCTGCATTAGTTACTTTCATTTTTCTCCTCCGTAAGCGCATGTTTTAATACTTGATCCAGATGGTTTACCGGAATAAATGTAAGACCACTTCGAACACTTTCTGGAATATCCTCGATGTCCTTCTCGTTTTCCTCAGGAATAATAATTGTTTTGATCCCTGCTCTATGAGCACTTAAGGATTTTTCCTTTAACCCACCGATAGGTAAAACACGCCCGCGTAATGTTATTTCTCCAGTCATACCAACTTCTTTTTTAACTGCTCTTCCTGTTAATGCGGAGACGAGGGCTGTAGCCATTGTAATTCCTGCAGAAGGGCCATCCTTTGGTGTCGCACCTTCAGGAACATGGATATGAATATCATATGTTTCATAAAAATCAGGATCAATACTTAATTCTTTTGCGCGTGACCTAATGTAACTGAAAGCTGCTTGTGCTGATTCCTGCATAACATCACCAAGTTTGCCTGTAAGTGTAAGTTTGCCCTTGCCTGGGTAATGGGAAACCTCAATTGACAGAGTATCCCCTCCAGCTGCCGTATATGCAAGCCCTGTAGCTGCACCTACCTGATTTTCCTGTTCCATTACACCATAACGAAATAGAGGTTTTCCTAGTAATTCCTCTATACTTTTCTCCGTAACTACAACTCGCTTTTTCTCTTTAGAAATAATAATTTTTGCTGCTTTCCGGCATAGAGTAGCAAGCTGACGTTCCAATCCTCGCACACCCGCTTCTCGCGTATACGTACGGATTAATTTCAATAAAGCGCCATCACGAATCTGCAAATTATTTTTCGTCAGTCCATTTTCTTTAAGCTGTTTGGATAATAGATGTTCTTTAGCAATATGCAGCTTTTCAACTTCGGTATATCCAGAAATAGAAATAAGTTCCATACGATCCAGCAACGGTCCTGGAATATTATTAACATAGTTCGCAGTTGCAACAAAAAGTACATTCGATAAGTCATATGTTTCTTCAATAAAATGATCGCTGAAATTACTGTTTTGTTCTGGGTCAAGTACTTCCAGCATTGCCGCAGATGGATCGCCACGAAAATCATTGGACATTTTATCTATTTCATCTAGCAGAAATACTGGGTTGACAGTTTTAGCTTTTTTCATTCCTTGTATTATTCTTCCTGGCAAAGCACCAATATAGGTACGGCGATGACCTCGTATCTCAGCATCATCTCTTATACCACCAAGTGAAGCACGAACAAAATTTCGATTTATCGAACTTGCAATAGACTTGGCCAGTGAAGTTTTCCCAACTCCTGGAGGACCCACAAGACAAAGAATTGGCCCTTTAATAGACTCAGTCAGTTTTTGTACAGCTAAATATTCAAGAATACGTTCCTTCACCTTTTCCAATCCGTAATGATCTCTATCCAATATTTTTTGAGCATTATTAATCTCAATTGTATCTTTGGTTTTTTCCGTCCATGGTAATGCCAGTAGCCATTCGACATAGTTCCGGATAACTGAACTTTCGGCAGAACTTTGCGGTACCTTTTCAAAGCGATCTAGTTCTTTCATTGCAACCTCGACGATGCGTTCAGGCATATCTGATTCCTCAACTTTTTCTCGTAACTGGCCAACTTCTCCAGACTTTCCATCCTTTTCGCCAAGTTCCTTCTGTATAGCCTTTAATTGCTCTCGCAAATAATATTCTTTTTGTGTTTTCTCCATAGATGTTTTAACACGTTGACCGATTTTCTTTTCTAAATCAAGTACTTTTTTCTCATTTGTTATTAATTTTATTAATTGCTGTAGCCTTTCTTTTACATTTACTGTTTCTAAAAGGTCCTGCTTATCTTTAATTTTCAAGGATAGGTGTGACGTAATAATATCTGCAAATCGGCTTGGTTCATCAATATCTGAAACCGTTTCTAATGTTTCTTTTGTGATTTTCTGAGATACCTTTATGTATTGTTCAAATTGCCCGAGTAGTGAACGCATAAGTGCTTCTTCTTCATTCTTCTCAACATGCTGCTCTTCAATCTCTTTAATTTCAACATTAAATTCTTCGCTTTCCTCGTTAAATTGAATAATTTCCCCACGACGAAGTCCCTCTACTAAGACGCGCATTGTTCCATTTGGCAGTTTCAACATTTGATTTACTTTTGCTATTGTACCAACTCTATATATGTCTTTTGGCTCTGGATCGTCTAAACTCACCTTTTTCTGGGCAGCAAGAAAGATTGTCTGGTCACCCATCATTGCTTTTTCCAATGCTGTAACGGATTTATCACGCCCAACATCCAAATGCAATACCATCGATGGAAAAACGAGTAATCCGCGTAATGGAAGGAGGGGAAGCTGAATTGTATCTTTTGTCATAGTTTGTACCTCCATAATATGTACTGATAATGATTATGTATTTTTGATTATTGCTTAAAGTTTATAGAAAACTTTCCCATTTGTAAACGAAAAAAACCCTTAATAATGACTGTATTTAGTATTGCCTGATGTTGAAATACTAATCACATTAAACAATAAGAAAGAGACTGACATTTGGCAAACGATTTGGAACCTCAATAAAGTATTATTGAAGATGATCATAAGCCAGTCAGTCTCATATTATTTACTTACCCAAATGGATTATGCACTTTCCTTAGGAAGCTTTTCATTTCCTTCTTTGACAGTACCATCAACCAGCACAAGTTTTGGACTTCCATTTTCCTGAAGAACTGTATCCCTTGTAATAATACATTTCTCTATGTCCTCGCGTGATGGTAATTCAAACATAACATCCAGCATAATACTTTCAATGATTGATCGTAAACCTCTAGCACCAGTTTTTCGTTCAATTGCTCTTTTGGCTATTTCAATAAGAGCTTCTTCTTCAAACTCAAGTTCAACATCATCTATTTGGAATAATTTTACATATTGTTTTACCAGTGCGTTTTTAGGTTTTGTTAATATTTCAACTAGCGCTTCTTCATCTAATGGTTCAAGACTTCCTACAACTGGTATTCTTCCGATAAATTCAGGAATAAGACCATAACGCAACAGATCTTCTGGTAATACTTTTTGTAGGAGTTCACCCATTTCAAGATCTTGTTGTTCTTCGTTAGACCCAAACCCAATTACTGTCTTACCAAGACGGCGTTTAATAATTTGATCAATACCATCAAAAGCGCCACCAACTATAAATAGCACGTTAGTCGTGTCGATCTGGATGAATTCCTGATGAGGATGTTTACGTCCGCCTTGTGGTGGAACACTTGCAACAGTTCCTTCAAGAATCTTTAACAGTGCTTGCTGTACACCTTCACCAGACACGTCACGTGTAATTGATGGATTTTCTGATTTACGTGCAACCTTATCAATTTCATCGATGTAAATGATACCCTTTTCTGCTTTTTCCACATCATAATCTGCAGATTGAATAAGCTTCAATAAGATATTCTCAACATCTTCGCCAACATATCCAGCTTCAGTAAGTGACGTTGCATCAGCCATAGCAAAAGGAACATTTAAAATTCTGGCCAGTGTTTGTGCAAGTAGCGTTTTACCACTGCCTGTCGGTCCTAGCATTGCGATATTACTTTTTGCAAGCTCTACATCATCTGAGTTTTTAGGTGTGTTAATTCGTTTATAGTGGTTATAAACCGCTACAGATAAATTCTTCTTGGCTTTTTCCTGACCGATTACATAATCATTAAGAATTTCACAAATCTCTTTTGGTTTAGGTACTTCCTTAAACTCGGTTTCTTCTTCCGTACCGAGTTCTTCCTCAACTATTTCTGTGCAAAGTTCAATACATTCATCACATATATAAACACCAGGTCCGGCAACTAACTTACGAACCTGATCTTGACCTTTCCCACAAAATGAACATTTTAATTGTCCTTTTTCTTCATTAAATTTAAACATGCATTTCACTCCTAAAAGTTTAAATCTTTTCTCATCTTCATCTTTTAATAATTTAACTTTCACTGTCATCATATCAAATCAAAATCAGAAAACAAAACGATAACTGTCTCCTTTATTTATCATTTAATTATGGAGAATTTTTTTAAAAAGTCAAATTAAACTACTTATGCTTTATGTTACATTGTTAACTAAAATCGAAATATAAAAACAACTATATATTCTGTCCTTAATTATCGTATGTTAGTTAAATACGATAGATAACAAATTTTATCACTTTCAAATAAAGTTTAGATAAACTAGGGCTTATCATTAGGCCTTTGTTTCACTTATGCAGTAAAAATGTATTAACTGCAAAACATATCAGTCTCGATGCAATGCGGGAGAGGAACATAGTTATGATTGCAACGTTAAAACAAGGTGCGATTTGTTCGCACCTTGTTCATTAATGTTCATCATCTAATCTATTCTCAAGCAAAGTGATTATACTGTTTTACTATTTTCAACTAAGAAATCAAGAGCTTTTTTAAATTTAAGATCCTCTTTAATAGCGTCACCGTTTCCGCCTAACATTTGCTTCAATTGCTCAACCTCAGCTCCATACATGGAAGCCATATTTGCTAGTTCTGCCTCTACATCTTCATCTGTTACTTCAAGATTTTCAGCATTGAAAATTGCTTCTAATGTCAAATTAGTTTTGACACGTTTTTTGGCATCTTCTTTCATTTGTTCTTTCAATGCATCTTCATCCTGTCCTGAAAATTGGAAATACATATCCATTGTCATACCTTGCTGTTGCAAACGTTGTTCAAACTCTTTGAGCATACGGTCAAGTTCGGTATTTACCATTGATTCTGGAATCTCTACCTCTGTATTTTCTGAAGCTTGTTCAATTAGTGATTCACGCATCTGGTTGTCAGCATCTTGTTTCTTTTGTGCTTCCAATTCTTCTTTTTTCTTCCTTTTTAGCTCTTCAAGTGTTTCTACTTCTTCGTCAACATCTTTTGCAAATTCATCATCAAGGTCCGGTAATTCTTTTGTTTTAACATCATGAATTTTCACTTCAAATACTGCTTTTTGACCAGCTAATTGTTCGGCATGGTAGTCTTCAGGGAAGGTAATTTCAATTTCGGTCTCTTCACCTGATTTTTTACCAACTAATTGTTCCTCAAATCCAGGAATGAACTGACCGGATCCAATTTCTAATGAGTGATCTTCACCTTTACCACCTTCAAATGCTTCTCCATCCAAGAAACCTTCAAAGTCCATAACGACCGTGTCGCCTTCTTCTACTGTACCTTCTTCTTTGATAATCAGTTCTGCTTGATGTTCACGCTGATGTTCGATTTCATGGTCTACATCTTCGTCTGTAACCTCAACAGATTGTCCTTCAACTTCCAGGCCTTTATATTCACCTAAAGTTGCTTCTGGCTTAACAGTAACTTTTGCAGTGAAAATAAGTTCTTTTCCTCGTTCAATTTCTTCGATATCAACTTCAGGTTGTTCAATTGGCTCAATACCAGTCTCTTCAACAGCTTTCATATAAGCGTCTGGTAAAATAATATCAACAGCATCCTGATATAATGATTCTACACCAAAGCGATTTTCAAATATTTTACGTGGTACTTTTCCTTTACGAAAGCCCGGAATTTGAACATCTTTCACAACCTTTTTGAATGCTTGATCCAAGCCGCGGTCAAATTCTTCAGGACTTACTTCTATTGTTAGTACCCCTTGATTACCTTCTTGTTTTTCCCATTTTGCTGACATAAAAAATTCCCTCCAAAATCTAATATTCCTTTTAAATTTCACGTTCATCAATATAAATAAATATATATAATGATCAAGTTTACAACCATCTCATTATAACATAATTACTAGTGCTTTCAAGCATTAGGCCTACTTTGCAGACTATGCTTCAATGATCGTTAAGTATAAGGCTTCGCACATTTTGATTTCATCTATATATCTTTTAACCTGTTCATCCAAATGCTTATTATCTTCTGTATGTATGTCCAAATATTCTTCACCAATATTCGATAATGCTTCAGCTATATGAATGATGTCCTTATCATTTGGCATGATTGGATACCTTACATATACATATCGGTATAAAAGCCTTTCAACTAATTGAAACAATGATGGGTTCTTTTGTTCCAGTTCATTAATTAATAGAAGAGTCTGTTTCATTGTTTTATGTGAGTTGATGTCGGGTACATTCACCGGTGTTATAGTCAATTCTTTATTAAGCTTGTTTACGGTTACCTCGTCTGAAATATTTTTTTCCTGCAGCCACTTAAATATCGCTGTTTTGGTTACCGGGTGGACATAGTTTTCTATAAGTAACTTTCTGATTGAGTCTGTCGGGTTAGCATTTATTTTACGCATTTTTTCAACTAAACGCCATTGCTGGATATGATTTTCCTGTTCAACAGCCTTTAATAATTCTCCTATGTATTCGGAAGACTTTTCATTACGTATTTCATTCTTCATATTCTTACTCATATCATAAAGTTGCTGAAATTGTTCGTAAATCACTTCCGGAACCGTTTCTGACTCAAATTCAAATTCTACTTGTTCCATTAACAATTCATATTGACTGGTCTGGAACAATATTGTTAAGTAAATATGTAAGTAATGATAATAATTTTCATCTTTATGTTTCAGTAACGCTTCACATAAGTCCTGTGCTTCTTCATAACGATCCATTTCCATGAGACAAATCAGTTTGCCTATCACAATTTCATGATTATCAACATGATAACTTAATAACTTATCAAGCTTTGTTAATGCTTCCTCATATCTCTTCTCCTTAATTGCGTTCAAACTTTCTTCTTCTAAAGCTGTTCGCCACTTGGGAAAAAGAATTACATTTTCCTTATTGCTCTGCATGTTTTTCTATTCACTCCTTTCTGATTTTATTTTAGTTTTTCCCATAATAAATATACATACCCGGTTATTCGAAAATTAAACTCCTAAGATAATAAAAGAGAAACCTATGAATTTGTTGATAGGTTTCTCCAGATGATGTCCCAGGCAGGATTCGAACCTGCGACCCACAGCTTAGAAGGCTGTTGCTCTATCCTACTGAGCTACTGGGACACATGGAGCGGGTGATGGGAATCGAACCCACGATATCAGCTTGGAAGGCTGAAGTTTTACCACTAAACTACACCCGCATACTATAAAGTTTTACCAAAACTATTCGTTTGTGATTGAAAATTTACAACTACCTAAATTACATAAGGATATTTAAACGAACAAGAATTATTATATGCACTCTGAAAATATTTGTCAATAGATATAAATGTTTTTCATCCAGTCTAATTATTCTCCTCAATCAAAAGATAGTAAACTTGGCATTCCCCGCCTTTAGACGATTTTAGCGGACACAGGAGACGTTATTTTTATATATAAGTAACTTTCTCTAGGTTATCCGGACACATAAGCTCTTATTTCACATATATCATAGTTATTTGACTGTATTTGTATGATATTAGGTCCCTGGTGTCCGCAAATCCTCAAATCTGTGATATGAAAAATAATTTCCATGATAGATGCTGGCTGCGCATTCAGCATCCATGGTGATTTCTTAACTGCCAACAAGTGTTACTTGAAAGCAATATTAAGCGAAAGGTCTTCCATAAAATCACCTTCAACTGTATAAAAATTCACCTGGACTTCATCTAAGTTATCCCATTCTAAGATAGCATATGTTTGTTCAGCCCTTACCCTAGGCAGTAGAATACTGCCAGGATTAATCACCAGTTGATTTCCAACTTTTTCAGCCATAGCAATGTGTGTATGACCATAACATACTACCTGAGCATCTTCTTCTTCTCCGCGGTACGCTATTGTCATTAAATTTGTTTTCACTTGATAATGGTGTCCATGTGCAACAAAGAAGCGAAGACCTTCGATTAAGCTTGTTTGTTCTAATGGATATCTAGAATCAAAATCACAATTTCCTGCAACTTTTATGAAGCCATCCATCTCTGGAGCATCCATATCTAATTCTGAATCCCCGCAATGTATCATATACTTTAAATCATGTCGCTCTTTAATTTTGTTTAGTTCATTTGTAGAACCATGACTATCACTTACAATTAAAACACTCGGCATAATAACACCTCACATTATCACCTATATAGTTTCAATCCAATCTTCCAGCTGCTTAATGGCATTACTCCGGTGACTAATATTGTTTTTTTCATCAGAAGATAGCTCTGCCATCGTTTTTGTACAGTTCTTAGGTATAAAAATAGGGTCATAACCAAATCCATTTGAACCTTTTGGAGAAACAGAGATTTTACCTTCACAATAACCTTTTTTAAAAACAGTATCCATGTCTGGCGACGCTACTGCCAACACACAAACAAAACGAGCTGTACGATCAGGTTCTTTCGTATCCTCTAGCTCAGCTAATACTTTTGCTATATTTGCGTTATCATCTTTAGGTTCACCTGCATATCTTGCAGAAAATATACCAGGTCTGCCATCCAATGCATCAATCATCAAACCTGAATCATCAGCTAATACCGGCTTATTCATTAACTTTGCTATCTGCTCTGCCTTTATTGCAGCATTCTCTTCAAACGTCACCCCTGTTTCCTCAATGTCATTTATTGACTGAGACAAGTCCAGCAAGGAAACTGCTTTAATATTAAATTTTGCAAAGAATGTTTTAAACTCCTCTGCTTTCCCAGGATTTTTAGTTGCTATGATTATTTCTTTCATTATGAATCGTCTCCATTTATTTTTGTTTCACCTATTTTATCAGCTAATTCTGCCAGTATTTGTTTTTGTATGGTATTAATTTTGAGCATTCCATCATTAGCGAGTCCTAGCATCGCCTGTAATTGGCTGTTGGTGAATGTTGCCTCTTCCCCAGTGCCCTGTATCTCAACAAATTCTCCGGCACCTGTCATTACCACGTTCATATCAACAAGAGCTTCTGAGTCTTCACCGTAGTTCAAATCTACTACTTCCGTACCATCAGACAATACGCCAACAGATATCGCTGCGAGAAAATCAGTTACAGGCATTTTTTCAATTTTATTATCTGCAATTAATCTGCCGAAAGCTAGGACTACAGCGACAAATGCACCTGTGATAGAAGCAGTTCTTGTACCACCGTCAGCCTGGATAACATCACAATCCACCCAAACTGTACGCTCGCCAATCTGATCCAAATCAACTACTGAACGTAGGGCTCGACCAATTAATCGTTGTATTTCCATCGTTCTCCCACTTACTTTACCCTTAGAAGACTCCCTGATGTTTCGTTGGTTTGTTGCTCGAGGGAGCATAGCATATTCAGCCGTAATCCATCCTTTTTTCTGGCCTCGCATAAATGGGGGGACCTTGTCCTCAATGCTTGCATTACAAATAACCTTAGTGCCTCCTGCCTGAATAAGTACAGACCCTTCAGGATGTTTAACAAAATCTGGTATAATTGTTATTTGGCGTAATTCATTGTTATCTCTTTGATCAATTCTCACTTAAACGTATTCCTCCTTATTCCTACACTTACGATAGAATTATCCTAACATATTTTCTGCGAAAGAAACACGATAATACATACTTTCAGACACTTCGGTTTCTGCAGAGCGTGGATTGTTTAGAAAACCAGGCACACCGCGTAACCTTAGTTACACAGTAAAAATGATATATAATTTGTTAACTGCCAAGAACAAAAGCATAAGCGCCTGTTCAGCCCCGTATGGACTGTGATCAGCGCTGCGGGTAGGTCGACGTTGCCGCACAAAGCGGCGGTCTTAGTCGATGATTTTTGACCCCAGCTTTTGTTTGACGATACATAGCCTAAGGATATTGGCAAAACACATGCTTATATTTGCTCTATCAATGACTTTATTAATTGTGGTTTTTGTGTCATCCTTATCTTTGTTCATATTTTCTCCTTATAATTAGATATATTTGGATAAGGACTACAAATACCTAATTATAAGGATTTTTTTATTGTTTTTTAAAGTAATAATTGCCATTATTGTCGATTATTATATATAGCATTTTTTCTTGACTTTTATCTAAAAATTTTATGCAACGCTAATGATTCTCCTGCACAAACAAAAAAGGCTGCTTATCACAGCCCTTTAATTATAATTTTTCAGTTTTCGAAAATGTTTGCTTTGTAACTGGAGTCGTATATGGTTCTCCATTTTCATTAAACAATGTCTCGACATTTTCAACTTTCACTTGTACAGCCTCCACAGATTGATCTTCTGTTAAGGTGCGTACTAATGTTTCCATTACTTCATCTGATATCACTGCTTGTTCCCCATCCTGAAGTACTTCCTCACTAAATTCCAATTCAAGCACACCATCTCTTAAACTTGGGTTACTTGTAAGTTCTGTCTGATTGTTGAAAACATGCTGTACATTAGCTTCAACACCTGGGCCTTCCAGTAATGCTCTAATTACCGAACCATATAGATCCTGGTTCTCAACATTAATATACTGTGTCACCGGAACAAAATACTGATTGTCATCATGTACAGATGGATAGTATAACGTAACAGGCTTACTGGCCATCAAGTCAACACTATCAGATTCAATAAGGTTAATCCCGTTCACTCTTGAATAACCCTCACCAATAGGAGTTCCATTAACGGGCATCTCAGTTTGCGCCTCTCCGTTAATCCGCAGTTTGATATTATCTACACTATCAAATTGCGTTAATGTATATGTCATTGCCTGAAGGACCTTTACCTCGTTTTGTTTCTCATAATTTTTGAACTCCTCGGACACATCTACTACTAACGTTCCATTTTCCTCAAGACTTAAGCTATTAACTTGTGTTCCTGCTGGTAAAACTGCCTGAAATCCATTTGGTAATAAGGATGTTACAGGTCCCCCTTTTACCAAGTGTTGGAGTGCCTGTGTTGCTACCTCCTTGGATTCAATCTGTGGTAATTGCAATGTTTGTGAGGCAACCATACCATTTGAATCAATTAAATATAATTCTCTTCCAACTGTTTCTGGTGCCGCTTCGCCATCGGTTTCCTCATCAACATCCTCTGAGTCCGATTCATCTGATACATTTTCCAAATCATTTACAGCCTCAGCATCTTTAGGTGGATCCATTTCTTCATTATCAATTGATTGTTCTCCTTGGAAACATCCAGTCAATATAATAGAAAGACACACCGTTATAATTAAAAGTAATGTACTGCGCTTCTGCATGCTATTCCCTCCTACGATGGTTTGTACTATTATATATACGAGCATATCGTAAAATTAGACCAACCTTTTTAGAAAAATTGGCATTCGTTAAAGGGATTCTTATGAAAAGCGTATTTTGAATTCTTAGTACCCCTTATACTCTGGAGTCCAAGACTTCATATAGATAAACCTTTGTTGTAATTATGAAGCATGTAAGGATTTATAATTTTTTAACTGCCCAGAAAAAAATCAGAATCTCCATTAAAAATGGGATTCTGATTGATTTTTATATAAATGCTTTTTGTATCGTAACAGAGTGGAATTTATCAACTGATTTCATAAAAATACGTTCAGCTATTTTAGAGAAAATCTCCAACTCACCGGTTGTGTAGAATTTATGATCCGGTATATGATTACCTTTATTTAACTGATTATGAAATTCCAGAATAGTACTTGCTTCACGAGCTGTTTCCTCACTGGAAGATATAATTGTAACATGATCACCAATAATGGATTGGATTGTTTCTTTAATTAAAGGATAATGTGTACACCCGAGGATCAATGTATCGATATGATTATTCATTTTCATTGGGTATAGTGATTCTTCCACCACTTGTTCAGCGTGTGTACCAGATAAAATTCCTTGTTCAACCATTGGGACAAACAACGGACATGCCAATGCATTTACATGAATATCTGCCTTAATACTCTGTAACGCATTTGTATATGCATTACTTCTTACAGTTCCTTCTGTACCGACCACCCCAACATGACTGTTATGAGTAAATTTAATTGCTGCTCTGGCACCAGGCTGGATGACACCAATAACCGGTATATCCAATTCCTTTTGAAGCTCAGCAAGTGTAAAAGCTGTTGCAGTATTACATGCTATGACAAGCATTTTTATATCTTTTTGAAGTAGAAAATCAACCATTTCCCACGTAAACTTTTTTACTTCTTCTTTTGATCTTGGACCATATGGGCATCTTAATGTATCACCTAAATAAATAAGATTTTCTCTTGGCAGCTGCCGCATTAGCTCATTTGCAACTGTTAAACCTCCCACACCAGAATCAATAACCCCTATTGCCTGATTCAAAAAAATCGCCTCTTCTATGTTGTTATTTTTCATTTACCGATTGCATTTGTTCATATAAAAACGTCAATAAATCATTTAACGAATCCGTTTGTTCTATTGAAAAGTTTGATAAAACCTCTCCCAAATAGGCTTGCCGTTTCTGAATTACTTCCTGAATAATGGAGTTGCCTTTTTTTAAAACATGAATTCTTACAACCCTGCGATCGTTTGCATCTCTTATCCTTTCAACCAGGTTATTTTTCTCCATGCGGTCTACTAGATCAGTTGTAGTACTAAATGCTAACCCATTTTTATTCGAAAGCTCCCCAATTGTTAAATCGCCTTCCTCAATCAACCATTGTAATGCAATAAATTGTGGTGATGTAATTGGGTAATTATTTAATATTTTCCGGCCATTCTGTTTGATAACACCTGATATATAACGAAGTCTCTTTTCTACATTTGCTACTGCTTCTCTTGATAAATCATTTTCCAAACGGGTAACCCCCCAATATGTTTCCTTAGACTTATTTTAACATAATTCGAGCATATTTTTATTTTTTTCATTTATAGGTACTCAACTTTCGCATCTATAGAATAATTTCAAACAGCTATCTTTGATAAACTCAGAACGTTTTTAATTGTTGTCTTGACAACACTGATGAAAGTTTTTTGTTCACATAAGATATATACTGCGAACTAGTGAAATTTGTAAGTTTCTCTAACCACGCAGCTGGAATATGCTCCCTTTCCGTGGGCAAGTGCCGAGCCTCCTCAGCTCGTACCTCGCCTGCGGGGTCTCGCCTAGCTTGTTCTTCCCACAGGAGTCTCGCATATTCCAGCTGCTAGTTTAAATGGTTTTTAAAATTTTTCCACTTTATCCATCACAATGTATATTTTGTTATTTTATCAAGTTATAATGAACAAATACTAGCGGAGGAAATACACGGAGACTCCTGTGGGAGCTTGCGCCTAGATGAGACTATGCAGCGACGTAGGAGCAAGGAGGCTCATCAGCCGCCCTTGGTACGCGTAGTGTATTTCCGAAGCGGTGTCAGAGCACTCAACCATTTTCCGTGTTAGTTCGCAGTTTATATCAAATACGTACCGTTAATTCAAAGTCAACTCAAGTAGTGTCTCTTCAGCCTTTCTAATTCCTTCAAGGTTTATGTGTTCATTTTACGCTGCGAAAGTTGGATACTTATGCACTGTCAGTGTCTTCTTCTAATAGTTTTATTAAATTCCGCTTACTCTTTCGGGATACCAATATATAAAGCGTATCATTCTCTTTTATTACTGTTTGCCCGTTAGGTGTAATAATTTCATTATCTCGTATAATTGCATTGATTAATGCATTATCCGGCAGCGCCATACTTTCAAGGGTTTTACCAATAATTTCATTTTTACTTGTTACATCATATTCAACCATCTCCACATTGGTTTTTCCCATTGAAATTAATTCTAAAGAGTGTACCGGTTTTTCTTTGATTTCACTTTCCAACCCTAATTTGGAGGACAGATATGTAATAGTAGACCCTTGTATCAGTGTAGATGTTAAGACAACAAAAAATACAACATTAAACATTACCTGACTTCCCTCAACTTCTGCCAGCATAGGAAATATTGATAATACAATTGGAACCGCTCCACGTAAACCGGCCCATGATAAAAATACTTTTTCCTTAACATTATATTGTGATTTCATTAAATTCAGAAATACAGCAATTGGCCGTGCAACAAATATTAAAACAACTGACACTAACAATCCATTAATAAGGTAATTCCATTGGAACAGTTCAGCTGGAAAAACAAATAACCCTAATATAACAAACATAACAATTTGCGCCATCCAAGCAAACCCTTCATTAAATCGAAGAATAGAATGGCGATAGGTTAATTCTGAATTACCAATAATTAGTGCAGCAACATAAACAGCAAGCAATCCACTGGCATCCACCAATGCAGCTATGCTGTATGCAGAAAATGCGAATGCAAGGCCAAATATAGGATACAGTCCACTTGAATCCAAGTTAATACGGTTAATTGACAAAGTGCCAGCTTTTCCAATTATCAGCCCGCATAATAACCCAATCCCCATCTGCCAGAAAAATGACCATATTAATGAGCCTATCCCTGCTTGGTCCTGTGTAATTAACTGAATAAATGAAAGCGTCAAAAACATTGCCATTGGGTCATTTGATCCCGATTCAGCTTCAAGCGTCGATTTAATATTCCCTTTGATATTTTTATCCTTTAATACAGCAAATACAGCAGCAGCATCAGTAGATCCCACAATAGACCCTAATAGCAAACCCTCTAGCCAGGAAATACCAAGCATATATTTAGAAGCAGCTGCAACAACCCCTGTAGTAATCAGTACACCCGACGTTGCCATAGTCAGCGCGGATGGCAATACAGATTTTATCTTTGTCCATTGTGTCTGTAAACCACCTTCAAATAAAATAATTATAAGTGCAACAATACCTATTAATTGCGCTATTGTGGCATTATCAAAGTATATAATGTTTAAACCGTCACTACCCACCAGCATACCGACACCGATGAAAAGAACAAGGGAAGGAACTCCTAAGCGTGTAGAGAACTTGGTAACAAGAACACTTATGATTAGTAATAATGCCATTAGTAATATGAATTGGTTTGATTCCAAAATTTCATGTAACATGATAGCCTCCTTTTAATTATGAAAAAGGATGAAGGTTAATGAGGAAAAATTATGGAGTCACATAACTTCTATTAATAGTATAACAAAATAATAAATTCTATATATAAATATCCATCTAAAGAGAAATGATTAAGATTTAAAATTCACATAATTGTACTCACCGTTTGAACTTTATTTCATAAACTATAGTGACTAAATAATTTCCTCTCATTCTGCAGCTCTATGACAGCAAGGAGGGGTTAACATTTGAAGGACAACGAGTACAAACCGAAGCAATTATTAACCAAACGTGAAAAAGAGGTATTCGAGCTCTTAGTACAAGACAAAACAACAAAGGAAATTGCCCAGGAATTGTTTATATCAGAGAAAACTGTCCGAAACCACATTTCAAATGCTATGCAAAAGTTAGGAGTCAAGGGGCGATCACAAGCTGTAGTAGAGCTCCTTCGCATGGGGGAATTAAAGCTCTAGAAGAAACCGACTTTCATTACTGGAAGTCGGTTTTTGCTAATAATTTTTCCTTCATAGAATCCAAGAGCTGAATTGGTTTTCCCGATTCAGGATCTATATACACTAATCTTCCTCGACCGGTTAAACACAATTCATTTTTATCATTTAATGCCATGTAATGGATATCAAGTGATGTGTTTCCGATATAATTCACTTTTACATAAAGCCATATTTGTTCGTTAAAATACAGTTGCTTATGATAATCGCATTGTAAATCTGCAACAATAGGTACGCCTTCATCATTACTATTTTCATTTTGAAATAAACCAACAGACTTTAAAAATTCAATACGTGCCTCTTCAAAGTAAATGAATGCCGATACATTGTTCACATGACCAAACATGTCCGTTTCTGAGAAGCGGATTTTAACGGGTATGTAAAAGGAAAATTCAGATTGCCATTTAGTTAAATCTTCAATATATGAAACAGTTTTCAAATAAAACTTCTCCTTCCTGTTTAGAAAACTGGCTTATCGATTTGCCTTAATGTAGATAAGCCTTTGTTGCACTTATGAGCAAAGAAAGTATCAATATTGCTGAAAAATGGCCCTTACCAGCGTTAGGTAAGGGCCATGGTATTTTCATAGTTTGATAGAATTAATGCGCGTTGTCACTACCAAAGAAATTCTTGAAAGATTGAATGTTTGTGTCACGATTCATTGCAGCAATTGATGTTGTCAACGGAATACCTTTTGGACATACTTGTACACAGTTTTGTGCATTACTACACCCAGAAATACCTCCGTCTTCCATTAATCCATCTAAACGTTCGCTTTTATTCATCTCTCCAGTTGGATGAGCATTAAACAATCTTGCTTGCGAAAGTGCTGCAGGTCCAATGAAGTCAGATTTGTCATTAACATTTGGGCATGCTTCCAAGCACACACCACAAGTCATACATTTAGAGAGCTCATATGCCCATTGACGTTTTTTCTCGGGCATACGAGGTCCAGGTCCAAGATCATAGGTTCCATCAATAGGTACCCACGCCTTAATCTGTTTTAATGCATCAAACATTTGCTCGCGATCCACTATAAGATCACGAACAACCGGGAAGGTGCTCATTGGTTCCAGGCGAATTGGCTGCTCCAATTTATCTACTAGTGTAGCGCATGATTGACGCGCTGTCCCGTTTATTACCATTGAACAAGCTCCACAAACTTCCTCAAGACAGCTCATATCCCAGTATACAGGTGCTGTTTTTTCACCATTCGCATTAACAGGGTTTTGGCGAATTTCCATCAAACCTGAAATAACATTCATATTTTTTTTATATGGTACGTTGAATGTCTCCTGATAAGAAGGTGAATCCGGGCTATCTTGTCGAGTTATGATAAATGTAACTGTACTCTGTTCAGCCATGCATATCTTTCTCCCCTCAATTATTTTTTAGAATAGTCCCTTAATCTCGGTTCAATAAGAGAAGTATCCACTTCTTCATATGTTATAACCGGAGCGTTTTCTGACTCATCAAATGTTGCAATCGTCGTTTTCAACCACTCTTCATCATTTCTTTCAGGAAATTCCGGTTTATAATGCGCGCCACGGCTTTCATTACGTTTATAAGCACCAAGAGCAATAACTCGTGCTAAATGGAGCATATTTTTTAACTGCCGAGTAAACATAACACCTTGGTTACTCCAGCGGGATGTATCGTCCATATTAATGTTTTCCCATCTTCTCTGGAGATCCTTAATTTTTTCAATCGTATCTTTAAGTTTTTCATTATGACGTACAACTGTAACGTTATCTGTCATTAGCTCTCCAAGCTCTTTATGAAGCTGATAAGCATTCTCATCACCTTCCATTTTCATAAGCTTTTCAAACTTTTCCTGTTCCTCTTTTTCCCTATTCTCAAATAACTCAGGTGACATATCTTCAACATGTGTTTCAAGTTCCTCAATATATTTGATTGCATTTGGGCCTGCAACAGAGCCACCGTATATTGCAGATAGCAATGAGTTAGCACCTAGACGGTTACCTCCATGTTGTGAATAATCGCATTCACCCGCTGCAAATATACCTGGTATACTTGTCATTTGATCATAATCAACCCAAAGTCCACCCATAGAGTAATGTACTGCAGGGAATATTTTCATTGGAACTTTGCGGGGATCCTCACCGACAAATTTTTCATAAATTTCTATGATACCACCAAGTTTAACATCCAATTCTTTTGGATCCTTATGTGATAAATCAAGGTAAACCATATTTTCTCCGTTAATGCCTAGCTTTTGATTTACACATACATCAAATATTTCACGGGTTGCGATATCACGGGTAACTAAGTTTCCGTAAGCAGGATATTTCTCCTCCAGGAAGTACCATGGCTCACCGTCTTTATATGTCCAAATACGACCGCCTTCACCACGCGCTGACTCACTCATTAAACGTAATTTATCATCCCCTGGAATAGCAGTGGGATGAATCTGAATAAATTCTCCATTAGCATACTTTGCACCTTGCTGGTACAAGGTACTTGCTGCAGATCCTGTATTAATCATTGAGTTTGTAGATTTACCAAAGATTATTCCAGGACCACCAGTAGACATTATTGTTGCATCCGATGGGAAGGATTTTATTTCATGTGTCTTAATGTTCTGTCCAACAATCCCTTTTCCTACACCATCATCATCTATAATAGCTCCAAGGAATTCCCAGTTTTCATACTTGTTTACTAATCCCTCAACTTCATAACGTCGAACCTGTTCGTCAAGTGCATATAATAATTGTTGACCTGTAGTTGCTCCTGCATATGCTGTACGGTGTACACTTGTACCACCAAAACGCCGGAAATCAAGAAGACCTTCAGGAGTACGATTGAACATTACTCCCATACGGTCCAGTAAATTTATTATACCCGGTGCTGCGTCACACATTGCTTTTACAGGTGGCTGATTTGCGAGAAAGTCGCCACCATATACCGTATCATCAAGGTGTTTCCAAGGTGAATCTCCTTCACCTTTTGTGTTTACTGCACCGTTTATACCGCCCTGGGCACATACAGAGTGAGAACGTTTTACAGGCACAATAGAAAACAGGTCTACTACAGCACCATCTTCAGCTGCTTTGATTGTTGCCATAAGACCGGCTAAACCGCCGCCTACAACCGCGACTTTACGATTACTCATAATATTTACTCACTCCTATTATTCTTAAATTAAACTCCATAAGCGAATTGAATTAATGCTCTTACACCGATATAGCTGATAGCCAAAAAGACGAGCAATGTTGCATATGTAACAATCTTTTGTGACTTCGGTGATTGTGTAATGCCCCAAGATACTAAAAAGCTCCATAGTCCATTAGCAAAATGGAATGTAGTAGAGATTACACCCAAGATGTAAAACCAAAACATTACAGGATTAGAAAGAATATTTTCCATTAGACTATAGTCCAATTCTGCGTTGCCCATGCCAATCTGCACACGTGTTTCCCAAACATGCCATGCGATAAAAACAAAAGTAATTATACCGGTTACACGTTGCAAGTAAAACATCCAGTTACGGAAATAACCATATCGTTTTGTGTTGTTTTTTGTAACAAATACAATATAAACACCTAGGATTGCATGGAACAAGATTGGAAGAAATATAATAAAAATTTCCAATACTAACCTAAATGGTAGGTCATGCATAAAACCTGCTGCTTTATTAAAACTTTCTTCTCCATATACAGCAAAATGGTTTACAACCAAGTGTTGAACCAAGAAAATTCCAATTGGTATTACCCCTAACAGGGAATGGAGTCTACGATAAAAAAACTCACGATGTTCTGCCATGTGTTACCCCCCTCAGTTATTATGTTATGTTATTCTTAGTAATGCACAAGATTTTATGACAATAAAGCACTAACATAGTTATTGTCCAAAAATGTACAATTTATGACATATTTATTGTACTTCTAACTGTATGAAGCGTCAAGAAAAGGAAGCACTTTATTTTTTTATGTGACATATCTCATTATTTGATTATTTATACTTTAGTTTTAGCTGTTTTTGTTATTTTTTAAATGCAATGAATTATCTAGTAGGATACTGTGACACAGACTAAGATAACCGATTGTACTATTTAGTGTGGCTCACTGCCCACGCAGTGGAATTAATGGATTTAAATCTTGCTATTATCCATCTTATTCATCAGGATAAATAAATTGAGCAAATCCCAACGGAGACTCCTGCGGGGTGCCGGCTAAAAAAGGTGCGCAAAGTGTATTTCCGAAACGGTGCCAAAGCACTCAAATTAGTTTCTCACATTACCTCGCATTTTTATATCAATATCGACAATCTTTGATAAAACATCCTAAATTTTTTTATTTTGATGCTTGCACAATAACCAAATTATATAGATAATAATACTAGCAAACTACTACTAAGATAATCTCGAACATCGTGACCAGAGTATTTGTGAGTTGGTTACTGATAGGAAAGGATGACATCAATGTCAAATGAACACAAGTCCATGTCTGTTTCACTTTTAGATGAACTCCATACATCTGGTGCCGGGTATGACGTACTTCGATATATAGGTTTACCTGAGATATTAGGGACAGAATCAAGTACGCTTCTGTATTTCATGGGCAAAAATATTGCTAGAAAACTAGAAATTCAATCCATAACGGATATCATTTTCGCGTTTGACAAATTGGGTTGGGGCAATTTGGAACTTGTTAAGGAAAAAAAGAAAGAACTTATCTTCCAACTAATGTCTGACTCTGTAGTGTATCGATTAAATGCACCCTTCGAAACTGATTTTCGTTTGGAAGCTGGATTTTTAGCTGAAGCAATTCAAATTATTAAAGAGATACCATGTGAATGTACTGAAGAAATACATAAAAAAGTTCATCAAGTAGAATTCTCTATTGTCTTTACAGATTTTTAAAAAATTATTGCCGAAGCGAAACAATATATAAGTTGTTTCGCTTCTTATTTCTCATTATTCAGGTGGTCTAATATTACTTCAGCAATGTTTGCTGGTAAACCTAGTCTTGTTAAGTCCGGTAATGAAGCATTCTTGATCTCCGTCACTGACTTAAAATGCGTTAACAACAACCTTCTTCGCTTTTCTCCCACACCTGGAATCTTATCCAATTCCGACTGAAATAAACTCTTTCCACGTAGTTGTCGATGGAAAGAAATTGCAAACCGGTGCACTTCATCCTGTATGCGCTGAACAAGGTAAAATTCCTGAGACTGTCTGGACAACGGTATAATTGCTGGTGGAACCCCGTAAAGTAGTTCACTTGTCTTGTGCTTGTCATCTTTCGCCAAACCACATAAAGGAATATCTAATCCCAGTTCATTTTCTAAAACATCAAGTGCTGCACTAATTTGCCCTTTACCTCCATCTACAATAATTAAATCTGGTAATGGAAGGTTTTCCTTTAGTACTCTTTTATAGCGACGACGGATTACTTCACGCATTGTTTCATAGTCATCAGGCCCCTTCACATCTTTTATCTTATATTTACGATACTCTTTTTTGTTTGGCCTGCCATCGGTAAAAACAACCATCGCTGAAACAGGATCGGTTCCTTGTATATTAGAGTTATCAAATGCTTCAATGCGGTGGGGCATCTCAATATGAAGAGCTTCACCTAACTTTTCTACAGCTAAAATAGTTCTTTCTTCATCACGTTCTATAATTGAGAATTTTTCTTCTAGTGCGATTGTTGCATTTTTCACGGCTAATTCAACAAGCTCTTTCTTTCTGCCCCGAAATGGAGTGTGTACATCTATTTCTAGTAATTCACTTAGTAATTTAGTGTCCGTTCCAATGGGCACTAGTAATTGTTTTGGCTTCAGATGTTGCTGGTGCAAATAAAACCTTCCTATAAAGCTAATAAAAGTATCAGTCGGATCATCAAAGAACGGGAATATCGACACATCTCGTTCAATTAATTTCCCCTGTCTCACAAAAAACACTTGGATACACATCCAGCCTTTATCATAACTGTAACCAAATATATCACGGTCTACTTGATCATTTAATGTCATTCGCTGTTGTTCCATTACGACTTCAATATGCTGAATTTGATCGCGCAACTCTTTAGCTCGTTCAAAGTTTTGCTGCTCACTTGCTTCATGCATTTTTGTTTTTAAATCACTTTTTATTTCTTTGTGGCCACCGTGAAGAAAAGTAGTGATACTTTGAGTTATTTCTTTATAAGTACTTTCTGAAGCAGGATGTTCACTACACGCTAAACACTGACCCATGTGATAATATAAGCAAACACGACCTGGTGGGTTATTGCATTTGCGCAATGGATACAATCGATCAAGAAGTTTTTTGGTTTCCCGGGCAGCAAGTACGTTTGGGTATGGACCGAAATATTTTCCTTTATCTTTTTTTACTTTTCGTACAATCAGCAGTCTTGGATGCCTTTCTGCGGTAATCTTCAAGTAAGGATATGATTTATCATCTTTTAATAACACATTATATTTTGGGTCATATTTTTTTATTAGATTCATTTCCAGAATTAATGCTTCTATTTCAGATGTGGTCACGATATATTCAAAATCCACTATTTCGAGAACTAGACGTTGTGTCTTTTTATCATTCGCCCCAGTAAAATAAGATCTGACTCTATTTCGTAATAACTTAGATTTACCTACATATATAATAGTATTATTTTTATCCTTCATTAAATAGCATCCAGGCTGTGATGGAAGAACAGCTAACTTTTCACTTATTTGTTGATTCATAGTAAATTCATCCCTTGTTATATGTGTTCAACTAGCTTTTTGAGTATCCGACTTTCCTATAGAATATATCGTATTCATATGTATTTTCAGTAGTATAAAGAAACCCCCTGTTACAAAAAAGCAACAAGGGATTCACGGTACTGTTTATTATACTATTTAACACTCACTTATGCATGTTTGTTAACTAGTTCAACAAGTGCTTCCTTAGGTTGAAATCCAACAACCTGGTCAACGACATTGCCATCTTTAAAAAGTAATAAAGTTGGGATACTCATAACACCGTATTTACCAGCTGTTTCCTGGTTTTCATCCACATCTAGTTTTACAATTGAAACTTTATCTTCCATTTCACCATCAATTTCTTCTAATACTGGTGCAATCATTTTACAAGGTCCACACCACGGAGCCCAAAAGTCAGCTAACACTAGACCTTCAGATGTCTCTTTAGTAAAATTCTGATCTGTAACATGTACAATTGCCATTTTCATTCCTCCTCAATCAATCTTTAAGTTGAGTATATCATCGTTAGTATTTCCTTGCGAATAGTTTGCTTATACACTATATTCTTTTCGTACATTGGCTGCTAATTAATCTTCGTTTTTGATATAAACTGCGAACTAACATGCTAAGCGCTATGACACCGCTTCGGAAATACACTTCGCGCACCTAGGGCGGCTGATGAGCCTCCTTGCTCCTACGTCGCTGCGTAGTCTCATCTAGGCGCAAGCTCCCACAGGAGTCTACTTGTATTTCCTTCGCTTGGTTTTGCTTACAAGAACTTTAAAAAAAGATTTTATACCACTAAACTAGCAGTTGGAATATGCGAGACTCCTGTGGGAAGAACAAGCTAGGCGAGACCCCGCAGGCGAGGTACGAGCTGAGGAGGCTCGGCACTTGCCCACGGAAAGGGAGCATATTCCAGCTGCGTTGTTTGAGAAACGTACAAATTTCACTAGTTCGCATTTTCTATCAACTCTGTCTTAAACTTATTGTATGGAAAAAGCAACTTTTTGAAAACAACAGCCATATACAAAAATGTTATTCGAGTACGAAGTAAAAGACCTAACCAAAGCTTTGATCAGGTCTTTTAAAAAACTATTTTAACTTCTTAACTTCTTCTATTAGCTTTGGAACTACATCAAATAAGTCTCCAACGATACCGTAATCAGCTACATTAAAGATATTTGCTTCAGGATCTTTATTAATAGCTACGATTACTTTTGAATTAGACATACCAGCCAAATGCTGAATTGCACCAGAAATACCTACAGCAATATATAAATCAGGTGTTACAACTTTCCCGGTTTGACCAATTTGAAGTGCGTAATCACAATATTCCGCATCACATGCACCACGTGAAGCTCCAACCGCTCCACCTAATACATCAGCTAATTCATATAATGGTTTAAAACCTTCTTCACTTTTCACACCACGGCCACCTGCAATAATAACGTTTGCCTCTGATAGGTCTACGCCTTCTGAAGCTTTGCGGATAACTTCTTTAATTATGGTACGAATATCAGTTATTTCCACGTCTTTTGAACTCACGTCACCAGAACGGGATTCATCACGCTCTAATGCAGGAATATTATTAGGACGGATTGTAGCAAATGTTAAACCACTTGAAATAGTTTTCTTTTCAAATGCTTTACCAGAATATATTGGTCGGATAAATACTGCTTTATCACCTTCGACCTCTATTTCCGTCGCATCTGAAATTAAGCCAGTTTCGAATTTACTTGCTAGCTTAGGTGTTAGATCTTTTCCAATTGCTGTATGGCCCATTATTATTCCATCTGGTGACTCATCATTAATAACAGGAAGTATTGCCTGACCATATCCTTCCGATGTATATGTTTTTAATTCATCATGCTGAACCGTAACAACACGGTCTGCACCATAATAAATCATTTCCTGTGCTTGGTTACTCAAGTCATCATTACCACACAGTACACCAACAATATCCCCATCAGAATTTATTTTTTTCGCTGCTGCGATTGCTTCAAATGTTACATTTCGTAACATGCCGTCTCTTGCTTCGCCAATAACTAGTAACTTATCACTCATGTCTTTTCTCCTTTCTGTAGTAAAGGTTTACAGTACTTTTGCATCATTTTTTAGTAAGGAAACCAGTTCTTGAACTTGTTCGTCTATCTCACCTTCAAGAACTCTGCCAGCTTCTTTTTCTGGTGGCAGGAATATATCAACTGTATTTGTTTTTGCTTCAACATCTTCTTCTTCCAAGTCAAGGTCATCAATTTCCAATTCCTCTAATGGCTTCTTCTTCGCTTTCATTATCCCTGGAAGTGAAGGGTATCTTGGGTCATTCAGACCTTGCTGACATGTTACAAGTACTGGAAGACTTGTCTCGATTTTCTCGACGTCACCTTCAACATCTTTATCAATTTTTACTGTTTCCCCATCGATTTCCAATGCAGTAATCGTAGTAATAAAAGGAATTCCCAGACTTTCTGCTAGCCTTGGCCCAACTTGACCACTCGCTTCATCAATTGCAACATTTCCCGCTAGGATTAGGTCTGCTTCCTTATCTTCAAAGTAAGTTTGCAGAATTTTTGCTGTTGTATACTGATCTCCATCTTCAAGATCATCTTCCGTATTAATTAGCACTGCTTTGTCCGCACCCATTGCTAACGCAGTACGCAGTTGCTTTTCAGACTCCTCGTCGCCTACCGTAACAACTGTCACCTCACCACCATGAGCATCTTTTTGTTTGATTGCTTCTTCTACAGCATACTCATCATATGGGTTAATGATATATTCAGCACTATCATCTTCAATTCTCCCATTTGAAACTGCAATTTTTTCTTCTGTATCAAATGTCCTTTTTAACAATACATATATGTTCATTTGTGATATCCTCCTTTAATCTATTTATCTTGGAAGTTAGGTTTACGCTTCTCTATGAAAGCCTGCACACCTTCTTTTGCGTCCTCTGAACCAAAGATCTTGCCAAATGCTTGTGCTTCCTCATGGACCCCTCGTGAAAACTGTTCTGTTTTTGAATAAGGAATCAATTCCATAATATTATTGATTGTTGGTTTGCTTTTAGCTGCAATTGTTTCAGCAAGCTTAGTCGCTACTTCAAAAACTTCCTCATCTTTTACAGCCTGATTTGCAAGGCCGAATGCTTTAGCTTCTGTTCCACTAATTGGCTGACCGCTTAAGATCATTTCATATGCTTTAGCTGTTCCGACATATTGCGGCAAGCGCTGCGTTCCGGCAAATCCTGGAATAATCCCCAATGTTAATTCAGGTAATCCCAATTTTGCGCTTTCTGTAACTATTCGTATATGACATGCCATGGAAAGTTCTAATCCTCCACCCAGTGCTGCCCCATGTATAGCAGCAATCACTGGTATAGAAAAGTGTTCAATTCGGTTAAACAGCTCTTGACCTTTTTCTGCTAAGGCTTGATAGTCAGACGCATTTTGCAGGGAGGTGAATTCCTTTATATCCGCACCTGCTGAGAAAAACTTTCCTTCTCCTCGTAAGATTATTGCTTTAATCGTGTTATCGTTTTCAATTTCGTCCAGCTTTTCACCCAAATCACGTAATAGATTGCTAGATAACGCATTGGCTGGTGGACTTTGAATGGTTAAAATTGCAACGTTGTTCTGACTTTCATACGCTAATGTCCCCAAGTCAATCCTCCTCTGCTGTTTTTAGCAATTAAGAAAATATAACCGCTTTCTTTATTAATGCATAAGTACAACTAAGCTTTTCGTCTTTTATATTACCGATAAGCCTGGTTTTCTAAACAGAAAGTCCATTTGTAATTAATGCATGGACATCCGAAGTCTGTTTAACTAAATCATACCTCTGTTCTTTCATTACCCAGTTTGTAACTATTTCATCCAGGGTACCAAAAATCATTTGCCTGACAAGAGGAATATTTAAATCATCCCGAAATATTTTTTCTTCCATACCCTCTTCGATTATATCATCAATTACAACTAAATACGGTTTTAGAACCTCATTTATCTTCATCCGTAATGCTGTATTTGACTGTCTCAATTCCAATTGCGTTACAATGGCTAAGTGATGATCATTTGCAAGCTGCAGAAAATGCATTTCAATTAGCGTTCGCAGTTTTTCATCTGCATTTTGTTTATCATTGGTACTGGATGCAATCTGTTCGATAAACTGCCCCATTTTTTCTTCAAAAACAGACACGAGAATATCTTCTTTATTTTTAAAATAAAGGTAGATTGTTCCATCAGCTACCCCAGCTTTTTTGGCAATTTTTGATACCTGCGATGCATGATACCCGTTATCCGCGATTGTTTCAACAGCTGCCTCGATAATTTGTTTGTACTTCGGTCTGTTTTTATTCATGATAATCTCCTTAGCATATACCTCTTGCTTACAAACTGAATGAATGGTCATTCATCATAATTGTACAAATTTACTTCTATAATGTCAATATAAAGCCTGTACAATAATTATACAAAAAGAGAGCGTTTCGCTCAAATTGTTTTACTTTTTTCCTGCATCTTTTCTTTTTCTTCATCTACTAACTTCCTCCGTAGTATTTTACCTACTGCGGTTTTTGGCAGCTCATCACGAAACTCATAAATTCTTGGCACTTTAAAAGCTGCTAGGTGTTTCCTGCAATGTGCATTTAATTCTTCTTCCTCTATCTGGTAACCTGATTTTTGCACAACATACGCTTTTACTGTTTCTCCGCGATATGGGTCAGGAATTCCAGCTACCACTGCTTCTAGGACAGCTTCGTGCTCGTATAATACTTCCTCTACTTCTCTAGGATAGATATTATATCCACCAGCAATTATCATATCTTTTTTGCGGTCAACAATATAGAAATAACCTTCTTCGTTCATATAGCCCAAATCACCAGTAAACAACCAGCCATCTTTTAGAACATTGTCTGTTTCTTCCTGGTTGTTCCAATACCCTTTCATGATCTGTGGCCCTTTAACTGCAACTTCTCCTACTTCCCCTACTTCAGCTTCTTCCATAGTTTCCACCCTGAATATTGCTGAATCCGTATCTGGCCATGGCACCCCAATACTAGAGTTAACACGGTTATCCCAGACAAAATTAGCATGGGTGACAGGAGACGATTCGGTTAATCCATATCCTTCCACTAAACGACCGCCGGTTACTTTTTCAAACTGCTCTTGTACTTCCGATGGCAATGGAGCAGATCCGCTTATGCAGGCTTCAACCGATGATAGATCATATTTTTTTAAATTGGGATGATTTAATAGTCCTACGTAAATTGTTGGCGCGCCTGGAAACATAGTTGGCTTTTGTTTATGAATTGTTTTAAGTACTTCTTCAGCATCAAATTTCGGCAGAAGCACCATCTTAGACCCAAACATAATGGCCATATTCATCACGGTAGTCATTCCGTATACATGAAAAAATGGTAAAACGCCTAAGACAGTTTCCTTTCCTGATTCCGCCTTATATAGCCATGCTTGACTCATTTGTACATTAGCTACCAAATTGTAATGAGTTAGCATAACTCCCTTCGGATGTCCGGTTGTACCACCTGTATATTGAAGCAGTGCAAGGTCTTCTTTAGAATTAACTTCAACTGGGCTGTAGTCATCATTCCCATTTTCAATAATTGATTGCCAAACATGCGTATCTTCTGATTGTTCAACTTTTACAACCAGGTTATATTGCTTTTTCTGGATAAAAGGGTAAATCAGATTCTTTGGAAACGGTAAATAATCCTTAATACATGTAACAATTGTATGTTTAAGCGATGTGCTACCCCGGACATTTGTAACGCGAGGCAATAAAATGTCCAGACAAACGATAAATGTTGCACCGGAATCGTTTAGTTGGTATTCAAGCTCCCTTTCCTTATATAAAGGGTTGGTCTGAACGACTACAGCTCCAGCCATTAATGCCCCGTAGTAACTTATTACTGCCTGTGGACAATTTGGAAGCATGATTGCTACCCGGTCACCTTTTTCAAGGCCAAGGGACTGCATGTATTTGGCCATTTTTCTGGCCTGTAAATATACTTCTGTAAACGTCATTTCCTTACCCATAAAATGAAGCGCTTTCTTTTCAGGGTATAATTCAGCTGTTGCTGCCAAAAATGAATGTAACGGCTTTTCGTCATATTCAATTGTAGTTGGAATCTCTTTTGGATAATGGACATGCCAACGTTTTTTCTCCATATATTTTACTCCTCCTTTTTATCTATTAACTCCATTATACCGATTAATTAGTATTTTTTGAAATTTTATTTATTTATTTTTTTCAAATTTCTTATTAAATTAAGTATATGATTCCAATTACTACAAAAATAACTGCAATTACAATTAATATTTTGGCTAGCGTTTCCAATGTTCTCTCTCCCTTATCCAATACTTGCGCCGATGACGAAAGCTAATCCAACAGAAATCATCATCGAGATAAATCCGACTGCATTGTTCCCTTTTCCAATTTCCTCATCGATTTTGATAGTCGGTGTTAAAAATTCAAAAATAAAATATCCAATAAGTAATAATAAAAATCCAAAAACACCCCAGCCAATACTCTCGATAAGCGTATCATTATGTTCAATCGAATAACGGAAAATGGTAGCTATTCCAAAAATTTTCCCTCCGGTTGCCATAGCTACAGCAAAATTTCCGCGCTTAATTTCCACCCAATTATGGTATGAGGTAACAAGTTCAAACACTGCTAAAAACACGATTGTACAAAGAATAACGACGCTGTATCTTGCAGCAGTTTCCACAAAAATAATCTCCCAAAAGCCCGCCACTTGTAGTACTCCCCCTTTTTCTATTACTTCAGTTCCAAAATTGTTACACCGCTTCCGCCTTCACCTTGTGATCCTGGCCTAGCCGCAGTTATACTAGGGTGTCTTTGCGTAAATTCTTTCACTCCCTTTCGAAGCGCACCGGTACCTTTTCCATGAATAATGGATACTTTAGGATAGCCGGCAAGTATTGCATCATCAATATATTTTTCCAAGTTGACTAACGCATCCTCAAATCGCAGACCACGTAAATCAAGCTCTGTTTTCACATGATAACTCGATCCCTTTACTGTCGCCATAGGTCTTTCAACAACCGTGTTTTTCTTGTTTACGAGCTGTAATTCATTCCGTTTTACTTTTACCTTCATAATCCCTACCTGAACAAGATATTCATTATCTGTGACTTTCTCCAGAACGGTTCCTTGCTGATTTACCGATAATAGCTTAATTTCATCACCAGCCTGCAAACCTTGTTTGGCTGCGGTTTGTTCTTTAGTTGGATCGTCATTTTTTTTACTGGACAGATTAGGCTGAGCCTCTTCAAGCATTTTTTTAGCTTCAATCCATTCATGCTCTTTTAATTGTGAACCGGCTTTCATATTTCGTAATTCGTCAACAATCATTTCAGCTTCTTCTCTGGCATTCTGTAACGACTTTTCTGCTTTTTCCTCTGCTTTTTTATACAATGCCTCACGCTTTTCCTCGAAATGTTTCCATTCCTTTTCGATATCTTTGCGTAATTGTTCACTGGCAAGTAAGGTATCATGTGCCTCCTGATAGTCTGATTCAGCTTGACGCTGTGATTTCTCAAGCGAGGCTATCATGTTCTCCACACTTTTAGAATCAATACCGATATGACTCTTGGCATGATTGATAACCTTATCGTCAAGACCCAGTCGCTTGGAAATTTCAAAGGCATTACTGCGTCCCGGTACACCTATCAGTAACCGATAAGTGGGTTTTAATGTTTGTACATCAAATTCAACAGAAGCATTAACAACATCCTCCCGGTTGTACCCGTATGCTTTTAACTCCGGATAATGTGTTGTTGCAACAATACGTGAACCACGTGAAATCACTTCATCCAGAATAGACATTGCCAATGCCGCGCCCTCTTGGGGGTCTGTGCCAGCTCCAAGTTCATCAAATAGCACTAATGACTTGTGATTGACATGCTGCAGGATTGAGACAATATTGGTCATGTGCGAAGAAAAAGTACTTAGACTTTGCTCTATTGATTGTTCGTCACCGATATCCGCAAAGACATCCTCAAACACAGCCATTTCACAGCCATCGAACGCCGGAATTCTGAGCCCTGACTGGGCCATTAATGTGCATAAGCCTATCATTTTCAAAATTACCGTTTTACCACCTGTATTTGGTCCCGTGATAACAATTGATGTATAATCTTCTCCCAATTCCACATCATTAGCAACCACTTCATCCATTGAGATAAGCGGATGGCGCGCTTGTGTCATTTTTATAATTCCATTATCGTTCATTTTTGGCATTGCTGCCTTCATTTGCAATCCTAATTTTGCCCTGGCAACCATAAAGTCAATCTTGGCCAGAACCGTTACATTTTCATATAAAGAATCCTCATTACTTGCGATATGATCACTTAACTCACGCAAAATTCTGTCGATCTCCTGTTTTTCCTTAACCTTTGCTTCCTGCAATCGGTTATTAAGATCAACTACAGCTTTTGGTTCCATAAATAAAGTTGCACCTGAAGCGGATTGGTCGTGAACAATTCCACCAACAGATCCTCGGTACTCTTGTTTTACTGGTAAAACATATCGGTCATTTCGAATCGTAATAATTGCATCTGACAGCATATTACTTTTCGATTTTGTGTAGCTATCCAGTTTATCACGTAATCTGCTTTCATATGTCCGAATGGAAGAACGGACACTGCGTAATTTAACCGAGGCACTGTCCATCATATGTCCGTTATCATCGATACAGCTATTGATATGGGTTTCCAAATCACGTAACGAGATAATCTGTGTGCCAAGATTTTTTAGAATAGGTATATCTTCTTCTATTTTTTCCATAAAGCTTTTAACTTGACGCGCCGCATAAAGGGTGTTTGCAACTTCCAGACATTCCAGAGGACGCAGCACACCACCAATGACACTTCGTTTTATACTAGCGCGTATATCAAATATCCCACCTAATGGAATTGTTACATTTAATCTTAAAATTTGACTGGCTTCATCTGTTTCTGCCTGCATTTCTTTAACTTCGTCTATATTTATGGAGGGTTTTAAACTGGAACAAAAGTCCTTCCCTATCGAAGTAGCCGCCTGTTTACTTAATTGATCGGTTATTTTATTAAATTCAAGTACGTGTAGAATACGCTCATTCATAAAGACTTGCTCCTTTTACTTCTTCCCATTTATTTAGTACGATTCATGAAGTCAATTAGTTTCTCTTTTGACCAGGTATTTAATACAGTTCCCCTTTTAATCCAGCCTTTACGTGCTGTACGTACACCATATGCCATATGATCAAGCATATTATAGTTATGCGCATCCGTGTTAATAGCGATTTTGACTCCAGCATTTTGGACTTTGCGAGCCCATTCAGCAGAGAGATCCAAACGATTTGGATTCGCATTGATTTCCAGTGCTGTTCCAGTTTCTTTTGCACGTTGTATTAACTTATCAACATCAACGTTATACCCCGTACGGCGACCAATAAGTCTTCCCGTAGGATGTGCAATTAGTGATACATGCGGGTTATCAAGCGCAGCATATAACCTTTCCATAATTTTCTCCTGTGACTGATTGAAACTTGAGTGAATTGCACCGATTACGAAGTCCATTTCCTGTAAAAATTCATCATCAAAATTTAATGAACCATCGGGTAAAATATCCATTTCGACACCTGCAAATATGTGGATATCCTCATACTTTTCGTTCAACTTATTTATTTCTTCTTTTTGTTTACGCAATCTTGTTTCATTTAATCCATTAGCGACCTGCAAAAACTTAGAGTGGTCCGTTATTGTAATATATTCATAATTCTTTTCACGAGCACGATTAACCATCTCTTCTAATGATTGTGCACCGTCACTCCATGTCGTATGCATGTGTAAGTCTCCGCGAATATCTTCCAGATTGATTAATGGTACGTGCTCACGGAACGCATCCACTTCACCAGTATTTTCTCGTACTTCTGGTGGAATAAACTGTAATCCAAAATGCTCGAAAAATTGCTTCTCATCCTGGAATGTTATGGTTTCTCCTGTTTCCTCAATGTCAACTCCATATTCGTTTATCTTTTCACCTTTGGATTTAGCCAGTTGTCGCATTGCAACATTATGATCCTTTGACCCAGTGAAGTGGTGTAAAGTTGAGGCGAATTCTCTTGGTGCTACAATTCGGAAATCAACATTCACATCATACACATCTTCCAATGTAACGGATACTTTTGTCTCACCTTTAGCAATTACTTCTTTTATATGATTTATTTCAAGTAGTGCATCACGGACAATTGCCGGATTTTCCGATGCTATAATAAAATCAATATCTTTAACAGTTTCCCGCATTCTCCGTAAACTTCCAGCACGCGAGTAATCCTGTATAGATTGTATACCTTCTAGATACATTTCAATTCTTTCAGCAATCGGCAGCATAAATGCTATTGGCAGACGTTCCGGACGGGTGTTTGCATCCTCCAGAGCAGCAAGTATTTTGTCGGCTGACTTTTTTCCGAAACCTTCCATACTTTCCACTTTTCCACTTTCACAAGCTTCCTTAAGCGAATCCGAATCAGTAACACCTAGCTCCTGGTAAAACTTGGCCAGCTTTTTCCCACCAAGACCTGGAAGGTTCAGTAACGGTATTAACCCGCTTGGTACTTCCTTTTCTAGCTGGTTTAACGTTTCAGATGATTCATTTTCAATATATTCATCAATAACTGCACTTGTCCCTTTTCCAATACCCTTAATCTTCTTGAAGTCTTCTATATCTGTCAAAGAGCGGTCATCACGCTCGAGGGCCTGTGCTGCTCTTCGATAAGCGGAAATTTTAAAAGAATTTTCCCCTTTAAGTTCCAAATATATAGCAACTTTTTCAAGTAATTTGATTACATCTTTTTTGTTAATTGTCATTATATATCACCTACTATTTTTACTATGAAAAAAGACTGATCCATAAAAAGGCTATATCTATTGTACATGACATACAAGGACAACCCTAATACGTTGAATCAGTCTCGATTATTCAATTAAAATTTAAGTAAATCATCAACGTGTTCAAACCATAATGTCTTAATCTGTTCTGATAAAATTGGTGTGTGTTCAATAATAAATAATGCTACAGACGAGCTGTTTATCCAGGATTGTATTTCTGTTAATGGTGTTAATGCCAAAACATATAATACCACGAAAATTAAGAGATATATCTCTACAAATCCCAATACTGCACCCAGTAATTTGTTTACAGAGTTTAAAATTGGCAAGTCTGCTACAAAATCAAGCATAGATGCTACTATTTGCATAATTATCTTGGCAGCGAAAAAAATAATTGCAAAAGCTATTGCGTTATAAAAAGCACCTTCAATGGGCAATGCCTCTAAGAAATCAGCCCATGCACCACTATTTTCTAATTCAGGATAGGGAATCCATAATGCAAGTCGTGGAGCAAGCTGGTCATAGTATAAGGCTGCTAGTATAAATGCTGCAATAAATCCTAGTAAATGAAATGCTTGTAAAATAAAACCTCTTTTTAATCCAATAAAAAATCCAAATATTAATAGTGCAATTAGTATAATATCAACCATATGCTATTTATCCTCTTCCTTGTTTTTTGATCCTAGTAAAGTTGCGTAGTCTTCTTTTAATTTCATATAATCATTCATCGTATTTACAGCTGTAAGAACGGCAAGTTCAGAAGTAGTGAGCTGTTGGTTCACCCCATGAATATCACGCATTTTCTGATCTACTAGACTTGCAACCAGACGAACGTGATCAGCGTTTTCTTCGCCAACAACTGTATAAGATTTATTATGTATTTCAACTGTTATACGTGTTTTATCATCCTGGGTCACACGAATACCCTCCTAATTGAAAAATAGTCCACTATATATTAACACAAAGTTTGCCATTGAGGAAACTGTTGGCGATAGGAAATCATTCTTTTCATTTATGCCCGACATTTGCTATAGTTAATAGATAATATAGTTGGAGGATCTTATGCCACAGAATGTATACGTTATACCACAAAATACAATAGAAGAAATGAAACGCTTTTACGCCAATGCGCTCCAATCAACACCTCAAGGAGCTATTTTTCGTGCTAAAACTTCTAATGCAGTAATAACTGCATATAAGTCAGGGAAAGTAATGTTCCAAGGGAATGCTCCAGCTGTTGAGGCAGAGAAATGGACAAATAAAGCAAAAGAGTCACCAAAAGCTGCTCCAAAAACAAATAAATTAAATACCTATTCTCCACCAGATACATTATTCAACAGTAACCATATAGGTTCAGATGAAGCAGGTACAGGAGATTATTTTGGACCAATAACTGTAGCTGCAGTATTTGTAAAAAAGGAGCAAATTGAGTTGCTCAAGGTGTTGGGTGTGAAGGATTCGAAAAATTTAACAGATTCAACGATTCGAAAAATATCCAAAGATATTATTAATCTCGATTTACCCTATTCCCTATTAATTTTACATAACGAAAAATACAATAAGCTGCAAAAGCAGGGATGGACACAGGGAAAAATGAAGGCGATGCTTCATCATCACGCCATAAATAATCTGCTTAATAAGATAGGTACAAACTCAGCAGATGGCATTCTGATTGATCAATTTTGTGAACCGGCTGTTTATAAAAAACATATTGCAACGGAGAAGCAGAAACTTGCGGATAATACGTATTTCATGACAAAAGCCGAGAGTTATTCCATAGCAGTTGCCGCAGGATCAATTATTGCCAGAACCAGCTTTCTGAGTGAAATGGATAAACTGTCAGCCAAAACTGGAATCACACTGCCAAAAGGGGCTTCCAAAAAAGTTGATCAAACCATCGCACGTATCATCAAGTCCAAGGGTGAAAAAGCCCTGCACTCTTACGCAAAAACACACTTTGCCAATACAAAAAAAGCAAAAAGTTATCTCTAGAACAGGTGAGTTAGAATGCAGCACCGATTTAGCATTGAATTGCAGATCAATTTGATGCTCTTTTTATGTTGATGGAATATCAACTGGAAATACTAGGTATCGACCGCAATTTCGGGATATCAACTGAAAATACCGGATATCGACCCAATTTTGGTATGATAAAGAGGCTAGCAATATATGGTAAAGGTGGTAATATCCTTAATAATAAAAAAAGCAGTTCAATTAAGGGTACAAATTATTTGTACTCCAAAACTGAACCACTAATGCTTACTCGCGCCTTTATGACCTTACATAGGCATCAAATTTATTATTAACTGTACGGACTATTTCCTGATAGGATTGTTCGACTTCATCGTCTTTCAATGTTTTATCAGGATCCTGATAAAGCAGGCTGTAAGCAATTGATTTTTTGCCTTCTGGTAAATGCTCACCCTTGTATACATCAAACACTTGAACATTCTTAACCAAGGGCGCGCCAGTTTCTTCTATCGTTTGCCTGATATCACCTGCTTGAGTGTCCTTATCGACAATAAACGCAATATCTCTGGAAACAGATGGATACTTAGGAATTTGGTTATATCCTGGTGTGTTGTTATAGACAGCTAATACTGCTTCCATATCAATATCAAAAACATAAGTCTCTTTAATATCCATTGACTTTTCAAGCTTCGGATGCACTTGACCGATAAATCCAACAGCATGATTATTAACTTTCAATGTTGCACAACGCCCTGGGTGCATGTCTTGGAGTTTAGCCTGTTCGAAGGTTACTTGTATATTCAAAAAGTCAAACAGACCCTCTACAATTCCTTTAACAAGATAGAAATCCACTTGCTTCTTCTCTTGCTGCCATTGATGAGACAGCCATAATCCTGTAACTGCTCCTGCAACCCGAATCATTTCGTCTGGTTGCTTTGTGAGTGTTTCTTCGTTTGAGATAAAAACATTCCCTAATTCAAAATACGAAAGATTCATTTGATTTCGTGCATGGTTGTGCGCTAATGTCTGAAGCAACCCTGGCAATATACTTAGTCTTAAATATTTATGGTCCTCACTCATTGGCATAGCCAACTGTACAGGGTTTGGTTTCTGTTCCTGCTGCTTCGGATCTAATAACTTATACACGTGTTCATCACTTGTTAAGGAATAAGTTATCGTCTCCATTAACCCTGCACTTTGCAAGTAACCTTTTACATCTCGCTTTAATTGCTGTCTGTCAGTTAATCCACCTGCCTGTGAGGAGCCTTCTGGTAATGTAAATGGAAGATTGTCATATTCGTAAATACGAGCAACTTCCTCAAGCATATCTTCAAAAATCGTAATATCTCCACGACGGGTTGGAATAGTTACAACCAATTGATGATTAATCTGTTCATATGGGAATTGCAGTTTATCTAAAATAACCCCAATTTCATTTGTACTAATTTGAGTTCCAAGACGTTTATTGATCTCTGCCGTACTAACTTCAACTACCTTTTCAGAGCGGTCCAATTCATCAAAAGAAACAACATCAGAAAGTACCGTTGCACCAGCGTACTTCTCCAGTAAATGACACGCACGAAGGCCTGCTTCTTTTACCCGATTGGGATCTACTCCCTTTTCAAAACGAGTGCTTGATTCACTGCGTAACCCTGTATCTTTCACTGCTTTTCGAACAGAAGCAGGTGCAAAATATGCTGCTTCCAGCAAAATAGTTGTCGTTTCATTGTTAACTTCCGTGCTGGCTCCACCCATGACACCAGCCATTGCGACAGGATCTTTTCCATCTGTAATAACTAAGTGATCATCTGATAAGCTTCTTTCTTCCTTATCCAGTGTAATAAGCTTTTCATTCTGTTCCGCACGCCTCACAACAATTTTTCCGGAATTTAATAAATCGTAATCAAATGCATGCAGTGGCTGACCATATTCAAGTAATACATAGTTGGTAATATCCACTATGTTATTAATAGGACGAATGCCTGCTGCCATTAATGCATTTCGCATCCATAACGGGGATGGTTCTATTTTGATATCTTTAACGACAAATGCCCCGTAATATGGATTTAGCTCAGGATCTGCCACTTCAACAGAAACATAATCTTTCGCTTTTTCTTCACTTGTATTAACCTCTTCACTTGGTAACATTACGTCTTTATCCAGTATTGCTGCAACCTCATACGCAACCCCTAACATACTTAGGCAATCAGCGCGGTTGGGAGTTAAATCAAATTCTAATACGGCATCATTTAAGTTTAATAGTGGCTCAACACTTTCACCTATCGATACATCATTTGGAAAAACAAAAATACCTTCCGCGATATCTTTCGGTACATATTTTTCGTCAATACCAAGCTCCTGAAGTGAACAAATCATCCCATTTGATTCTACTCCGCGTAGTTTAACCTTTTTAATTTTAAAGTTTCCAGGCAAAACTGCACCAGGCTTAGCTACTGCAACTTTTTGACCTTGCGCAACATTTGGTGCCCCGCAGATAATCTGTAATTTCTCATCACCTATATCAACCTGACAAAGATTCAATTTATCTGCATTGGGATGTTTTTCACATGATTCAACATGACCAACTACTACGCCTTGACTTTTTTCTGCAATATATTCAATACCATCTACTTCAATACCAGTTTTCGTAATTTTTTCTGCAAGTTCTTCAGGTGAGATATTTTCTATATCTACATAATTTTTTAACCAGTTTAATGATACTAGCATTACAAGGTACCTCCTTTTGCATGATGATATTGTCTTAGAAAACGTACATCATTTGTATAGAAATTACGAATATCATCAACACCATATTTCAGCATAGCTATTCTTTCAGGGCCCATTCCAAATGCAAAACCAGTATATTCCTTAGAATCATATCCGGCCATTTCCAGTACTCTAGGATGGACCATGCCACCGCCTAAAATTTCAATCCAACCTGACTTTTTACAAACAGAACAGCCAGATCCGTTACAAACTTTACATGATATATCCATTTCAACAGATGGTTCAGTAAATGGGAAAAAGCTTGGGCGTAGTCGGGTTTTCCGATCATCGCCAAACATTTTCTTAGCAAATTTATCTAATATTCCCTTCAAATCACTCATACGGACATTCTTATCCACGTATAGTCCTTCAATCTGGGTGAACTGGTGTGAGTGTGTTGCGTCATCCGTGTCACGACGATATACTTTTCCGGGACATATCATTTTAACAGTTTGATCACCATTGAACTGTCGCATTGTTCGCGCTTGAACAGGTGATGTGTGGGTTCGAAGCAATAATTCATTGGTAATATAAAAAGTATCTTGCATATCACGCGCTGGATGACCTTTAGGAAGATTTAGCGCTTCAAAATTATAATAATCTGTTTCAACTTCCGGCCCTTCTCTTACCTCAAATCCTATCCCAATAAATAAGTCCTCAATCTCTTCTACAATTTGTGTTAACAAGTGAGGCCCGCCAACTTGAACTGGCCGCCCTGGTAAAGTCACATCAAGTGCTTCTTGCTGAAGTTTCTCATCTAATGCTGCTTGCTCCAAAATTTCACTCTTGTGCTCAATTTCATTTGTAATAGATTCACGTACTTTGTTGGCAATTTCACCAACAACCGGCCGTTCTTCTTTAGAAAGTTTCCCCATACCACGCAAGACAGACGTTAAAGACCCTTTTTTGCCTAAATAAGTTACTTTAATATCCTGGAGTTCCTTTAAATTACTTGCCTGTTTTACATTATCCAATGCTTCAGCTTGAATAGCCTCCAATTGCTCTTTCATAATTACTCCTCCTGTATAACACTTTTTAAATACAAAAAAGCCCCATCCCTAAAAAGGGACGAGGCTAAAGTTTCGCGGTACCACCCTTGTTGACACACTTAATGCATCCAACTTAATCTTAATAACGGATTTTTCATCCGGTACACCTTTACTTGATTAATCAAGGTCCCGAGTGCCAGCTCCAGAGTGAAATATAACAGTTATCACAGTAGAAATGCTTTCAGTCCAGGACATCTCTTCCCTTTTACCGCTTCCTAACTATTACGGGCTCTTTCTTAGCTTTTATGTTAAATTTATTTTATTATAATGAACATCTAAATATTATGCAACTTCTACATCTTAATATAATACATTAATATGCCTGCTGCAACACTTACATTAAGTGATTCCGCTTCTCCATATATTGGAATTTTCACAACGGTATCGGCTAAATCAACAATTTCACTTTGAATTCCTGCACCTTCATTTCCAATAATAAGGGCAGTTTTTTCTGGCACTTCAAGTTTATCGAATGGGATTGCATCCGATAATGCAGAAGCCCATACACTAAATCCCTCTGCCTTTAACTGTGGTACTTTTTCTTTAATACTTACCTGTGAAATTGGCAAATGGAATAACGATCCCTGTGTGGAACGGATAACCTTATCATTATACATATCAACCGTATCATCACCCAGCATCACCGCATCAAATCCTGCTGCATCCGCTGTTCTGATAACCGTACCTAAATTTCCTGGATCTTGAATTGAATCGATTAATAATAGAGAATTTCCAATTATTGCTTCTGGTTCTTTCATTTTTATAATTGCAGATACTCCCTGAGGTGTCTTTGTACGAGCAATATGCTGGAGGACCTTTTCATTTACTTTGGTAACTATATAATCATCGAACCAATTTGGATATTGTCTATCTTCCTGGACGATAATCTCGACAATTTCCCATTCACTCTTGTGGGCTTCTTCAACCAAATGAAAACCTTCAATTAAAAAAGTCTCTGATTTTTTACGGCCTTTACGACTATGCAATTTATTCCATTGTTTAACTTTTTCATTTTGTACTGAAGTAATCATAACATTTCAATTCCATTCCAATTAATTTTAACTGCCAAAACACAAAACGGTTTCTAAGAATGCCATTAACGCTATGCCAAGTTTTCTACTATCATCATACATATTTTATCCTATACCGGTCAAACTATCTATAGTTAAAATAATTGTGAGAGGTGTTTTTATGGATTTGAATTTAAGAGAAGCAATATTATCCAATATTGCGTCAAATAATCAGGAACAATTAGAAGCAACCATTGTTGATGCAATTCAAGATGGTGAAGAAAAAATGCTGCCTGGTTTAGGGGTCATATTTGAATTGATTTGGAATCAATCCAATGAAGAGGATAAACAGGAAATGATTGACGCACTTGAACAAGGAGTAAAGCAAGCAACTACAAGTTAAATTAAAACGGATGCAGACAAGCATCCGTTTTTTTGTTAATTTATAACTACATTTACATTTTTTTATGGTAAACTTATATGAAAATAATACATATATTAAAAGAAGCTTGTACATAGGGGGAGAGATTATAGATGAGTTCGAAAAAAATTATAGTTATTTCAATTGTAGCTGTTCTGTTAATTGGCGGTAGTGTCGCAGCATATGTCCTACTTGATTTATCTGCCAAACAGCAATATTTTCTAGCCGAAAAAGATTCAGCAGAATTTCTGCAGGATAAAGCAGAAACACGATATCAGCCGGAATTAAGCTGGTATGAACAAAGTGAGGAAAATCCAACAGAGACAACACTGGAATTTTCCGGTGAATATAATGATCCCAATGCAATGAGTGGCTTTGGGGGTATGGGTCCAGCCCAATTTATTAATAATGCAACACTTACTTTAACTACTGCTATGGATAAAGATAAAAAGCATTTGGCATCGGAAATCAAAGCAAGCATGGGTGAACTTGAAGTAGGAGATATTAATTTTTATCTGACAGAAGACCGTGTAATGCTGGGCTTACCATTTCTTGAGGAGTTAGTTCAGTTAAACGGTGAAGATTTAGGCAAGTTATTAAAAGAAGTTGATCCAAAAACATTCACGGGTGATGAGAAACTTGATTTTAATGCTTTTTTTGAAGGATCAACCGGAGTTCTTAGCAAAGAAGACCAAAAATATATTCAGGAAGAATATTTGGAAATGATATATGAAAGTCTGCCTGAGAAGGCATTTGAAATAGTAGATGAAACAGTTAACGTTAACTCGAATGCTATGGATACGCAGAAAATCACCATGCATCTTTCCGAAAAACAAACAAAAGAACTTTTGAATACAGTACTTAAAAAAATGGAAAATGATGATAGACTTAAAGAAATTATTAGTGAACAGATTGGTGTTCAACAGTTTGGCGCCGGTATAACTTCTTCAAGCATGACACCTGATGTTCAAAAACAGATTGATCAATTTATTGAAGAGTTTGAAACAGCTATAAAGGATACTCGGGCAAATTTAACAGATTTTAAAATTCCAGATGGTATTCAATCAACAATCTGGGTGAAAGATAAATTAATCGTAAAGCGGGATTTCTCAATAAAACTTGGTCCAACAAACGAGGAACTGGTTACATTATCTGTTAATGGGACGCAACTACTCCAAGAGCAAAACCAAACGTTTAATTACGAATTTGAAGCAACCGATCAGAATGGTAGTCACAACATGATGCTTACGGGTGACTTGGAGACAACTAGTGATGAAGTTTCTGATTCTATTAAACTTTCATTTGGTGAAACAGAACTATCATATAATGGTACTGGAACATTACACGATGGTAACAGAGAATTTGAACGGGTATTTTCCTATAGTGACGCCAGAGATAGTGGTAGTTTAACATGGTCTGGTACTGCTTCTTATAACAATGATCAAATGTCATCTGAACACGATTTTTCGATTGAAACACCAGATATTGGACCGGATATGATTAGCCTCCACATCGAGAAAAGTGCAAAGCTAATTAATTCGGTTGAATTAGATAGCGACAAGGAAGTTAAGAACATCGGGAACATGAGTATTGATGAACTGAATCAATACGTCGAAATGGAAGTAACGCCTAAATTCCAGCAATGGATCTTCGGATTAATGGGGACTGGCGGGAACCTAAATGGCTTTTAATGGAATGGAAGTGGATGTATGCACTTCATAAAACATCTGTTTTTATTTACCAAAAATAATTTTAAGCAACTGCAGAGGAAGTGGCTGACACTTCCTCTGCTTTTACTCTTTCCAGTCATTCTCATAACACTAATTGCTGTCATTGCAGTCTCCATTGTTTCACCCGAAGATCAGAAACCCATTTATGTAGGATTAGTCGATTTGGATAAATCAGAAGAAACTGAAATGGTTTTAGACATGATCGACAAATCATCACAATTAGGCAGTTACATACAAATTAAAAAGGTGACAAAAAAGCAAGCAACCGAACAAATTGAGAATCAGTTAAGTGCCTATGTAACCTTCCCTGAAGGTTTTACAAAAAGTTTATATAATGGAAATCAAGTATCATTACATATCACAGGTAATCCAAACCGACGGACAGAAAGCTATGTAGTTAAAGAATTGCTCGATAGTATCGCACGGCATATACGCTCATCACAGGCGAATATACTAACAATAAACTATTATGCAAAACAATTAACCATTGATAATGAAGTACGTCAAGATATGCTATTTAATCAATTTACCAACTTTTTAGTATATACAGTAGGTAAAGACAAGATCATAGATGAGGAAAAAATTACTAATAATGCAACCAATTCCCCCATTCACTATTATGGGCTTGCAGGCTGGTTTACGATTATTACAATCTGGCTGCTGGCATTTTATTCGTTTTTCACAAAAGATGAAGAATATCGCATAATGGATCGTATGCGACTATATGGGGTAACTCAGATAAGACAATTATTAGCAAAAATATCATCCACTTGCATAGTAACATGCATCTGTGCGGGTATCACATTGTTCATATTCACTAATTTAATGGAAATCACTTTATTCGGTGAAGATTACTTACGAATAGCAATCATAATAATTCTTTATAACATTGCGTTCCTATTTGGATTAGCTATTCTGGAAACGGTAATTAGTGGTCAAAAAGTACGTTTGCTTGCACAGTCATTGTATACATTTTTGTCATTAGTAGTAAGCGGAGCAATTATACCCACTCTATACTTTCCAATATATGTACAAGAACTATTACCATACAGTTTCTCCTTTGAAAGCTTTCACTGGCTTCAGGAAGTAATTATAAACGGCAGGTTTTATGCTGATTATGTACCACTTACACTTCTGACGGCAGCAAGTGCGCTTCTACTGTTAGGGATATCAATGTGGAGGGAGCGTGTTAATACATGAACAGTATCCTAGTAACCCGCTTCATGCATTGGAAAAAACAATTTACAAGTCTAGTGTTTTGGCTTTTATTCCCACTTATTGCAACAACAGGTATCCTAACAGTTACTGATGTTTTACAGGAAGATTCGAAAGTTCCAGTTGGTATCGTCCTGGAGGAAGAAACAAAGGCATCAAATGAATTGGTACAGGAGATTAAAACAATACCATTTGCCAAAATAAAGGAACTGTCTGAAGAAGTTGCACTTTATCAGTTAAGAAAACATGAATTGGATAGTGTATTTATTATTCATAATGGCTTTGAGGAAAAAATTCTTGAAAATAGTCGTAATCAATTAATTACAAGCTATCAGTCCGACCTGTCTTTTGCCTATTCACCAGTTAAAGAAATAGTTTTGTCCTATGTACAGCAGGAAACTGGGAGGTCAAAAGCTGCATTCGTTGTAAAAGAACTTGAACAGCAATATAAGGAAAACAAAGGATGGACGTTTGAGGAGATTGTGGCCAAAAGTAATGAAATCGAACAAGATGAGAATCTCCTAAATACAGCTTTTTCGTTTAATGATTCACCCGTGAAAACAAGTGAAGATACAGCTTTGTTTACTGTATGGGGGTTATGGTCAATATGCAGCATGCTTTCAACGCTACTACTGTTTGACTGGGTTATTAAAGAAAAACAATCGAACACCAGAATACGCTTTGCATTCACTCGTTGGACAATAAAATCATATATGTTACAAAACATTATACTTTATAGCGTCCTGTTTTTTATTGTCGATCTATTAACCGTTATTACGCTGTATCTTGCATTTGGAGAGTGGATCAACTTTCTTAATCTAGTTATTTACCGGATTTTAATTAGTCTAGCTGCCTTTTTACTTGCACATCTTTTTAAAACGGCATTTTTATATTATTCTATGTCATTTGGAATAACACTGTTTGTCACCATCAGCAGTGGTGCAGTTCTCCCCTCTGGAGTAGTCTCGAATTGGTCTTGGTTTAATTTATTTAATCCAATTTCACCGTTACTGAACGGAGAATTTGTAAGTCTATGGTCTCTTATGGTAATTCTCTTAACGATTGTTTGGATTGTTAGAAAGGAGAAATACAATGCTTAAAGTCCAGTCCCTATCCAAGGAATATGGAAAAAAACAAATACTAAATTCGGTTACATTCACTGCTAAACCAGGTGAAATCATTGGACTAGTAGGTGAAAATGGTGCAGGCAAATCAACCATGCTGCAAATCTTGGCAACGTTATCCAAGCCAACGTCGGGTTCTATCTCGTTGTATAATGAAGCCTACCAGAAAAACAAAAAGCAACTTCGTAAAAATATCGGTTTTGTTGCACAAGATATTGCATTATGGGAAGAATTCACGGTTAAAGAAAATATGGTTTTCTTCGAGAAACTATCATGGAAGAATAAAAGTAAAGAAGAGCTGAGACAGCTTTGCAGAGATATGAAGCTCGAAAAATGGGATGAATCTGTTAAAACTCTCTCAGGTGGCATGAAACGGAAATTAAATTTAGCGATAAGTTTAATCCATGAGCCAATGCTATTACTTTTGGATGAGCCTACAGTAGGAATTGATCTGAAATCACGTAAAGAAATTGGTTCATACTTATATGAGCTTGCAAAGAATCACGGTAAAATGATTATTTATACATCACATGACATGGACGAGATCAATAGTTTATGCGAACGAATATATTGTATTGGAAACGACCCTTTTTATCATCAAGTATTACAGGATTATGGGAAAGAGCCAATAAAATTATAAAAGATATTGTGATATTTTGGATAAACATGTACACTTAATGTAATTAATTTGGGGGGAATTTTATTATGGATATTCGAAGTTTGCAATCACTAATTCAACAACAGGCTATGTCAGTATTAACGTCTTCGAGGAACAGCTCAACTAACTCCCCTATGATTGAACTGGCGTTTAAACAATTGTTGCAGCAGCAGATAAACAATGGAACCACCAATAACAATAACTTTATGCAGGGGAATATGCAGACTCAGCCGTTTATACCACCTAAAACCACTTCCCCATTAACAGTAAAGAATGCTACTTCACCTGTAATAGTTGATTCATATATTTCCAGGTCTGCCGAAAAGTATGGAATAGATCCGAACTTGATTCATTCCGTCATAAAAGCCGAATCAAATTATAATGCAAATGCCAAAAGTGATGCTGGTGCGCAAGGTTTAATGCAATTAATGCCTGCTACTGCAAGAGGGCTGGGCGTCACCAATCCATATGACCCCAAACAGAATATCGAAGGTGGAACGAAATATCTAAGTCAGATGCTTGACCGATACAACGGAAATATCGAACTGGCTCTTGCTGCCTATAACGCAGGACCGGGGAATGTAGATAAACATCAAGGTATTCCGCCTTTTGACGAAACACAGAACTATGTAAAAAAAGTAATGAATTCCTATATTGTATAAAAAAGCTGAAGAGCGGTCGCTCCTCAGCTTTTCTTTATTCGTAGTTTGTTTTAGTAAAGTCTCTTGTTTTTCCATCTGTGCAGTTAAATATTAACAGTCAAGTTATCTTAAAAACAGGCTTAACCTAAAACAATTTCCTTCACTTTATCGTTGTCTAATTTTTTAATTGTTTCAACAATCAATTTTACTGCGTTTTCAAAATCATCACAGTGCAGGATAGCAGCATGTGAATGAATGTAGCGTGTTGCCACCGTTATTGATAGAGATGGAACTCCATTCGCGGTTAAATGTATGGATCCAGAATCGGTACCACCACCGGCGATTGTTGCAAATTGATAAGGGATATTGTTTTCATCAGCTGTATCAACGACGAATTCGCGTACACCTTTATGTGAAATCATTGATGCATCATATAAGAGAATCTGCGGTCCTTCCCCAAGCTTGCTGTCTGCATCTTTGTCAGAAACACCAGGAGTGTCCCCGGCAATACCAACGTCGACGGCGAATCCAATATCCGGTTTTATGGCATGTGCAGAAGTACGTGCACCACGTAACCCGACTTCTTCCTGGATCGTTCCAACTCCATAAACAATATTAGGATGCTTTTCATCTTTTAACTGTTTAAGCACCTCAATTGCAATTGCACAGCCAATTCTATTGTCCCATGCTTTTGCTAACAGCATCTTATCATTTTTTAATTGGGTAAATTCGAAATAAGGTACAACTGAATCACCAGGACGCACACCAAATTTCCGTGCTTCCTCTTTACTTGATGCTCCAATATCGATAAACATATCCTTTATCTCGATTGGCTTTTTACGTGCTTCAGCCGAAAGGATATGTGGTGGCTTTGAACCAATTACTCCTGTTACATCACCTTTTGATGTCATAAGTGTAACACGTTGCGCAAGCATTACCTGGCTCCACCAGCCTCCAACTGTCTGAAAGTAAACGAAGCCATTATCATCGATACGAGTAACCATAAATCCAACTTCATCTAAATGACCGGCAACCATGATTTTAGGGCCATTCGTATCGCCAGTCTTCTCCGCAATCAAGCTACCCAAATTATCGGTATAAATTTTATCAGCATATGGTGTAATATACTTTTCCATCACTTCTCTTGCTTCTTTTTCATTACCTGGAATTCCTTTTGCATCTGTTAAATCTTTTAACATTGTATTCGTTTCGTCTAATTTTGCCATATGTAAAAACTCCTCCTTCATTATTATCCTATTTTATTATAACCGCAAATACAGAAATAATAAAACGTTTTCAGCTTAATATCCCTGATCCTGTCGCTCATAATTAACTTCATTTTTTTTCAGGTACGCATTCTGTACTGCCTTTTCATCAAATCCCAGCAATTCACCTAACTGTAAGTAATATTCAAAAAGTAACTCATAATTTTCTCGTGTAGGTTGTTGTTTAAATAAAACACATGCAGAAAATACAAGGTTAAACTGTTCTGTTTCACTGGTTGAAGAATTTTCTGTTCTTGCTGATATATACTCATACCCTTTTTCCAATCCTAATGATAAAATAAAATGTATCCCATCAACATATTCTTCCAGGATTACGTCTTCTTCATTTCTAGGCTTTTTACTCCAGAATTTAAAGCAGCGTGTTTCATTCGCTAATTCCCCTAATTCAACAAGTAACGCCAATTGCTTCTCCTCGAATAAATTCTTGCCTGTTAGATCATGCTGTGATTCAATATAGTTGTCCAATTGTTTTTGCATCTTGTATAATGCTGACCAGTCCATTTCGATTACCTCTTTTCTCTTTTTGTCGATTGTAACACGAAATTATTGTAAATAGTGAAACCTGTTTCTATCCCAAACGTACAAGATACTATCACTCTACAGGGAGACGATTCGATATGATTGTCATTTTGTTTCGATTACTTATTCTCATAGCTCTCGTTCTCCTCGTCTATACGATATTTCAATATTATCGTAATCCGGAACGAAGGATGCAAATTGCCAAGTCTAAAGACGATTTTTATATAATAGATGAACCGACTAATAGTAAAAAAAATATCCAGTTTGTCTATAAAAACTGTTTATTTGAAGGGGAAAAATATCTTGGCACTACAGAAGATTCATTTGAAGTAGTTAATATTAGCGTATTTGCACGTGACCCCGGAGAATTAGGTGGAATTAGGAGAGACGACCTCTATTTTATAGAAAAAGAGTTATTAATTCGATATCCATATGCAAAAATTGAATGGAAGCATCCTATAAATAAATTGCTTTTAACCATTATCGAATAGAAGGGGAAATTCCGATGCGATTATGGCACGAAGAACTTATCCCATTTCTTCCTGGACAACAATTACTGGGACAGCACCGCGAATGTTGTGCACTAAGAGGTAATGGCTGGGGAAAAACGCATTCCACTGTTAACTACGTATTCAATTATTCACCATATATGCTTTTTCTGTATCATTTAAAAGTAATCCAGGAAATGAAACGAAGAGGATATAATGTTCAGCCACTATGGGAAGAACCAACATATCGCGGGAAATCAGCAATTCGCTATTCCAGCCTTGAAGCCATGAAATGTACAAGAGGTCAAATCAATACAGGTAACATATATCCAGAACACAATCTGGAATATTTAAATGAATGTATAAATAATCTCCAGCAAAAAGGAATCTATATCAAGTTGAATGAAAAATAGCTCACCGTGCGGCATATCCTCTGCATAGTGAGCTATTTTTAATATAAAATTATTATTCACCTATCGCAGCGTAAAGTGACCGCATAAACCTTGAAGGAATAAGAAAGGCTCAATATACACTACTTGAGTTTTTGGATTAACGGTGCGTATATGATATAAAATGCGACGTAGTTAAAATCTTTTGTAGAAAGTATTAAATGCTATGAAGCCGCTGCGGAAATACACTTCGCTTTCCGTTGGCAACGCTTCAGCTTCCTCGGAAGCAAAAACCGCTTCCTGCGGGATCTTCAGCTGTTGCTTTTCCCGCAGGAGTCTCCGTGTATTTCCTACGCTGGGGTCGTGCCCATGGAAAGCGAAGTATTCTGCCGGAACGAATCGAAGCACTCAGCCTTCATTAAAAATAGGAAAAGCAGCAAAAAGCTACGTCTCATTATATATCTTATATGACAGACCTAAACTATGAGTTGATTGCGATTCCTTTATTGTGTACTTACCTGGAAAAAATCGTTCCATTTAATAATAATTTCTTTTCTTCTTAAAATGTAAATTAGTGGTAGCAATGCGACTAAGAATATGAGGATATACATAGGGGATAAACTGGATATCCATTTGCCAACGGATGTATAAACGAAGGCTAACGGAATGTTTGAAAATAATGATGACCTGGTGTAATCCTTAAAGTTTGCAGAAATCTCTATTAAGCATAAGGATAACAAATGAAAGTGAATGAAAGGCACGAGTCGCAATATTGCGATTTGGGATGTGGTAAGCTTGGAATTATTGCCAATTATTTTACGTTTCAGATTTACCAGCTTATTAAAGGTTTTTGGCATCCAACGAATTACACCATAAAAAATGATACTGGATAATGTAATACCGATGACTGAGTACAGTGTTCCTGCAAAAGCTCCAAAGAGAATTCCACCTGAGATACAAATAAATACAACCGGAAGAAAAAATAATGGCCTTAATAAATGACAACCTATAAATAAAATCGGGGCAAATAATCCACCCGTTTCAATAAATGCCAGTAAATAATTGCCAAATAGCTCCATACCCAACCTCCTTCGTTAGAGCATGCACTTGGTAATCATATTAGTACATGTATATGACAAGAGACGAGCCTTTATGACATCTAATATGTTATATACACCAATAGAATTATGTGAATGACAATTAACGTTGGCATTCCTAAGATAAATAAGCGATGTTTCGTTTTATGCCGATAACGCTTCATCCCTAATAACGCCCCAAAGGCTCCACCTAAAATCGCAATTCCCCAAAATGTACGTTCAGGTATCCGATATTTATGTCTTATCGCCTTCTGTTTATCTATCCTCATTAACATAAAAGCTAACCCATTAACACCAATAAGAAATAGGATAATAATATTTATTTCATTCATCTTTACACCTCTGATATAAAAACACCAAACCCAGTTCATCTGGATTTGGCGTTTAGTAGTTTTATTTAGTAGCTGCTTTAGCTTTTTCAGCTAATTCTGCAAACCCTTTTTCATCATTGATTGCAATATCTGACAGCATTTTACGATTAACATCAATACCAGCTACTTTTAATCCATGCATTAATTTGCTGTATGAAATATCATTCATACGTGCAGCAGCATTAATACGTGTAATCCATAGTTTACGGAAATCACGTTTCTTCTGTCTGCGATCACGATATGCATATTGACCTGATTTCATAACCTGTTGTTTTGCTGTTTTAAATAGAGCACTCTTTGAACCATAATAACCTTTAGCAAGTTTTAGTACGCGTTTACGACGTCTGCGCGTAACTGTTCCACCTTTTACACGTGGCATAATAATTCCCTCCTAATACAAATAAAAAATAGTGTAATGTCTTTCTCGTTCGGTGTCTCAATGCTTATTTGTACGGAAGCATTGTTTTGATTCGTCTGAAATCACTCGCAGAAACAACTGTTGATTTACGCAGTTTACGTTTTTGCTTTTGAGATTTATGAGCGAACATATGGCTTGTATAAGCGTGTGAACGTTTTAGCTTCCCTGAACCGGTTTTGCTGAAACGTTTTTGAGAACCTTTATGGGTTTTCATTTTAGGCATGTTAAGTTCCTCCTTGAGTTGTTATTTTTCGTTTACTGGAGCAAGCATCATGAACATGCTACGACCTTCCATTTTTGGTTTGGATTCGATTGTAGCAATATCTTTTACTTCGTCCGCAAAGCGGTCAAGAACTTCCCGACCAAGCTCCTTGTGTGTAATCGCACGTCCGCGAAAGCGAACAGATGCTTTTACCTTATCACCTTTATCAAGGAATTTTCTAGCATTTTTTAACTTGGTGTTAAAATCATGCTCTCCAATTCCAGGAGTAAATCGTACTTCTTTTACATTAATAACTTTTTGTTTTTTACGTGCTTCTTTTTCTTTCTTTTGCTGTTCAAAGCGATATTTCCCAAAATCCATGATTCGACATACTGGTGGTTTTGCATTCGGTGCAACAAGAACCAGATCAAGATTCCTGGTTTGAGCGATATCTAATGCTTCATTACGAGATTTCACTCCAAGCTGATCACCATTTGAGTCGATAAGTCTTACTTCTCTAGCACGGATTTTTTCATTAACATTCATCTCTTTGCTAATAGCCAGCCACCTCCAAATAATTGTAGTGTTACAGATCCAATATTGACAAGCAAATTTTAGTAACTTGGCTTATCGCCAGTCCTTATAGCGTAAATCGCACTTATGCAATAAGAAAGTTTTGTACTTTCTAAACTGCAAAAAAGTGTAGGTACAATACTGCACCCACACTTCTCCATTAGTCTATTAAAAGAGTTAAAACCAGTCAACTGCACGAATGCGTCAATCAGGTGAGAAGCGGGTGCTTCTACTTGTCTCAGATCATTTAATTTTATTCAACTTTAATAGAATAGCATGTATTTCCTATTCTGTCAACAAGATGATGAAAAAATACACGCTTAACCATTATTTATCACAAATTTACCAGGTTATAAACCCTAGTAGACCTGGAAAACGAAGTACTTTGATATAAACTTTATTTTCTGCGTAATTCCCTGGTTGATACTTCATCTGTGATTAATTTCTCAAACTTATCGTAAGCAATTGTCTCAGACTCTTTCTCACCATAACGGCGGAAATTTACTGTATTCTCTTCAATTTCATTATCTCCCAGAACTAAAGCAAATGGGACTTTTTGTGTTTGTGCTTCCCTTATTTTGTAGCCAATCTTTTCATCGCGTTCATCCACTGCAACCCGAATACCTTGGAATCTTAATTTTTCTTCCACTTTTTTTGCGTAATCCATGTGGACTTGAGGTGACACCGGAATAACTTTCACTTGTACTGGTGCCAGCCAAGTTGGAAACGCTCCTTTATATTCTTCTATGAGGAAAGCAACAAATCTTTCCATTGTTGATACAACACCACGGTGTATAACCACTGGTCGATGTTCATTACCATCCTCACCTATATACGTCAAATCGAATCGTTCAGGCAACTGATAATCAAGCTGAACAGTGGACAGCGTTTCGTCTTTACCTAAAGCCGTTTTCACTTGGACATCAAGCTTCGGACCATAGAATGCAGCTTCGCCTTCAGCTTCTACATAATCAACCTTCATTTCTTCCATGGTTTCTTTAAGCATAGCCTGTGCTTTCTCCCACATTTCATCATTATCAATGTACTTTTCCTTATCTTCTGGATCACGATAAGAAAGGCGGAAATAATAATCGTTGATTCCAAAATCCTCATATACTTTTTGCACTAGTTCAACAACACGAATAAATTCTGCTTTTAACTGATCTGGACGGGCAAAGATATGTGCATCGTTAAGTGTCATAGCACGAACACGCTGTAGCCCTGCCAAAGCACCAGACATTTCATGACGATGCATTGTACCCAGTTCAGCAATTCTGACTGGCAGATTACGGTAGCTGTATAATTGGTTTTTATAAACCATCATATGATGCGGACAGTTCATTGGACGAAGTACTAAATCTTCATTATCCATTTCCATTGTTGGAAACATGTCATCCTGATAGTGATCCCAGTGTCCACTTGTTTTATATAAATCAACACTTCCAAGCACAGGAGTATACACGTGGTCATAGCCTAAACGCTCTTCTAAGTCTACAATATAGCGCTCAATGGTACGGCGGATTGTTGCTCCTTTTGGCAGCCATAATGGCAGCCCCTGTCCAACTTTTTGTGAGACCGTAAAGATTTCCAATTCTTTTCCAAGTTTACGATGGTCACGTTCTTTTCTTTCTTTGAGAATGCGTAAATGTTCATCAAGCTGTCCTTGCTTTTGGAAAGCTGTTCCATAAATGCGCTGCAGCTGCTGGTTATCGCTGTCACCACGCCAATATGCTCCAGAGATATTCAACAGTTTGAATGCTTTGATCTTACTTGTTGAAGGAACATGAATTCCGCGGCATAAATCAAAAAATTCCCCCTGCTTATATATTGTAACTTGTTCATCCTCTGGAATAGCATCAATCAACTCAAGCTTAAGGTCGTCGCCAATTTCCTTAAACATACGCTTTGCTTCATTCCGTGAAACCTCGACTCGTTCTATCTCCAGGTTTTCCTCAATAATTCGATTCATTTCCTTTTCAATCTTGGGAAGATCCTCAGGTGTTAACGTATGTTCCATATCCATATCATAATAAAATCCTTCTTCAATTACAGGACCTACCCCGAAATTGACATTATCATATAACCTTGTAACAGCTTGGGCCAATAAATGTGCTGTTGAGTGGCGCATAATGTCAATTCCATCGTCACTCTTGTATGTAACGATCTCGATTGCACCACCTTGTTGGAGTTGACGCCTTAAATCATATAATTCTCCATCCAGTTTAATCGCCAGTGCTTGTTTTTTTAGTCCCGACGAAATAGAACTCGCAATCTGTTCGCCAGTTGTACCTATGGGAAATTGTTTGTTTGCTCCATCTGGGAAAGTTATCGTTATTTCAGCCATTAGTAACACTCCTTGTATGTATTCTATTTGAATATTTTCTAATATGGCTTTGCTCTCTTAGCTACACAGTTCGATACTAACAACAAACAACTAGAAAACAGCCAAAATTAAAAACACCCATCCCTCTGCATTTAAGCAAAGGGACGAGCGTTGGTAACATCGTGGTTCCACCCTATTTCCCGCAGTCGTTTGCGGCTCATAAATCTTTAACGCAGACTCTACGCTGCTATTTACTTCTGTTCAATAGCAGAGTTTAAAGGTGGTAATCATTTGCATGGCTATGGAAGTTTTCAGCCAACGACTTCCTTCTCTTATCTATCCAAAAACCAAATGATTTTGTCCTTATCATTACTTTTAAATTCGTTAAAATTATATATAAATCGTATTATAGCTTCTGTTGACAATAAAATCAAGCTTTAATAATTATTTTTTTAAATAATATGGGAATGGAAAGCTGCTGACAGGCTGAAATTCAACCCTTTCCTGAAAGACGTTGATTACAGTTAATGTTTTTGGTTCAGAAGGATGGTCACCATAAATTTTTATTTTTTCTGGTGCCATCGCAATTAATGGCGCTAAATTCAACTCGTCAGCATCCAATCCTACAATATAGAGTGGCTCTTTTTGCATGAGCATTCTCAGTTCAAGCTTCGTAAATCGCTTCCCACTCGGTTTATAAAAAGAAAATTGCTCTCCTTGCAGTATATGGATGGTATTGTAAGACGGCTCCCTTTTAACAACGTATTCCCGGAGCATATCAACAAACGCCTGATGTTCCTCCTCTCGTTTAAATTCATCAATTGCCAGCCCGACAAAATTAATAAGCTGGTCTTTAAATACCTTCAATTGAAACTTTACAATTGAATCATAATGAACTGTTTCAGTGTTCTTAATGTTAGCTATAAATAATGACTCCAGCAATTGACTTGGATCCTTATTCTTCCTAACATTAGCACTATCAGCATCATCACCGGAGAATATCCAGTGGGTTATATCCAATATGCGCTCTATTTCATCCGTGCTTGTATAATAATAACAGTCTTTAATTATCCCGTTTATCATGTTTGTCAACCGATGTGTCACAAATACTTCAACCATTGATTTTGCTATGGATTCCATTGATTCATTACCAGGTGCCTGATAATCAAGTATTAAATGATTCCCCCATTCTTCACTAGTTTTCCAATGCAATTCAATCTGTTTGTTATACTGAAATAAATGCTCACAAAAACTAATTACTTCTTTATCCGATCCAAAATAAACTTCCAGCAAATAAATCACCCTCACCCAAGAACCAAACTGTTACATTATATGGACATACATGTGAAAAAATGTATAATCCCATAAAACTAGTAAAGTTAGTAATCAATGGAAGGCAAGTACCCGTGAAGTTATCTTATTCCTTCACAGTTATAATCGTATCTCACCAGTGAAAAGAGGCATAAAATAAATTATAATTTATGCCACTAAATGACGCTGAGAAACGATTGTCTTTATAAGAAGTAGCTTGATTTCCCTCTTATACTTTGGTTATTTGACTCTATTTGTGTGAAATAAGGTTACCTTGTATCCGCAAACCTCAAAATTTTATATATGAAAAATAATTTTAGTTATAGTTAATGCTGCATATTCAGCAATCATGATGGTTTCTTAACTACTAAAAAAACTAGCATAAAAGGTTAAACCTTTTCATGCTAGTCTAGTGATATTCTAAGTGTCGCGGCGATTTTCTCCTGATAGTGAAATTTCTTTACTTACTTGTTTTATCCGCTCGATAATGCGACCCGCTTTCACTGTTTCAACTCCACCGCGATTAGATCGGCCAAGCTGGTCTTCCAATTGTTCCAGGCTGTAGTTAGATGTAAAAAATACTGGTAACTTTTCCATCATTCGATACTGTAAAATAGAACCTAGTATCTCGTCCCGGAACCAAGCTGATTGTGTTTCGGCCCCAATATCATCCAAGATGAGTACATCTGCTTTTTTAAAGTAATTTATCTTTTCATTTATCGAATCATCTTTAATTGAACTCTTTATTTCCCGAACAAACTCTGGCATATAAATTAGCATAGATGATATATTATATTCTTTTAATGCGTTTGCCAGAGCTCCAAGCAGGTATGTTTTTCCAACACCAAAAGGGCCGTAAAAATAAATGCCTTTAGCAGGGAGTCCTGATTTCGTTTGTTCCAGAAAAAGGAGTAACTGCCTGATTCCACTACCTCTTTCAGGATCATGATCAATATCACTTATAGCAGCATCCAGTATTTCCTTGGGCATATATAAACTCTCAATTAACTGCTGTTGCTGCTGTTGTTTTTCATAATCCAATCGAAGGTGACACTTTTCATATGATAGATGAATTTCATTATCCTTAACATGTAAAACAGGCGAATAGCCTTGTAGCATATTTTGGCATTGTTCAAAGGATTGACACTTATCACACTGCTTGGACTGGGATTTATATTCATACAACTTTATAAGATTTTTCTCAATTTCTTCTTCCGGTAATGTAGGATGATATGACAAAAATTCTTTTATTTCAGGATCATTTAAAACTTCCTGCTTAATTCGTATATAGTTGTCCTTAAAATTTTTATTTTCTTGCATCCATTTTTTTAATTTCGATTGAACCGGCTTCATTTTTATCATCCTTATAAATGATTATTCTTCTTTTTGGAGTACTTTCGCAGTAATGTAGCTGTTTCTTCCCATTCCTTTTGTGTATCGGTACCAGACTGATTTGAGTTAGCTTGCTTCTTCTTTTTCCGTTCTTTGAACCAGTCAGGAACAACCTCATTGGATTGGGGCTTTTTATAATTTGATTTATTGGCTTGTCCTTTTTGGTATCGGCCTTTTTCACTCTTAGCAAATGCCATTGCTTCCTTAGCTGTCTTCAGGTTAGCGCGTGACCAATGACTTGCTATCTTTTCTAAATATGCTCTCGACAACTTCATATTTGATTGCAGTAAAACATAGTGGATAAGTACATTCATCACCGGAGAAGGGAGACCTTGAGTTGTCATAACTTCACGAATTACCTTCATATCCTGAGCAGATGCCTGACCACCACTCGATAAATCTTCGAGCAACTGCTTTGGTGATATCTTTTCCAGTTCAGTAATAAGCTGGTCTTCTTTCGTTGTTGGATTACTAACAGTCTCATTTGTTGAGTGTACTTCTTTTTCCGTAAGCCTAATATCTGTTTGATTGTGTTTATTCCTAAATAAATCATGGCAAGCTTCTTTAAACTCGTTACGATTAAGCGAATTTTCATCCGTTAACGCCCATAATACAGATTTTTCTACTTCATAGGTTGCTAAATCATATAAAGTCATCATTTGGGATATTAACTTTCTGTTTTCCGAAGTCAACACTCTATTAGCCGGAACCATGCGCTGCTTAAGCATTTGTTCCATCCATGTAAAATCAATTGCAGCCTCTGTGACTGATTGGTCTTGATCATCAATCACTTCCATCCCTTCCAGATATGGCTGAAACGTTTTAAAAACTTCATTAAAAGAAGCTGTTATGTTAGCACCTTCTCTTTTTCCATGTTCGGTGTAGTATTCTTTCAATAATTCAAATTTAGTTTCACCAATATGATGGTATAGTAATTGGGCCAGCATTTCATCTGTGAAAAAATTCGCTGGAGAAAAAGGACTTTGTATTTCATAAATATATGAATTCCGTTCATCAGTTTGATTCTGAAACGTTTTAAGTAGTCCAATGCCTTCGAGTTTTAACCTGGCTCGATAAATATCATCTAACGGCAGGTTCATATAGTTCATTAGTGTATGATGTGTTTGGACTGATGACCCATGTTGAAATTCAAGTTCGTTCAATAGGGTTTGATATAACGAAAATGCTTGTATACCAATTAATGGCTGGTACAAGTGAGTTAACGACTTTGCATAATCAACTGGCAAATTTCCTTTAAACAAAACACGATACCCTTCGATTGGCAAAATTTTTCCGATATGACTCATTATTCTAACCCTTTCTCTTCTCCAAACATGACACTGAACTGGTTATTCAGGTGTTTTCGTTCTTATCTGTTTTAATTAAGTCTTTTAATTCATCTAAAAATACAGTTAAATCCTTAAATTGCCGATAAACTGATGCAAATCGAACATAGGCGACTTCGTCAACATCTGAAAGCCGATCCATTACCATTTCTCCTATTTCTTTACTGTCTATTTCTGATACACCAGTATTACGCAATTCTTTTTCAACATCAATGGCAATTTCTTCAATTTTTTCTAGTGGAACCGGACGTTTTTCGCATGCTTTAATCAAACCGCGTATTAATTTTTCGCGGCTGTATTCCTGTCTTGTGCCATCCTTTTTCACAACAATTAACGGGACCTCTTCAATCCGTTCAAATGTTGTAAAGCGAAACCCGCACTGTTCGCATTCTCTGCGCCTGCGGATCGAGCGAGCTTCTTCAATTGGCCGTGAATCCAAAACCTTTGTACTTTTATAGTGGCAATTTGAACATCTCATGTCGTTCAACCCCATTCATTTTCTGCTACCGACTCTGACTATTCGTATTATTAATGATAGGCAGCTCTTTATTTACTTGCTGATATAGTTGCTGGATAATTTTCGTACTATAACCTAAATCAAACGGAAATACTGACTCAGTTGTAACAGAAAAATCAATCGCTGTCTGGTGAGGTCTCACCATAATTACAGTCGCAACAATAAATGCTTTTTTCCCTTTAATTATAGTAGCACTAATTTCACCGTGATCCTTGGAGATAGCATTGATGCGATAGTTTCCGTTATTATTAAAATAATTCTCCAGCATGCTTAATCCTTTATCTCTTGTTGTTTTATAGTAATGTGTTTGGAGCGACGGATCAACATGATTCTCATTTGTTTCAGCATGATTACTGAAATATTTTGCAGTCTTTTGACGAAACGACATTTCGTACACCCCATCCGAAAATTAGTACATATGTATAAACTTCTAAATTGTATACTATATATCTATTTATTTTAACATGTTTTTTGTAAATCGACTAATTATCAAAAACTGACATATCATCAATTCCTAATACAGTTAGCCTTCATTGTAATTATTTTCATAAGTCAATAAAAAAGCAGTCTTTGAAGGGATAAGAAAGGCAGACACACTACTTGAATTGACTTGGACCAACGTTATGTATTAGACAGAAACTGCGAACTAAATTAAAGTTACCAAGTTGTATCATTTAGTGAGTATCCCTAACGACGCAGCTGGAATATACTCGCGCACCTAGGGCTCACCACGAGCCTCCGACGCATAGGACGTGCTAGTGCAGACGTTGCCACAGGACGTGATGTACTTAGTCTGCCTCGCTCGCAAAGAACGCTCCCTGTGGGGTCTCTTTGGATCGCTGTCCCACAGGAGTCTCGCATATTCCAACTGCTAGTTTAGTGGTATAAAATCTTTTTTTAAAGTTCTTGTAAGCAAAACCATGCGTAGGAAATACACGGAGACTCCTGTGGGAGCTTGCGCCTAGATGAGACTACGCAGCGACGTAGGTGCGCCAAGTGTATTTCCGAAGCGGTGTCATAGCACTTAGCATGTTAGTTCGCAGTTTATATATTATGTGTACAAAAAATTTCTATTAATGCTGTCAAGGCAACAATTAAAAAATATCAAGATGGCTGTTTGAGATTATTTTATAGATGCGAAAATTGAATGATGATAATAAATTTATGAAACCGACTCAGTTAAGTAAGAATTGATAATTTCCTAACTGCGAAAAAAGGATTAACCATTAAATTCGGTCAATCCTTCTCTCCATTCTATTTATAACATTTTTTGAAATGGCTGCACCTTAACAGGCCCCTTACCTCTTTTTACTTCAACATGTTCAAATGTCTCGGCCTCTAATGCTTGTATAATATAATCTACGGCTACATTTGGATCAATGGTATTACTGCATGTATAAACATCAATACTTGCATAGCCATGTTCAGGAAAGCTATGGACTGTTAAATGCGATTCTGCAATTATTACTACACCACTAACGCCATGTGGCGCAAATTTATGGAAGGCAACTTCACGTACTTCCGCTCCAGCCTTTAATGCTGCATCAACGAAGATTTTCTCAATTTGATCCATATTATTTAAGATATCTATATTACAATCCCATAATTCAGCAATAACATGTCTTCCCATTGTGTCCATTTAATGATTCCACCTTAATACAAGTTGAGTATCTTCTATTTGCAGCTATATTCCGCTACTGAGGGAAGTAAGTTCAATAAGATTCTAACCCTTTAAGCAGGTATCATTTACTATAGAAGTTATGGAAAAGTATAAACTTATTTCTATTTACTTGCAATATCTAAGAAATTTTCATTTGAGGTTGGTTAATATAGTTCCCAACATATCTGGTCAGATCAATTACTCGTTTTGAGTAGCCCCATTCATTATCATACCAAGCCAATACCTTAACCTTGTTATCTTCCATAACCATCGTTGATAGTCCATCTATAATTGCAGAAAAACCTGTTGATGTATAATCTATTGAAACAAGTGGTTCATCACTATATTTAATTATTCCTGCAAGTTCATTCTCAGCAGCTTTTTTAAATACCTTGTTAACCCCTTCAATTGAGACGAACTCTTTTACATCAATAACCAAATCAATTAACGAGACATTAGGTGTTGGAACCCGAAGCGCCATACCATGAAGTTTACCGTTCAGGCTGGGTATTACTTCCCCTAAAGCTTTGGCAGCCCCTGTAGAAGTTGGAATAATGGATTGTGTACAACCCCTCGCTCTTCGTAAATCTTTGTGCGGATTATCTAGATTTTGTTGATCATTTGTAAACGCATGAACAGTTGTCATTAAGCCGTTTATAATTGAAAAGTTGTCATCTAATACCTTTACTACTGGTGCAAGACAATTGGTCGTGCATGAGGCATTGGATATTACATTATCCTCTTTTGGATTATATGTGTTCTGATTCACACCCATTACAATTGTTTTGTCAACCTGTTTACCCGGTGCCGTGATGATAACCTTTTTAGCTCCTGCCTGTAAATGTAAACCAGCATCTTCTTTTGTTTTAAATTTTCCTGTTGCTTCTACAACTACATCGATATCTAATTCTTTCCACGGTAATCTCTCGGGTTCACGTGCACTTGTTAAAATAATTTCCTTCCCATCAACTTCCAAACTTTCATGAAGCGCTTTCACTTCTTTGTCAAAAATACCATGAACACTATCATACTTTATCAAATGTGCAAGTGTTTCTGGAGGATAGCTTGCATTTACTGCGACAACCTCTATCTGATTATCTGTAATAGCTTGACGAAAGACCATGCGCCCAATTCGTCCAAATCCGTTAATTGCAATTCGGGTTTTACTCATTTGTAGTCCTCCTATAATATGTTATACTCTTTTAGTTTTTTATCATAAATAGTATAACATATTTATATGAAAATGTGCTTAAAAGTTGATAAAAGCCTAGGAAAATTTATTCCTAGGCTTCTTTCGCAGTTAAGAAAACATAATTCCTATCTTATAGCATAGTGCAATTAAGGATTATCTATCTATTAAGACTCATTTACATTCCATTTTCTTAAAAGGGCTTCCAGCTGTCTATATGACTCTTGCTTCGTTCCATTGTTGTCAATTACAGCATCAGCAAGATTTGCTTTCTCTTTTACAGGGATCTGGGCGTTAATTCGTTGATAAGCTTCTTCCTCTGAATATTCATCACGTTCCATTAGCCGCCGCGCTTGGACTTCTTCGTCCACGTATACAACAACTGTTCTATCGACAAAACCGGTTAATTTACTTTCAAACAGCAATGGAATATCAAGTACAACACAGTCAGCTCCAGCCTCTACATAGCTATCTCTTCGTTCCAGCATCTTTTCTCTTACAGCAGGATGGACAATTCCATTTAATTGTTTACGTTTTGTCTCATCATTAAAAATAATCTTGCCCAATTTTTTTCGATCAAGCGTCTTATCATCACGCAATATTTCATTTCCAAATGTATCTGTAATTTGCTCATACGCTTTCTCTCCTGGCATTACAACTTCACGTGATAATTTATCTGCGTCAACTACTGGTATATTGAAATCATCAAACATTAACGATATGGTGCTTTTTCCGCTGGCTATACTTCCAGTTAAACCAATTATTAGTGCCATTGATATACCTCACTTAATATTTTTGACAGGAAATGCAAACGTGTGTACCACGTCCCCCAATTTTCATTTTTACTATTGGTCTTCCACATTGTTTACATGGCTGATTTTCCTGTCCATAAACAAATAGTTCCTGTTGAAACATCCCCATTTCGCCTTGTCCATTTACATAGGAGCGGATTGTCGTACCTCCCTGGGCAACTGCATCTTTTAGTGTAAGAATAGCTTGTTCTTGTATTGCTTTGACTTCCTTTTTGGATAACCTGCTTGCCTTTTTCAAAGGATGAACATTTGCTCTGAACAACGTTTCGTCTACATAAATATTCCCTAATCCAGTAACAATACTTTGATCCAGTAATGCTGCTTTAATAACGCGCTCAGTCTTTTTGAGTTTTTTATAAAAATAATCAAGTGTAAATTTTTCATCAAACGGATCAGGACCTAATTGATTCAGTGGCTTATGATTGAGTTCGTCACCTTTATTAAAAACATGCATGGTTCCAAATTTACGCACATCATTATAACGAAGCTCTTCCCCATCGGTAAAGCCAAATACAACATGTGTGTGCTTTATCATTGGTTCTTCAGATGGGTGCACACTGTACTTACCTTCCATACGTAAATGAGAGACAAGCACAGATTCATCTAACTGAAATAACAAAAATTTCCCTTTACGTTTTATGTCATGGATTGTTTGTCCAGTTACTATATGCTTGAATTGCTCCGTATCATCAGGTCTTTTTATAATATTTGGCCAAAGAACTGAAACATCTGCAATGGTTTTGTTTATAACAAAGCGTTTTAATGTATTTCTGATTGTTTCAACTTCTGGTAATTCCGGCATGTTCCTGATTCTCCTTATTTTGCATCAAACCAGCTATCCCCATATGCATAATCTACCTTAAGCGGGACAGACAAATCTACAGTATTTTCCATTATAGCTGGGACAATTTCTTTTAATTTTTCAATTTCGCTCTTTGGTGCTTCTATAATTAATTCGTCATGTACTTGCAAAAGCATACGTGCTTGCAAATTCTCGTCCAGTATCTTCTGGTGTAAATCAATCATCGCTTTTTTAATAATATCAGCTGCACTACCTTGAATTGGTGTATTCATGGCAGTTCGTTCAGCAAAAGAGCGAAGATTAAAATTTCTGCTCGTTATTTCCGGAAGATACCTTCTGCGCATCATAAATGTTGTAACATAGCCCTGATGTTTTGCTTCCTGAACAATTTCATCCATATATGTTCTAACACCCGGATAACTTTCAAAATAACGCTCGATAAACTTTTTTGCTTCCTTACGAGTAATCCCTAAATTTTGAGATAGTCCATAATCACTTATCCCATAGACAATACCAAAGTTAACTGCCTTAGCCTGCCTGCGCATATTTGCTGTCACATCATCCTTTTCCACATGAAAAACGTCCATCGCAGTTTGAGTATGGATATCAAGGTCATTTTTAAACGCAGCAACTAATTTTTCGTCTTTTGCAATGTGTGCAAGTACGCGTAGCTCTATTTGCGAATAGTCAGCTGCAAACATTACCCAGTCCTCTTTTGCAGGGATAAATGCCTGTCGAATTTTACGTCCTTCCTCCAGCCGAATAGGAATATTTTGCAGATTAGGATCAATTGAGCTCAATCTGCCCGTTTGTGTTAAAGCCTGATTAAAGCGTGTATGAATCTTATTAGTGTCACGATCCACTACTTTTAACAATCCATCAATATAGGTCGATTGCAGTTTACCTAACTGCCTGTACAAAAGTATTTTTGGAATAATTTCATGTTCGGATTCTAACTGCTCCAGAACATCAGCAGCAGTAGAATAACCTGTTTTTGTCTTTTTGATTACAGGAAGTTCCAGCTTTTCGAATAAGATAGGTCCCAGTTGTTTAGGAGAGTTTAAATTAAATTCCTCACCTGCAAGTTCATATATTTCTTTTTCAATAGTTTTTAAGCGTTCCTTAAGCGAAACTCCCATGTCCTCTAGTTTTTCTACATCAACCTCGACACCATTATGCTCCATTTCGCCTAAAATAAGAGCTAAAGGCATTTCCAGCTCTTTTAAAAGCTCAAATTGCTCGTTAGCTTTCAATTGTTCTTCCATTTTATCTTTTACATTAAAAAGTAAGTTGGTTTTTCGGACAACATGTTCTGCAAGTATATCCTGTTCCGGTACTTTCATTTTCGCACCTTTTCCGTATACTTCCTCATCAAATAAAACATCCGTTTCGCCTGTCCGATGTGCTATTGCAGGGATATCATGATTATTTTCAGATGGATTGAGCAAATATGAGGTTAGTAACATATCGAAGGTAATTCCTTTAATATGAATTCCTCCATTTAATAGTGCAACCAATGTTTTCTTTGCGTCAAAAACAACTTTCGATCTATTTGCATCCTCTGCCCATTCTTTAAATACTTTTGAGTTCAAGGCCACTTCCGTTGGGATAAAATAAGCATTAGAGTCATCTACAATTCCAAATCCTTCGATTGGAGCTTGGTGGTAACTGTCGCTAAGCATTTCCACTACTAGTGCAGCTTTACTCTCTGTAAAAGTTCCTTCAGCTACTTCGTTAAGAATGGTGTAATTAATTTCGCTAAGGGATTGATTATTATTATCTTCTTCAGTAGTTTCGCCAGTGAGTCTGGTTAACAAGGAAAGGAATCCCAAATCTTTAAAAATGGCACTTACATCTGATTGCTGATACCCTTCATATGTAAGGTCATCGGTAGATACTTTTATCGGGGAATCACAGTTGATTGTAACGAGCTCTTTACTCATAAATGCTTCAGTTTTATGGGCAACTAACTTTTCTTTTAATTTCTTGCCACTGACTTCATCCACGTGTTCATAAACATTTTCAAGAGTTTCATATTGTTTTATTAGTTTTGTTGCAGTCTTTTGACCAACTCCCGGAACTCCTGGAATATTGTCTGAACTATCACCCATTAATGCTTTAAGATCTATAATCTGATCTGGGTTAATCTCCATCTTTTCTTTCATAAACGATGGTGTATACGATTCAACGTCGCTTAATCCCTTTTTCGTAAGGCTAACAGTAACTTCATCTGATACTAGCTGCAACAAATCCTTATCACCGGAAATAACCGTTACATCCCAGTTATTGTTCTTTCCCTGTCCTGCAAGTGTTCCGATTATATCGTCTGCTTCATATTGATCCAGCTGGTAATGCGGAATCTGAAATGCATCCAGTACTTCCTTTAATACAGGAAACTGTTCTGATAGTTCAGGTGGAGTCTTTTGCCTGCCGCCTTTATATTCCTTATATGTTTCGTGACGAAATGTCGTCTTCCCAGCATCAAACGCAACCAGCATATGCGTTGGCTTTTCATCCTCAAGAATTTTAAGCAGCATTGTTGTAAATCCATAAACAGCATTTGTATAGACACCTTTATCATTATTTAGTAATGGTAAAGCAAAAAAGGCGCGATAGATAATACTATTTCCATCAATTAAGACAAGTTTGTTTGACATTATAATCCTCCAATTATACCGTGAATTAATTAAACACATTTTATCATGGTACGTTCGAAAATAAAAAAGTTACATTCGTTTCCTCATTTCTTGTAATTCATCTTCCAACTTTCGGATTCGCTTCTGCATGTTATAAATAACAGGTAAATATGCAATAACTATTATAATAATAACACCAATATTGCCTATTTCCATATCACAATCTCCTCCAAGAAACACTTTATGCCAATAGTATAACAAATAGGGGACCTGTTTGTTTCTTTAAATTACTTTTTATAGGGGGTAGGGGGTTTTTCCTAAAATGGGTCAACGAGACATAATATCTAAAGTGGTTCTCTAACCACGCAGTTGGAATATACTAAAACCCAGCGAAGGAAATCCACGGAGACTCCAGCGGGAAAAGCAACAGCTGAAGATCTCGCAGTAAGCGGTTTTTGCTTCAGGGGAATCTGAAGCGTTGCCCTAAGGTTCACGGAGTGTATTTCCAAAACGGGATCACAATACTTAATTATTTTTCAACATAATGTCGCAACATATAGAAAAAAGCTGCCCACCTACCTTAAGCGACAACTGCAGTTATTTTGGCAAATATACATGAAACGTTGAACCGTTATTCAGTTCACTATCAACCGTAATTTTTCCCTCATGTACTTCAACAATATGCTTTACTATCGCTAAACCCAATCCAGTTCCACCAGTATTTCTGCTTCGCGCTTTGTCGACACGGTAGAACCGTTCGAATATTCTTGGGATGGCTTCTTGACTAATTCCGATACCAGTATCTGAAACCTGAATATGGACTATATCTTCAGTATCTGTAATTTCCAGCCGAACTTCACCCTCTTCTGATGTATAACTTAAAGCATTTGTAAGCAGGTTAATCATTACTTGTTTAACCCTTTCCTTATCTGCCTGTATTGTGATGTTATCACCTGCTTCTGCTGTTAACGAAATACCCTTTTGTTTAGCAGATTGATTGATTATAGGTAACACCTCATCAACTATTTCACTCATGTTGAGGGTTGTTCGTACTAACATGAATTCATCTTTTTCCAGCCTTGAGAGCGTTAATAAATCTTCTATCAATCCTTGAAGTCTTTCACTCTCTTCGTTAATGATAGTTAAGAAATTTTCCAGTGTTTCTCTATCATTCATCGCCCCATCCAGTAACGTTTCAGCAAACCCCTTTATTGAGGTAATTGGTGTCTTAAGCTCATGAGATACATTTGCAACAAAATCTTTTCGCATCAGTTCGAGCTTTTTCAAATGTGTTATATCATATAACACTAGGACAGCCCCTTTTAACATGTTACGTTCGTTGAATATTGGGGCGCCTACAATTTCTATGTATTTCTTATCCGCTTCAAATACTTGCGTAAACGATTCCTTTACGTTTTCCTCATATAAAAATGTTTGCTGTACGGTTTTATGAATTTTCTCATTATCCAGTACTTCATAATAAAGAAAACCATTATACTTTTGGGGCTTCCCTCCAAACATCGAAATAAATTTCCGATTAACCAAGTGGATATACCCTTTTTCATCAAGAAGTACCAGTCCACTTTGTGTATTATCGATTACAGTTGACAATTGTTTCTCCTGCATTTGCTCTTGAATGGAAAATTCACTCAGATTCCTTGCTAAAATATTAATTTTATTACTCAGTTCAGCAGCACTTCCACTTGAAGTATGGTGGATACGTGCGCGATAATTCCCTTTTACGAGTTCATCAATCGTATTGGATGCCTTTTTTATTGGTTTCATATATTTGTCGTAAACATGGAGCATAATTAACAATAGAATTATATATTCCACTGTTAAGATAGAACCAAGAATTATATATTCATTTGTAAGTTGACTTAAAACAGCTCCAGAAACGAACACCAGTATCAGAAGGACCATAATGTATGCAAATAAAGGTCTTGAAAATATAACTTTCATTACTTTGGTTCCTCCAATTTATACCCCAGACCTCGTACTGTTTTAATATATGCGGGTTTTTTTGTATCTGGTTCAATCTTTTCACGTAAATGACTTACATGAACATCAACAATCCGTGTATCGCCAACAAAGTCATAGTTCCACACCGCACCTAGCAACTGGTCTCTTGATAAAACTTTATCTTTATGTGCGGCAAGATAATATAAAAGTTCGAATTCTTTCCTGGTAAATGTTAATGTAACACCATTCATTTCTGCCTCGTAGCGGTCAGGATATATAAATAATTGCCCAATTTGAATTGACTTAAAAGCAGTCTCTTCGGATTTTTGTGATCGTCTTAAGATAGCCTTAATACGAGCAACAACTTCTTTAGGGCTAAACGGTTTTGTCAGATAATCATCTGCACCTAACTCCAATCCTAAAACTTTGTCAAATTCATCATCTTTCGCTGTAAGCATTAAAATAGGTGTATCAATTTTATTATTACGTAAGTGTTTGCAGACATCCATTCCATCCATCTCCGGAAGCATTAAGTCCAGAACAATGAGATCATAACTTACTCCCTCTGCTTTTTGGATAGCCTGCAGACCATTATATGCTTCATCTACTTCGAAACCTGCTTGTTCCACATTAAATTTTAATAATGTAACGATTGATGCTTCGTCATCGACAATAAGAATTCTTTTCCCCATCAATAGTCCCCATTTCTATAAAACCTATGATAGTTTAATCATACATTGAACTAACTGCATTGTGAATACATTAGCATGTAAAGAAAAATTTACAAAGCTTTGTATTTTGTTAAGTTCAGGGTAAACTGTGTGATTATCTTCTAACATTTGCTTTCTGGTCGATATATTCCTTTTTCAGCGAATATATTCGTTAGCATGAACAGTTAACAAAAAATACTACCACTAGTCTAGTGATAGTATTTACCCGTTTAAAAGAAATTTTCAAGGGAAGCACCTGTTATGGATTCAGGCTCATATGACGGGCATACATGAAGCTTGCCATGTAAAACGTCATCACCTTCATTGTCATAGCCAACTGCAGATAATGTAACTTGATGATGATCCTGATCAATTGCAATAACTTCCAATGTTATTTTTACTTCCGAATAGTGAAAAACAGGTTTTGGGAATGTCATTTCATGTTGCGTAATATGACTCCCCGGTCCCGGTAAATGCATTGACACAATTGAAGAGACCGCTCCAAATAACATAACTGAAGGTACAATCGGTTGTTGATACGGTGTCTGCGACGCATAATCATGTTGAATATATAATGGATTTGCATCGTTTGTTAATCCTAAATATAATAGCAGATCTCTATCCTCTATGATATGTGATGCTGTGTAGGAATCACCAATTTCTAAATCATTAATTTTTTTACCAAGCTTTCTTTTTTTACCAATCACGTCATCACCTCCACAAATGTAAGCGTTTACTATTATATCAAAAAATAAATATCTTCGCCATATTAAAGAGCTGGGCTTATCGCAAAGTTTTCATGACGATATTCTTATTTGATTACAAATTCATTTTCATGATAGATGGTAGCTGCGCATTCGACAGCTATGTTGGTTTCTTAACGACTACAAAAAAGCTTCTTTTTACAATTAAAGAAAAAAGAAGCTTTTTACCTTATTTTAAAACATCAAGAACATTTTTAACTGATTGTGCTGATTTATCCAATGCAGATTTTTCTTCTTCTGTTAAGTCTAACTCGATGATATCTTCAATTCCGCTTCCGCCTAGTATCGTAGGCACACCAAGGTAAATGTCTTTATAACCATATTCACCTTCTAAGTAGGCTATGGATGGAAGTACACGGCGTTGATCTTTCAGGATTGCTTCTGCCATTACAGTTAAAGAAGCTGCTGGTGCATAATATGCACTCCCGTTACCAAGTAAGCCAACAATCTCCCCGCCACCTTTACGCGTACGTGCAACGATTTCATCTAGACGCCCTTTTGAAATTAATTTTTCTAATGGAATCCCGCCTGCATAGGAATAGCGGATTAATGGAACCATGTCATCGCCATGCCCTCCAAGAACAAATCCTGTTATATCCTTTACTGAAAGATTAAGTTCCTCGGCAACAAATGTACGGAAACGGCCTGTATCAAGTACACCTGATTGACCAATCACACGTTCTTTAGGGAAACCAGATTCTTTAAATGCCGTATATGTCATTGCATCTACAGGGTTTGACAGTACAACAATAATAGACTCTGGAGCATATTTGGCAATATCACCAGCGACAGATTTCATTATTTTAGCATTTGTATTCACTAAATCATCACGGCTCATACCAGGTTTACGGGCGATACCAGCTGTTATGATTACAAGGTCCGAGTCTTTTGTTTCTTCATACTTTGCAGTCCCGGTAATCTTTGCATCAAATCCCTGTACAGGACTAGCTTCAAGCATGTCCAGTGCTTTACCTTTTGTTGGATCTTCCATATCCGGAATATCAACCAATACTACGTCCCCTAGTTCTTTTTGCGCCAACATTAAAGCAGTTGTAGCTCCAGTAAAACCAGAGCCGATAACAGAAATCTTTTTACGTTTAATAGCCATTGTTATTCCCCTTCCAATAAGAAATTTAAAATTAAAGAGTTTAGAAAACATGGCTTGTCGCCAAGTACTAATGGCGAAAACCTTTGTTGCACATCCTTAACTAACCATAGACTAAACAATAGCCGTACCCGGTCGGTAAAAACCTGACCGGGCACTACAACTACTATTATTAGTCCATGTTCTTAATTAGTTCATCACCAAATTCAGATGTTTTAACTTCTTTTGCACCATCCATCATTCTAGCGAAATCATATGTTACAACTTTAGAGCCTATTGTTTTATCCATTGCTTTTGTAATAAGATCTGCAGCTTCTCTCCATTCCAGATGTTCAAGCATTAATACAGCAGAAAGAATTACCGAGGACGGATTAACCTTATCCATTCCTGCATATTTAGGTGCAGTACCATGTGTAGCTTCAAAAATTGCATGACCAGTATCATAGTTGATGTTTGCTCCTGGAGCAATTCCAATTCCGCCAACCTGTGCTGCTAAAGCATCAGAAATGTAGTCACCATTAAGATTCATTGTAGCAACAACATCAAACTCTTTAGGACGAGTTAAGATTTGTTGAAGGAAAATGTCGGCAATTGCGTCTTTTACTAGCAATCTTCCTGCAGCTACAGCATCATCCTGTGCTTTGTTTGCTGCATCCTTACCGTCTTTTTCAACAATACGGTCATATTCAGCCCAAGTAAATACCTTGTCGCCATACTCTTGTTCAGCAACTTCATATCCCCAAGCCTTAAATGAACCTTCCGTATACTTCATGATGTTACCTTTATGTACTAGAGTAACACTTTTACGTCCTTCATTTAACGCATACTCGATGCTTGAACGGACTAAACGTTTTGTTCCTTCTTCAGATATTGGTTTCACACCTATTCCTGAAGTTTCCGGAAAGCGGATATTATTAACATCCATCTCGTTTTTCAAAAAGTCAATTACTTTCTTTGCTTCTTTTGATCCTTTTTGCCACTCGATACCAGCATAAATGTCCTCCGTGTTTTCACGGAAAATAACCATGTCAACATCTTCAGGACGTTTAACCGGTGATGGAACACCGTTGAAATAGCGTACGGGACGTAAACAAGTAAATAAGTCCAATTCCTGACGTAAAGCAACGTTTAACGAACGAATTCCGCCGCCGATTGGTGTTGTTAGTGGGCCTTTAATTGCAATTTTATATTTATCAATCATGTCAAGTGTGTCTTGCGGAAGCCACTCGCCAGTTTTATCGTAAGCTTTTTGACCAGCGTATACTTCAGTCCACTCAATTTCTTTTTCACCGTTATACGCTTTTTTAACAGATGCTTCAATTACTTTACGTGCTGCAGCCCAAATATCCGGTCCAGTTCCGTCTCCCTCAATAAATGGAACGATTGGACGGTTTGGAACGTTCATCTTTCCGTTCTCAACTGTAATTTTTTCTCCTTGTGTCATAAAAAAATACCTCCTAGTCATCTTCATACATTGTTATTTTATCACAAATATACTTTTCCATGGTAATAGCATTGTTGACTGCCAACCTGTATGGTACAGGCGTGCTACTAATTGAAAGGTCTTTAACGTACAGTTCCTCTTCTTTAGTAAGTTCTAGCGATTTTCAATCGGTTTATAATCCTGAGTTTTAGGACCCACATACTCAGCTCGAGGACGGATTAAACGATTGTTATCATACTGTTCTAGGATATGAGCCAACCATCCAGAAACACGGCTAGTTGCAAAAATTGGTGTGAACAAGTCATGATCAATTCCTAAGCTATGGTAAACAGAGGCTGAATAAAAATCAACATTTGCCGGAAGACCTTTCTCTTCTTTAATGAAATCTTCAATTTTCACAGACATATTATACCATTTTGACTGCCCACTTGTTTTTGTAAGTTCTTTTGACATACGTTTCAAGTGTTTCGCTCTTGGATCACCATTTTTATATACACGATGTCCCATTCCCATAATTTTTTCCTTGTTTGCTATCTTTTCTTTGATATGCGGAATTGCGTTTTCCTCTTCGCCAATATCCGTCAACATTTTCATAACACGCTCATTAGCACCACCATGTAATGGACCTTTTAATGCACCAATAGCTGCCGTCACACCAGAATAAATATCTGATAATGTTGCTACACACACACGTGCAGTAAATGTTGATGCATTAAGCTCATGATCAGCATGAAGTACTAAAGCTTTATTAATTGCTTCTACTTCAACATCTTTTGCTTCTTCACCATTTAACATATACAGGAAATTAGCTGCAAAGCCCAAATCTTTTTTTGGTTTTACTGGATCTTTTCCTTTACGGATACGAGCAAACGCAGTAACAATAGTTGCAATTTTAGCTTGCAGACGCAATGCCTTTCGCTTATTGGCTGCTTCTTCCATCACATCTGACTCTTCGTCAAATAATCCAAGAATTGATACTGCAGAACGCAGTGCAGCCATTGGGTGCACTGTGGATAAATCATATGAACGCAAATGGTCGATAACAGCTTCAGGCAATTCCATATTGGATGCTAAATCAGCTTTAAAAGTGTCAAGCTCTGACTTTGTTGGCAATTTTAGGTTCCACAGCAAATAAACTACCTCTTCAAAACTTGAGTTCTCTGCTAAATCATCGATTCTATAACCAACATATGTCAGTTGATCATCGATAATAGAACTAACCGACGACTGAGTTGCGACAACTCCTTCAAGCCCTTTAGTGGTTGTCATAACAAACCCTCTCCTTTTTCTATAAATTGTTCACTAATTTAGGATAAATTAACTATTAATTACATTTGACAATATTCTTACAAAATAACATTGTCATCCCCACGGACAATTATAAAGTATTATGAACTTAATGTGAATTGAAACCGATTAAATTCACCAATATTTTTATATAAGCAATCTTTTTATTAAGTGCGTTATCTGTCTTACCACCCAAATTAACTGTTCCATGTCTATTTTTTCATTCTTTATCATATGTAAGATAATAACGTATGAAAATGAATATGGAGGGGTTAAATTGTACAAGCATAAACTTTATCAGCTATTACGATTCTTTATAGTAATATTTACCTTTATAGCTGTATATTTAATCCTTCAATATACAATTCCATCTTTCTATCCATTCCTGATTGCAATCGTTCTATCATTATTTATGAACCCTTGCGTAACATTTCTGGAAGAAAGAATAAAAATACCACGTGTAATTGCCACTATTTTAACGATGGCTTTTGCCATGTTATTTTTAATCGGATTAATTATTTTTATCATTACAGAATTGATTCAAGGTACAACATATTTAGCAGAAAATATCCCAGCCCACTTTCGGACATTTGTCTTTATAATGGAGGACTTAATAAATCAATACCTCTTACCCTTATATCATAAACTTACTTCACTTTTTCATACATTGAGTCCACCCCAGCAAGCAACAATCAGTGAAAATTTAAAGCAAATCATTAGTCAGTTTGCCTCATTGGGAACAAACTTTCTGCAGAATCTTTTATTGCAGATTCCAGTCACATTAACGTTATTGCCTGGATCCATTACGGTAATCATATTCACTTTAATTGCAACTTTTATCCTCACAAATGATTGGAACAATCTTGTTCAATCATTTAAAAAAATGATTCCCGTAGCCTTACACGAAACAGGTAAGAACGTTTGGAATCATTTGCAAAAAGCTATGTTCGGATTTTTCAAAGCGCAATTATTACTCATTTCGATAACAGCATTTATCATATTTGTTGGACTGGTTATTTTTAAAGTTGAATATCCACTAACAATTGCATTAATTGCTGCACTTGTGGATATTCTCCCGCTTGTTGGTACTGGAGTAATCTTTATACCATGGATTCTTTATCTGTTTTTAACAGCAAACTACTCACTAACTATTTCTATAACAATTTTATATATGATTGTTGTAGTTCAACGGCAACTTATCGAACCAAAGATATTATCCAGCAATATAGGTTTAAACCCACTTGCAGCACTTGTTGCTTTGTTTGCAGGCATACAAATTTGGGGGGTTTTAGGTTTATTTATTGGACCCATTATCCTGATTATTGGCAACGCCTTTTATCAAGCAGGCGTTTTTAATCAACTAGGAGCGTTTATAAAAGGATCATAGGCTATACTACCATTTCCGATAGATGATCTTTCCTCTATTCATCCGATCCTGGAAGAATCGTTGAAGCATTAGTTTAAATGGTCCTCTCGTGTAAGGTAACACTAATGTGAACCCAACAGCATCTGTTATAAAGCCAGGCGAGAAAAGAAAAACAGCTCCGACAAAAATACATATACCATCTACTATTTCATGAGCAGGAACCTGACCATTGCTCATTGACTGCTGTGCACGATTCCAAGTATCAATCCCCTGCTTTTTAGCAATTGTTACTCCTACAACACCGGTAAGTAAAATTAAACCAACAACCCACCAAGGACCTATAATACCACCTATCCAAATAAACACTCCAATTTCCATTGCAGGTAATATTAGAAGTGCCAGTAACAACCAACGCATAAATTTCATCCTTTCTTCCAGCATCTGATTATTAGTAAACTAGGCTTATCGCAAAGCCTAAATATAGTTAAGCCTTAGTTGCACTTAAGCAGTAAGAGAGGAGTTATAGTCTCTTATCTGCGAAAAAAGAAGGGAAATTCCCTTCTTTTTAACAATCTAACACTTCATTATAATACACTTGCATGTCCTTTGTATATATCACCTTTTGCGCCGTCTATTGTAATGTCTTCACCATCTTCAATTAGACTGAATACATCTTTGACGCCAACAATTACTGGGATTCCAAGACTTAACCCCACAACAGCAGCGTGGGAAGTTAAACCGCCTTCTTCCGTTACAATTCCGCTTGCTTTTTCAATTGCTTCCATCATATCTCTGTCAGTTCCGTACGTCACAAGTATGTCATTTTCATCTAGTCTTTCTATAGCTTCCTTCGAATTTTTGGCGACAATTGCTTTACCAAATGCGTTACCTCGACCAATCCCTTGACCTTTAGCCATAACATCACCTATCACATGCACTTTCATTAAGTTAGTTGTACCACTTTCGCCAACTGGAACACCAGCTGTAATAAGTACCCTGCTGCCGCGCTCAAAGAGATTTGTGCTTAACCCTCTGTCAACTGCAATATCCAGCATTTCATCAGTGGAGCGTGCTTTTTGTCCCTTGATTGAATAGACACCCCAAACTAGTGCAAGCTGACGGTTAACTAATTCTGAAAAAGTTACCGCAACTATTGGTGACTTCGGACGATACTTTGATATCATTCGTGCAGTATGTCCACTTTCAGTTGGGGTTAAGATCGCACCAACTGACAAATTCATAGCTGTATGCGTTACTGACTGACTAATTGCATCTGTTATAGTCATATCAACGGATTTTGAACGATTTGTTAATATCATTTTATGATCCAGGCCTGACTCCGCTTTTAATGCAATATTGCTCATTGTTTGAACCGATTCTACTGGATAGCTTCCTGCAGCAGTTTCACCTGACAACATGATTGCATCCGAGCCATCAAAGATTGCATTGGCCACATCTGATGCCTCAGCTCGAGTAGGTCTGGGGTTGCGTTCCATCGAATCAAGCATTTGTGTCGCAGTTATTACCGGTTTACCTGCTGTGTTACATTTTTTAATTAAATCCTTTTGAACTAAAGGAACATCTTCAGGTGGTATTTCAACTCCCAAGTCTCCACGGGCAACCATTAAACCGTCACTTACTTCAAGGATAGATTCTATATTGTCTACACCCTCCTGGTTTTCAATTTTAGGAATGATATGAATTTGTGTAGCATCATGCTTTTCCAGCAGTTCTCTTATTTCCAGTATGTCTGATGGGCGGCGAACAAATGATGCAGCAATAAAATCCACACCCTGCTCGATTCCAAATTCAATATCCTGCGCGTCTTTTTCTGTTATACCGGGGAGGTTAACCTTTACATTTGGAACGTTAACACCTTTTTTATTTTTTATCGTACCTGAGTTCAATGCTTTTGTTTTAATTTCTTTATTTGAATAGTCAATTTCTAATACTTCTAATTCAATTAGTCCATCATCCAATAGTATTTTTGAGCCAACGTGCACATCATCAATTAACCCTTGATAAGTAATCGAAAAACGTTCTGAATTACCTGCTATTTCATTCATTGATACATATATAGTACTGCCTTCAGTTAACTCAGCTTCTCCATCTTCAAAAGAACCTGTTCTAATCTCAGGACCTTTTGTATCTAATAGAATAGCAGTTGTTTTCCCAAGCTTCTCTGATGTTTCTTTGATATTTCTAATGCGGCGCCCGTGTTCCTCATAGTCACCATGAGAAAAGTTCAAACGTGCAACATTCATACCTGATTCAATTAATCGCTCTAATGTTTCGGGCGATTCAGAAGCAGGTCCGATCGTACAAACAATCTTTGTTTTTCGCATTTTACTTCCTCCTTTACTGCTGTTAGATAGATAACTCTTTCGATAATTGGTACATATCTTGATTTATTGTATGTTTTTCAGATAGTATCCCTAGAATATCATGGTCAACAATCTGATTGTTTTGAATACCAACCATTCTTCCTGCTTTACCAGATAATAATAAGTCCACTGCCTTTGCTCCAAGCCGGCTTGCCAGCACCCGGTCAGATGCTGTTGGAGATCCACCACGCTGAATATGACCTAAAACAGTCACTCTTGTTTCCAGACTCGTCTCCTCTTGGATACGTTTGCCATATGCAAAGCCGCTTCCAACACCTTCAGCCAATATGATGATACTATGTTTTTTTCCTCGTTCATGACCGCGTTTAAGACGTAAAACTACATCTTGAAAGTCGTCTGATTTTTCGGGAATAAGAATACTTTCGGCACCATCTGCAAGTCCAGCCCACAATGCGAGATCTCCTGCGTCTCTGCCCATGACCTCGATAACATATGTACGTTCATGTGATGTTGCGGTATCGCGTATTTTATCGATTGCTTCAATTATTGTATTCAATGCAGTGTCAAATCCAATCGTAAAATCCGTTCCAGAAATATCGTTATCGATTGTGCCCGGGACACCTATACAAGGGTATCCTTTCTCACTTAGCTTTTGAGCACCTCGGAAACTGCCGTCACCACCAATAACGATTAATCCTTCGATGCCATGCTTCTTCAGCTGTTCAATACCTTTTTGCTGACCCTCATCTGTTTTAAATTCTTCACAACGCGCAGAACGTAATAAAGTTCCCCCACGTTGTATTATATCTCCCACTGATCCAATATCCATTTTATCAATATTACCGTCTATTAGACCTTGAAAACCATTCTTAACGCCATATATTTCCATATCATGAAAGATAGACTTTCTAACAACAGCACGGATAGCAGCATTCATTCCTGGTGCGTCACCACCACTCGTTAGTACCCCAATTTTCTTCATTCTTTCTTTCACCTCACATTTTGCATCGTTTATTTTTGAAAACTTGGCTTATCGCAAAGCTTAAAAATGATAAGCCTTGGTTGCACTTACGCATGTAAGAAGGTATTTATACTTCTTAACTGTTAAAAATAGACAAATCAGCAATTACTTAAGCAAAAATAATGACTAAAAGGTTGACAATTGTCAACCTCACTAATCGTCTATATTTCTTTATACTCACCAATTTTTTTATATTTTTCCCATCTCTTCTCAAGTAATTCACCAGACTCAATCACACTTAAGTCATTGAGGGATTTCTTTAGCACATGATTAATATTTTCAGCCTGGAGCTTCACATCACGATGCGCACCACCTTTTGGCTCGTCAATAATCTGGTCAATAACACCAAGGTTTTTCAGATCATAGGAGGTTATTTTCATCGTTTCTGCTGCTTTTTGGGCATGACCTGCATCCTTCCACAATAAAGCAGCTGCTCCTTCAGGTGAAATAACCGAATACGTTGAGTTTTCAAGCATATGAATATGATCTCCAACACCCAATCCCAACGCTCCGCCACTTCCACCTTCACCAATTACAATACAGATAATCGGCACAGTAAGTCCAGCCATTTCCACTAAGTTATGGGCGATCGCTCCACTTTGCCCACGTTCTTCTGCTGCTTTTCCGGGATATGCCCCTTTTGTGTCAATGAAGCTAACAATCGGACGGTTAAACTTCTCTGCCTGACGCATATGTCTTAATGCTTTCCGATATCCTTCGGGATGTGGCATACCGAAATTTCGGTGTATATTTTCTTTTGTGCCTTTTCCACGCTGATGACCTATCACGGTTACTGGATTCCCTTGATAAAGTGCTATTCCAGAAACAATAGCTGCATCGTCCCCATATAAACGGTCTCCATGAAATTCAACGAAGTCGGTAAATATTTCCTCAATATAATCTAACGTCGTTGGCCGTTCCTGATGCCTTGCCATTTGTACTCGGTCCCATGGCTGCAGATTACCATAAATATCATTTTCCAATATCTCCAGTCGCTTCTCAAGTGTAGTGATTTCTTCTGTTAAATCTATTTCGCTATCTTCTGTAAATCCTTTTAACTCAGCAATCTTTTCTTTGAGGTTTACAATTGGCTTTTCAAAATCGAGTACTTGTTTCAAGCGTTTTCACCACCCTTTCCATGCATCATGAGTAAGGTAGTTAAAAGAGATTTCATTTCATGGCGATGAACAACTTTATCCAATTGGCCATGCTTTAATAAAAATTCTGCCGTTTGAAAATCATCTGGCAGCTTTTCACGAATAGTCTGTTCGATGATTCGCCGACCAGCAAACCCGATTAATGCTCCAGGCTCTGCAAGGTTATAATCACCCGATGAGGCAAAACTTGCAGAAACTCCGCCAGTAGTTGGGTGTGTCATTACCGAAATCATTAATCCGCCTGCTTCAGAGAATCGCTTTATCGCTACAGACGTTTTTGTCATTTGCATTAGGCTTAGTACACCTTCCTGCATACGGGCACCACCAGACGCAGTAAATATAATCAAAGGCAGGGACTCATTTTTAGCATTCTCAATTGCACGAGCAATTTTTTCTCCCATTACGGAGCCCATGCTTCCCATTCGAAAGCTTGCGTCCATTACGCCAAACGCTGCAGGTTGTCCATCAATTAAGCCTTTACCTGTTACCACACCTTCATTAAGCCCCGTCTTTACTCTGTCTTTTTCTATTTTCTCCTCATATTCCGGAAAATCTAGTGGGTTAGTAGTTGTCATTTGTTCGTCCCACTCTTCAAACGTACCCTCATCAAATAGACTTTCGATACGTTCCCAGGCTGATAATGAATGATGATAGTCACAATTAGGGCAGACATTTACATTTTTATGCATTTCTTTACGATAATAAATTTTATGACATCCGCTGCATTTCTTCATTAATCCTTCTGGTACCTCGAGTTTACCTTGTTCACTCGGGATAGAAGCATACTTTTTTTTCTTCTTGCCAAAAAAATCCTTAAGCAAGGTGATTCCTCCTTTTCTAACAAACCCTGACAACAAAAAGGAAGTAAAACCTTCATGTCGTTTTCATATACTATAACGAACCACACCTGAAAAAGGTGTCATAAATCGTCGACTAAATAATTATTTTCTAATTGCCAACTTATCAAATAACTCTTCTATCATCTCATAGTTTTTTGTTTTATAAAGTTGAATAAGTTCCTTGTAAAATGCTTTATCATAAGACAGTTTAGTAATCGTATAGGAAAACTCGTCCATTAGCTGCCACACTTTTGCGAGCAACAGGTTATCCGCTTTTGTAAACAAATGGTTAAAGAATGCAACATGTTTCTCAATAGGATCTAACTCACTATTGTGGGTAATAGATTGTAACTGATTGATATCACTGTCATTAATACTAAGATATGCAATCTTAGCTACTTCTTTTTCCATCACTTTTTTCGTAATCAAAAGATCCTTCTTCGTATTGTTTTCTTGTAAGATAAATGATGATAGCAATTCTACTGTTTGATATGGGCGATATGTGCTTAAATAAGTGCCTTCCCCACGTCTTGTTTCAATCAGTCCTAACAGCTCCATTGCTCGAAGTGCTTCTCTAACCGAGGACCTGCCTGCTTGTAAATTATCAGCTAATTCGCGTTCAGATGGAAGTTTATCCCCAGGCTCTAAATCGTTGCTGTCAATATACTTGCGAATTTCCTGTAAAACATCTTGATATACTTTTTGTTTAGGTGACATGGACACAGCCATGAATCACTCCTTTTAAACATTAATATTATTTCGCATCAATATGTGTCAGCTTTCTCGTCTTTTCGGCCACACTTTCAGGGTCAACATGAATTCTTGCTACACCAGACTCCATTGCTGCACGTGCCACACTGGATGCTACAAGAGGAGCTACTCTTGAATCAAAAGGAGCTGGAATTACATAATCGGCATTTAATTCTTCTCCAGTTATTAATGAGGCTATCGCTTCTGCAGCCGCAACTTTCATTTTCTCATTAATGCGAGTTGCTCTGACATCTAATGCCCCCCGAAATATTCCCGGAAATGCAAGCACATTGTTTACCTGATTTGGAAAGTCGGAACGCCCTGTTCCAATTACTTTCGCACCTGCTTCTTTTGCTTCATGTGGCATGATCTCAGGATCAGGGTTCGCCATTGCAAAAATAATCGGATCATCAGACATCTTTCTAATCATGTCCTGTGATAATAACCCACCAACAGAAACACCAATGAATACATCTGCGTCCTCTAGCATTTCTTCCAATGAACCTTCTTTATTATCTTTATTGGTCATTTTTGCAACCTGATCTTTTACATCATTCATTCCATAGGATCTGCCTTCAAAAATAGCCCCTTTAGAATCACACATAATCATATCACGAACGCCAAAGTTGTATAATAATTTTATAATAGCAATACCTGCGGCTCCAGCACCATTCGCTACAACTTTAATATCAGAGAATGATTTGCCTATTAATTTGAGTGCATTAATTAAACCGGCAACAGTCACGATCGCTGTACCATGCTGGTCATCATGAAATATTGGTATGTTCATCTCTTTTTTTAGTCTTTCTTCAATAATAAAACAATTTGGTGCAGCAATATCCTCTAAGTTAATTCCGCCAAATGTCGGTTCCATAAGTTTGACGGATTGAACAATTTCTTCCACATTATTTGATGCCAAACAAATTGGAAAAGAATCAACACCGGCAAAACTTTTGAAGAGTACTGACTTCCCTTCCATTACAGGCATTGCAGCTTCTGGACCTATATTACCTAATCCCAACACAGCCGAACCATCACTTACAACAGCCACCATATTACCTTTCATAGTATAATCGTATACTGTTTCTTTACGGTCATAAATTTCTTTACATGGTTCTGCAACACCTGGTGAATATGCTAAACTTAAATCTCTTGCATTACGAACTGGTACCTTTGATTCCGTTGATATCTTCCCTTTATTTACTTTGTGCATATGCAGTGCTTCGTCTCTTAAGTTAGACACGCAGATCACTCCTTTATGTAGTAGAAATTGTTGTTGTATGTTTATTCATAAGGTGGTCTGACCACTTAACTATTTAATTATAACAGATGGGAAATTTGTGTAAAGGAGAAAGATACGTGACAGACAACCATCAGAAAACAATTAACTGTCATTCCCTTGAAGTTCATCCAGTACTACATTATCATCACCAAAATGGTTTCGTAATAATACTAAACACTGATTATTAGGATCAATCAAGTAATCATTTGATAATTGATATGTTGACTTATTCATTTGATGATAAACAATGACAGATGTTCCACCTCTGTATTCATTTGCTATTTTTTTAATAGTTGTCAATGCATTCTCATTATTTTGCTCGGTTAGTTTAATAAATAACCTTTGTTTTTGATTTAATTCCCATGCTTCCTCGTCAAACTCCTCAATCTTACCCATGATACATTGTATCTTATTATTTCTTTTTTCTATCTTACCGGTAAACGTAATAATTGATTCTTCGGACAGCCACCGGTGGACATCACGGTATAAATCTGGAAAAATAACTGCCTCCATATCACCTGTTTCATCACCAACTGTGACAAATGCCATCGATTCTCCACGTTTGGTACGAATCGTTTTAATAGCCTGAACTATACCTGCACTTTTGAGGTTTTTCTTTCCAACCAATTTTTGAGCCCTAGTCACGGATACATGTTCATTTGATGTCAGAATACTGCGGTACTTTTTCAAAGGGTGACTGGAAACATAAATACCAAGCAATTCCTTTTCGTCACTTAGTTTTTTCATTAAACTAAAATCCTCTATATCAACATAATCAGCTTCCAAGTCAAGCTTTTCCTGGAAGAGATTTGATTGATCGGTAAATTCCTTGAATAACTCCCCTTGTTCCAAAGCCTGATCAACCGATGCTAAAAGACTTGCACGGTTCCAATGAATTTCATCAAAAGTCCCAGCCATGATGAGCGTCTCAAGTGTTTTTCTATTTACTGCCTTTGGAGAAACACGTAAGCAAAAATCAAATAGACTTTTAAACGGACCTTCTTTTCTAACGCTGACAATTTCTTTAATAACTTGATTTCCGATACCTTTAATTGAGTGCAGGCCCATTCTCACACTATCCTGCTCGACAATATATTTACCGAAACTTTTATTAATTGCAGGCGGGGCTAATGTTATATTCATTTCTTTTAATTCCTTCATATACAAATGCAACTTATCCTGTTGACTAGCAACCGAACTTAACAGCTCTGCAAAGAAACACGCAGGATAATGTGCTTTTAAATAGGCAAGCTGATACGAAATCCTGCTATATGCAACAGCATGACTCCGGTTAAAACCATAATTTGAAAACTTTACAATCCAATTAAATATTTCAATAGCGACATCTTTCCGGTAACCATTTTTTAAACATCCCTGAATAAAAGCCTCTTGTTGCTGTTCCATAATAGATTGTTGTTTTTTACTTACAGCTCTGCGTAAAATGTCTGCCTGTCCTAAAGAAAATCCAGCAATCTGGTGGGCAATTTGCATAATCTGCTCCTGATAGATTAGTACACCATATGTTTTTTCTAAAATAGGAGCAAGGTCCGGATGTGGATAATCAATATTCTCCCGTCCATGTTTTCGATCAATGTAAACTGGAATATTTTCCATTGGACCAGGTCTATATAATGCGTTAACAGCTACGATATCTTCAAAGGAAGTTGGGCTAAGTCTTGTTAATACCTGTTTCATCCCCTGCGACTCTAACTGAAATACACCATTCGTTTTCCCTTTCTGCAACAATGCATATGTGCTTGGATCTTCATTTGGTATTTCAGTTAACTTGATAGTTTGCTTCGATTCATATTTTATTGTCTTAATAATCCGCTCCAGTAATGTTAAATTACGCAGCCCCAGAAAGTCCATTTTTAATAGACCAATCGCTTCCAGGTCATTCATAGGAAATTGAGTTAAACCTGTATCATTCGCCCCTAATGTTAGTGGCACATCTTCAACTAAAGCCTCATCACTAATTACCACACCAGCAGCATGGGTCGAAATATGCCTTGGCAGTCCCTCAAGCTTGGTTGCTACGGCAAAAAGTGCTTTTAATTTAGCTGACTGCTTTATGTATTGCTGCAAATCAGTTGAACCTTTTACATATTCTACAATGGGACTTTTAGCTTGGACAGGAATTTCTTTTAAAATAAAATAGGCATCCTGCTGATCAATTCCTATTGTTTTAATAAGTTCACGTAATAAGGAACGGGCCGCAAACGTTCCAAATGTTATAATCTGCGCAACGTGTTCATCGCCATATTTATTTCGTACGTAATCAATCACTTCATCACGTCGGTGATCAGAAAAGTCGATATCGATATCAGGCATTGTTACACGCTCAGGATTTAGAAAACGTTCAAATAATAAGTCATATTTTATAGGGTCTACTTCGGTAATTCCAAGTACATAAGCAACTACAGATCCTGCAGCAGACCCGCGTCCAGGTCCTACCAAAATATCATTCATTTTTGCATATGCAATGAAATCCCACACAATTAAAAAGTAATCACTGAACTGCATTGACTGAATAGTATTGAGTTCATATCGTAAACGTTCAGCAATCTCATTCGTAATAGAACCATATTTTTGTTCTGCGTTTATCCAACACATGTTCTCAAGATATGTATGAGCATCCAATTGATCCGGAACAGGATAGGATGGCAGCATCCTTCTTTCAAAGTCAAATGTTACGTTACACTTATCTTTAATTACATCAGTTGCAGTAAGCACTTCTGGCCAAAACGATCCAAAAAGCTGTTCCATTTCTGCTTTTGACCGTAAATGGCGCTGTTTAATAGCAGGGTCAGTAATTTGTAGTGACCACCCTCTATCCATTTTCATAGCTTGTAAACAGTCATATGCAATATCATCTTTCTCATCCAGATACCGAACGTCATTCCAGGCCGCAACAGGAATACGGTAAATTTCATGGAAAGACTTAAGTGAGTTATTAATTTTTCTTTCTTTTTCCAGCCCATGATTCTGAATGCCAATATAAAAGTCATCCAAATGAAACATATTCCATGCTGACTCTAAATAAGCCTTCACCATATCGTGTGTTTCAGTTAGTAAAAGTGATTCTATTGTATTGTTTACAGCCGGTAAAATACAAATCAAATCATTGCTATAGAATTCGAGATCTGATTTACCAATACTCGATTTGTTGGATAATTGTATGTGTGTGCTAATTTTAGTAAGGTGCTTGTAACCTTGGTTATTTTTAGCCAAGAGGACACATGTTTCTGTTTCATCTTCAGTAAAAGCAACTTCCACCGTCATTCCAATTATAGGTTTAATCCCATTTGCTCTACAGGCCTTATAAAAAGGGATAGTGCCATATAAAACTTGCTCGTCAGTAAGTGCCAGTGCATCAAACTGCAGTTCACGTGCTTTATCAACCAGTTTACTAATTGTTATGGTACTATTCATGAGGCTATAACCACTTCGTACCTGTAAATGCGTAAATGACATACTATCCCACCTCTCTTCCATTATTATAGCTAAATTAGTCTGAATCTGCATCAAATTTCAACTGTATCCCAAAGTGCATCGTAACATATCTTGTCCGCACCAATCATACAATGTTAGGAGTAAATTCATAAGGAGCGTAAATAATGGAGGAACGATTCATAGCTCAATTTATACATTGTTTTTTTATAGCATTTGGCGTAATTATCGGTGGAGCAATTATAGGAAGTATGGGGTCGTTTGCTACAGGTGATGCTCCATTTACCTCGATCAGCCGTATTGCGAAAAGTTTACGAATCTGGGCAATTGTTGCTGCAATAGGCGGCACATTCGATGCAATCGCCAATTTTGAAAAAGGAATCTATGATAACTCAACCCTTGACATGGTAAAACAAATTTTACTCATTTTATCTGCTATGGGTGGCGTTAAAACAGCTATGATTTTAATTGGATGGCTAATACAGGAGGATGTAGGGTAATGCATATCCCACCATATCATAAGAGAAAAGGGTGGCAGCGATTTCTTGTTGGTACCTTCATTGGCGCAATAATAGCTTATTTTATTTTTGTCTATATGCATGGGTACATGTATGAGCAATTATTGGGAGAAAACAGAGATCTTCAATCAAAGGTGAATGAACTGGAGAATCAAAATGAAGCTTTATTAAAGGATAAAAAGGATCTGGACGAGAAATCAAAAGAAGCCTTAACAGTCGATTCAATTGAGATAGAGATTACGAACAAGGATGAACTTCGTCTGGATAGATTAATAATACACGATTTGGAAGAATTAATGAAAAAAGAAATTGAAGAAATCATCGGACAAGATGTAATAATAGTATCGAAAAGTTCCGAACTATTGAAGTCAACCATACAGAATAAAAATTTTAAGGTAGATGATTTCACATATAAGTTTGTAGTTCATACATTAGTCATTTCACCAACTGTAAAAATAACAGTCGAAGCAGAAATTTCCAACTAACTATGAACATTTTATGAAATATCATAAATTTTGTGGCAATTTCATCAGGAACATAATACAATTAAAATAGAAGTAAAGTCATTTTAAAAACCACTTTCATATAATAATTTTATTGAAAGGAGCTGGTTTACAATGCTTATTATGAATCCCAGGCACATTCGCGATGAGAAAATTGCCCAATTAAAAGAAGGTCGCTCAGCATTTGCCGAATCAGAAGAACTGATTCGACTAATGAAACGTTCTATTGACCGAGATAATCTTCACGTACATTATGATCAAACAAATATAGGTTGCTGGTTTATACCAATGCCAGAAAGCAAGAGCAGTTAAAACAAAAGTGCTAATCTCAGCACTTTTGTTTTTATTTTGTATAAGCTAAGCATGCTTTCTCCAAGTCTTGTATAACACTTTCCGTTTCATCCCAACTTCTCACAGATGCCCCTGCTGCCATAGGGTGGCCACCGCCATTATATTTTCCGGCAATCTCGTTAATTATTGGGCCCTTTGAACGTAATCGAACACGTATAAGATCTGTTTCTTCAATAAAGAATGCCCACGCCTTAATCCCTTCAATATCGCCAAGAATCCCCACCAATTGACCGGTATCTGACGGGTCAACTTTAAATTCATCCAGGATTTGTCTTGTCAGCTTTATCGTACTCATACCTGAAGAAGCTAACTGAAAGTGCTGCAGAATATATCCCCGCAGTCTGGCAATGTTGTCTTTTATACTGTACATACCATCATATAAACTTGAGCGATCAAAGTTGTAGGTAACTAACTCAGCTGCATGCTGAAATGTTTTTTTCGATGTACTAGGAAATAAAAATCTTCCCGTATCACCAACAATTCCTGCATATAGAAGACGGGCAACTTGATCATTCAGCTTAAACCCTTCATTTTTGCCATACAAATACAAGTCATAAATCATTTCACTAGTGGAGCTTGCGGTTGTATCCACCCAAATTATATCTCCGTACTCATCAACATTTGGGTGATGATCAATTTTAATTAACATTGAACCAAGTTCATATCGCTGATCACATATACGGACTGCATTTGCAGTGTCACAGATAATTACAAGTGCATCTTTGTATGTATCATCACTTATTCGATCCATTCTGACCAAAAAATTTAATGAAGGCTCTTCTTCACCAACAATATAAACTGTCTTCTTTGGAAATGCCTGTAAAATTAATTCCTTCAATCCTGCTTGTGACCCGTATGCATCCGGGTCTGGACGTACGTGACGATGAATTATGATGGTTTCATATTCTTTAATAGATTGAATTATTTTTTCTAAACTCATTTTTTTGGCTCCTATCTTGACAGATTACTGGTAAGTTCAACTAAGGCTAATAAATATAAAGGCTTCGCGATTAACCAAATTTTCTATTCACATAATATATGAAGGTTTATACTTCCTTAACGCTTAAAAACAAGCTACAATAAATAAAGACATTAAATTTAGGAGTAGATTATATGATTATTTTTCCAATTATTATCGTGCTCTCGCTTGTATTTTATGTATACTATAAAGTCGCAATAGTAAAGACTGGCGATAAGTTAACCCAAGCATATTTAAACGCAAAATCACGTATTTGTCTTGGAAGCTTTCTATTCTTCTTTGGCATTAACCAATACATATTCTATCAAACACAAATCTCATTGTTTATCGGAATAGTATTTTTAATTCTGGGCGGGCTGCAACTTAATCTGGGTTTTAGAGAGACAAAACATTACAGCAAAGAATGGAAACGAATAAATGCTTAATAATGGAGAAGCTGACTAAAAACTAGTCAGCTTTTTGATTTAACGGTCAATTAATTGTGCCATTAACAGTCCTTTGCCAACCATTTTCTTTTCATTATAAACTTCTATATCTATTTTAGCATAGATTCTCCCGGCTTCTAACAATTCAGGTTTAATTATTAAATTACTATCTATTTGCACTGGTTTAATAAAGTAAACAGTAAGATTTTCAACTACCAGGTCGCCTTTTTTTATATGACGCAACACTCGGCTGCTGGCTTCTGTCATCAATGCAGTAAATACTCCGTTTGAAAGTGTTCCAAGTTGATTTGTCATCTGCGGGGTAACATGTGCCTGGAAAATTGTTTCGTCTCCCTCAATTGCTTGCAAATTCCTTGAAACAACATCATCGATTGTTTCACCAACTTGTGGCTGGCGTTGAATTTGCTGTAAGGCCTTTAATACATCCTGACGGGACACCACACCTTTAAGTCTTTGAGATGGATCCACAATGGGGACAACTTCTATTCCCTCCCATACCATCATATGGGCAACATAGGCAAGCGATGTTTTATCCTGAACAACAATCGGGTTTTTGGTCATAACTTTCTCAATTAATGTCGTTTGATCCCTTCCTATTATATCTTTTGACGTTATCATTCCAATTACCCGTTCTTTTTCATCCACCACTGGATATCTGGTGTGGGTAGACTGATCATTTAATTCATACCACCGCTTCAAGTTATCTTTAGCATATAAATAATACGATTTATCAGACGGTGTATAAATATCACCTACAAACACAATTTCCTTTTTAATCAATTGATCATAAATAGCCCTATTGATCATCGCAGCAACCGTAAATGTATCATAGCTGGTAGACATGATAGGTAATTCTTTTTCATCAGCTAAGAGTTTGATATCATCATTCGTATCAAACCCGCCAGTTATTAATACAGCAGCTCCTTCACTTAAAGCCAATTCATGAGCTTTCACACGATTACCAACTATTAATAGTGACCCTGCTTCTGTATAGCGCATCATTGCATCAAGCTGCATCGCACCAATAACAAATTTACTTAATGTCTTGTGTAACCCTTTCCTACCACCCAGGACTTGTCCATCTACAATATTGATTACCTCAGCAAATGTTAATTTTTCAATATTTTCCTTCTTCTTACGCTCAATTCGAATTGTGCCAACACGTTCAATGGTACTAACCAGGCCTTGGTTCTCAGCATCCTTTATTGCTCGGTATGCCGTCCCTTCACTAACATTTAACGTTTTAGCTATTTGTCTCACAGAGATTTTATGGCCGATTTCTAATGATAATATATGTTGCAGAATCTGTTCATGTTTAGTTGCCATTTCCGTTCACCGACTTTCAACTGTACTAGTCAATATCTATACTGTTTAGTATACAGTTGATACACGGAAACCTCAATGATTAAGCGTTTGTCGACGTCTTACTCTTTCCTGTTCCATAACTGGAGGCTTGGTGATGTGTAAAAGTGTTGCAAAATTAGCTCCGACTACCAGAACTAAGAACAAAAGCCATCCTCCCCAAAAAACAAGTTCCAACTGTGATGCCGCACTTGGAATAACTGGCCATGCAAAGTAAAGTAAAAAACCAGCTAGTAATAATCGTAATATCGCATATTGGCGCATATATTTCCCTCCTCAAAATACTTTATGATAATTTGAGATTGATAAGAACAGTTACTATTCATAGAATTAAAAAGAATAGCCTTTATAAAAGACTATCCTGTGTAAAAGGTTTTAAATGATACTGTTAAATAAACCTGTTTCGCATCCTGTTGTAAATTAATTGATTCTATGATCATTAGCCTTTTGCTATCAGTCATTTCAGCCAAGAAAGAATTTATATCACTAAGTTTTGATGCTGTAGCATCTAGTGAATATGAATTTTCGTTTAATTCCGTTGCTTCTTCTTCTTCCTGCTGAACCGCTGCCTGATTTGCTGATTGATTAGCCGATTCAATATAATCAATTGTTACATTCGTGTCACTCGCAATAGTTTGTAGGTTTAGTAATACATCATCAGGTGAACTTTCCCTCGGTACTTGTAGAGCAAGAGCTGACAACTCCTCACTCGGACTCTCTTTTGATTGGCTTTCTGTTTTTTTAAATTGGTTTTCATACATAGAGACCTTTTTATCAAGAGTACTCACTTTAGACTGCAATGGAGCAATTACAGTGAAATAACAAACCCCGTAAACAATAAAAGTAGCTAATAAAACTCCTAGTAACCAATATGTATGAATCTTTGTCCATTGTTTAATCATTTTCACCAAGCTCCTTCACTAAAGTTTCACTATCCAAACTAATAGTTAATGTTGCCTGATATGAGGTATCCATTTTGCTCACACTGGTTAGTTCAGTATCTGAGACATAGTCTTGTCCTAATATTACTTTTACAAAATTTGAGACATTTTTAAGTGTAGAAAATTTTGTATCGATAATAAGCTGATTCTCACTTGTAAAATTATAACTTAGTAACTGTTCAGACGACGACAGGAAGTTAAGCATTTGATTATATAAGGCTACATTGGGAACCATCTCACCTTTTAGCGTTGATATATCTTGCTGTAGTTGCTGGAGCTGTTTTTCCCCGGCAAACTCATCCCGCTTTTCCAGTAATCGTGTTTCTAATTGTGATACTTTATTTGTTTGGTCTTCTATTTGACTCTCATAGTAATATTTTTGATACAAAAGTACAGTAATTACACTAGCAAGTAGTATAATACCCACAACGCCTAATACAAGGGGAGCAATATGTTTTTTAGATTGATTTTCAAGCAAATTAATTTCTGTGTTCATCATTACTCCCCTTTACGAATCCTGTTTCAGTGCCAGACCAAGGACATCAGCATACTTCACCTGTAATTTCCCTTCAGGAAACTTATATAACTTTATTGTAACAGCTTCAGATAAAGCTTTTTTAACATCATCAAGAAATGGAAAATCACCAGCCAAAAGCAATAAACTTATTCTTGCTGACCCTTTCGTTAAAGAGTACTGGTAAAAATCGATAAACCGATTAATTTCTATAATATAATCATCAATGATTTGTTTTCCTAGAGTCTCGTCCAATTCAGACTGATCCGTGTTAGTTGGTAGTTTCATATAACGGGTGAAAATTGCTTTATGATTTTGAAAAGCAGTCAAAACGAGTGCATCGTGATTCCAGTGAATTTGAAGTACATGATTAATGTCCGATTCCTGGAATAAATAATAATAAAACCGATAAACCGATAACGAAGTAAGATCAGCTGCAACTGATTTAAGAGCTGCCTCATCAAAGATTTCTTTAAATGATTCTACTTTATCCTTCGGGTAAGCGAATAAGAGAATGTCTCTGTTTTCACCATCTTCCTCCAGAAACTCAATTGCAAGTGTTGGATTACCAAATGGCAGATATAAACTGTTGCCAATCTGTGTCTTTACATAGCCAATCGCCTCAACTTTTGTCAGTGTTGCCGGAATTTGAAGCTGACGAATGACAACTGTATCATCCTGCATACAAAAATAAAGTTTCTTTCTTTTCCATTTATTTTTCTTAACTAACCGATTAACAACTTTTTGCAGAGATTGTTTACTGGTAATTATTCCGTCTTTAATTGTCCCTTCAGGCAGTTCCACTTCACCATGTTTGACTAAGCTTTTTATAGAAGAACTTTTATGATACGAATACCGTAAAACTCTATTTGTAATTACAATGTTCACTCTACCATTATTGAAAATTCCCAAACTATCACCTGCTTACAAAAATAAATTGAAATACCAGTTTACTAATCTTTCACCGTAAAAATATGTAATTAGGGTTGCAGCAACTATATATGGACCAAATGGAACGGGCTGCCTACGGTCAATTACCTTAAAGAAGAGCAGCATCATTCCTATTATTGCACCAATCATACACGAAAGAAAAAATGCCAATAGCACCTTATCAATTCCCAAAATAATGCCTAAGATGCCGAACAATTTCATATCTCCCGCGCCCATTCCACCACGACTGACAATTATTATTAATGCAAGGAGTGTGATTCCAATTATACCACCAAGAATGGATGACCACCACGGATCCAAAGGCTGTGCGATACGAATGATGATGAATAGTGGCAGAAAGAAAAGAAGCACTCTGTTTGGAATTAACATAAATGTGATGTCGGATACCAATATAATCATAAGCATCGAAACTAGAAGTAACGCCGTAATAATTTCTAGGTTTAATCCTATTAATGAGTAGCTCAATGCAAATAAAATACCAGTAGACAATTCAATTATAGGGTATATAAACGAAATCTTTTTTCGGCAATGTCTACATTTAGCCCCTTGGATGGCAAATGAAATAATCGGTATATTCTCATACCATGACAATTGATGGTTACAGTGGGGGCAAATTGACCGGTCGTTTGCGAAGGGGATATTTTCTGGCAGGCGTAATCCAACTACATTGAAAAATGAGCCGAAGATTAGGCCTAAGAGGAAAAAAAATAGTATTAGTAAAATGTCCATTCGTGTGGCTCCTTATTGTAAAGCTAGAAGAATATATATTGAAGAATACGCCCTGCAAGTATTGGTGCAAGGCGTAGGTTATATTTAAAATCATTTTAAATTATGTTGTTTTTAGTCAACACTTTCATCTCCATCGTATTCAAAATTCCCATTTCCATCTTTAGTAACTTTACCAGAATATTCGGTTTCTGTTCCTGGAACTGTAGGAACTTCATCTAGATACCCTTTGTCCTCTAGTTGTGATACCGATATACTTCCATCCGTATCATAATCACCACTAACATCCGCTAACCTTGCTGCATTTTCAATCAATTCTATATTTGCATCATGTGCCTTTTTCTCAGATTCACCTATAACATTCCCAACCGTCGGTACTGCTATAGCAACAATAATCGCCAATATCGCAATAACCGCCAACAGTTCAACAAGGGTAAACCCTTTTTCTTTTTTTATCATCTTTTTCATGCGTTCTAGCATAAAAATCCCCGCCTCTCTTAATATATAAGATAAAAAGTCTATTAAACTTAGCTGGCCGGTTGCACTACTTACTCCAAACTACCAAAGTGCCCAAACTACAGGTAATTTATCATCGCATCCTACTATATTCCTATATTCACTATAATATATTTTCAGACAAATATCTACCTTGTTTGCTAAATATTTTCAAACAAAGAAAACATTGGAATAACAACTGCGGTAATGATGCTGCCTACGATTATTGTCAGCACAATAATCATAAGTGGCTCGATTAGTGTTTTGATCCGATTCGACAATTGTTCTACCTCTTCTTCGTAAAATGCTGCAGCTTTTGAAAGCATATGATCTAAGGTACCCGTCTTTTCACCAATTTGAATCATCTGAACAACTAGTGCCGGAAATGCCCAGTGTTCTTTCATTGGATTAGCGATCGATTCGCCAACTTCCATCGACTTCCTGGATTGCTTTAATACATCTTGAATCACACGATTTCCAACGACTTTTTCGGTAATTTCGACTGATTGTAAGATTGGTACGGAACTATTTACTAGAGTACTCAACGTTTGTGTCATACGAACCAAGACACCTTTATGTGCAAGCACACCTATAAAAGGAAACTTTATTTTTAGCTTATCGGCACGGTAAGAAAACTTATCATTCTTCAACAGAGACTTATAAATTGCAATACCTAACAATGCTACAGCAATAAGTACCCACCAAAAAGCACTAACCCAATCACTCAAACTTAAAATAAACTGAGTGTAAGCCGGAATCTCTTCACCGAAGGAATTAAACATTCCAACAAATTGCGGAACAATGAATACGAGCAAGAACATACTTAATAATAGTGTGATAACTCCTACAACACCAGGATAAAGTAATGCAGAAACCACTTTTTGTTTATTACGATATTCTTTCTCATAATAATCAGCCATCTGGTTTAATATGTCGTCAAGTTTGCCACTTGCCTCCCCCGCCCGGATCATGTTGACGAGTAGTGAAGGAAAGACTTTCGGGTGACTTTCGACTGCTTTTGAAAGGGCCTGACCCTGATCAAGTTGTTTATCAATGGCTGTCAGTGCTTGCCTTAATGCATTATTATCCGTTTGCCTCGCCATCGTCTTCGTAGCTTCTGAAATCGATATACCAGCATGAATTAATGTTGCATATTGCCTTAGAAAAATAACGAAATCCTTATTCTTAATGCTTCTATTAATAGATAATTCCTTATTCCACGATTTCGTTTCATCTATTTTGATTACGATTATACTATCCTTCTCTAACCGTATTAGCGCATCTTTTTTTGAATCAGCCTCTATCTTTCCTTTTGTTTTGTGACCAGATGCAAGTTTTCCACTATATTGATAGTTCATCCATTAAAAACCCCTTTCCTGCATAAAAGGAGCAGCCGTTTCATAAGGAATTTGGTCTTCTTTCAGTAACCGTTTGAGATCCATTTCAAGCGTGTGCATGCCCTGTTCTTTCGATGTTTGCAACACATTCTGAACTTGATGCAGTTTTTCATTGCGGATTAAGTTTTTAACAGCAGGTGTATTAATTAGTACTTCAGTTGCTGCACGCCGCCCCATATTGTCCTTTGTAACTAATAATCGCTGGGAGATAACAGCTTTTAAGATGGATGATAATTGGATGCGGATTTGCATTTGCTGTTCAGATGGAAATACATCAATAATTCGTTCGATTGTTGATACTGCATCTGTTGTATGTAGGGTACCTAAAACTAAATGTCCCGTTTCCGCGGCGGTAATTGCCGTTGAGATAGTTTCCAAGTCACGCATTTCACCAACTAAAATGACATCAGGGTCTTGTCGCAGGCTTGCTCTAAGTCCATTAACAAAGCTATTTGTGTCAAAACCAATCTCACGTTGATCAATAACTGACTTGTTGTGTCTATGCATATATTCAATTGGATCCTCTAAAGTAATAATATGTTTATGCATTGTTTGGTTCATATGATGAATCATGGAAGCAAGCGTCGTACTCTTTCCACTTCCAGTTGGCCCTGTTACAAGCACTAGTCCTTGTGACTTATGCATAATATCCTTGGTAATCGTTGGGAGATGCAATTCCTCAATTGATGGAATGCTGGTTGGAACAATTCGAATTGCCAATGACAGCTGACTGCGTTGATAAAATGCATTTATCCGAAACCTTGAAACCCCACTAATTCCATAAGAGAAATCAAGCTCACGTTTCTCTTCCAGTCGTTGCAAAAGATCATTCGGAATAATCGCCTTAACAATTTCTTGCGTATCAGAAGGCCTGAGAGCTGGTTGATCCTGCTCAATCAAATTACCATTAATGCGAAATATAGGGGCTTTTCCAATTGTTAAATGCACATCAGATGCTTGCATGTGGAAAGCATTTGTTAACCATTTTTCAAATTGTTCACTCATTTGAATACCACCCTAAATATTAATTGAAACTTGCATAATTTCTTCCATGGAAGTCAATCCTTGTTTAATTTTTTCTAATCCGTCCTGAATCAGAAAACTCATGCCTTGCTGTTTTGCATAGGAACGAATTTCTGCTATAGATTCATTATTCAGCAGCATACTTTTAATTTTTTCATCAACTACCAGCACTTCCTGTACCGCTATTCTGCTGCGATAGCCTTGCTGGTGACAGCTGCTGCACCCTTTTCCGTAATAAACAGAGTCAGCTACAATACCATTTTGATCAAAAATTTCTTTCTCCATTTCAGTTAGCCCTCGTTCCGTGATACAATCCCGGCAAATTTTACGAACTAACCGCTGTGCAACTATACCCGATAAGGATGAAACAACTAAATACGGCTCAATCCCCATATCAATTAATCGCGGTACCGTATCAATTGCACTATTGGTATGGACTGTACTGAATACTAGGTGGCCTGTTAAGGAGGCCCTAATAGCAATCTCCGCTGTTTCCTGATCGCGAATTTCACCAACCATAATAATATTCGGATCCTGTCTTAATATTGAGCGTAACCCGTTTGCAAAAGTGAGCCCAATAGAACTTTTAACTTGAACTTGATTGATGCCCTCCAGCTGGAACTCAACAGGATCTTCAACCGTAATAATGTTCACATTCTCCTGATTCAGCTGATTAATTGACGCATATAATGTTGAGGTTTTTCCTGATCCTGTTGGTCCTGTTAGTAAGACAAGTCCTGATGGCTGTGTAATTAACTGCTTATATTTCTTATAATTATCTTCTGAAAAATTCAGCTCACTTAACTGCATCAACGCGTTATTAAGGTCCAGAATTCGAATTACAATCTTTTCACCATGAACTGTAGGAAGGCAGGATATCCGTAAATCTACCGGTGTTTCTCCTACATTCGTTTTAATTCTTCCATCCTGTGGCAGTCTTGTTTCCGTTATATTTAAGTTTGCCAATATTTTAATTCTAGCAATTAAAGCATTTTGCATTTGCTGCGGTAATATTTTTTCGGTTTGCAGTCTGCCATCTATTCGATAACGTATGTTTACATTCTTCTCTTGCGGGTCTATATGGATGTCACTTGCTTTAAGCTGAATTCCTGTATGTAATAATTGGTCAAGAAGCTTAATTACTGGCGCCTCATCATCATTTTCAGCATTAGTCTCTACTGCTAGCTTAGAGTCATTCTTATAATAGTATTTATTAATGGCAAATAGAATATCGTCTTTTGCTGCAATTACTGGTGATATGCTAAATCCTGTCGCCATTTCTAAATCATCAATAATGTAATAATCCATTGGATCCTTCATTGCTATTGTCAAAGCATTATCCTCGACTTTTAGAGGCATAATATAATTTTGCTGCGCCATTTCCTTTGATACATAACCTAGTACATACTGATCGATTGGGTATTGGTATAACGAAACATGCGGAATTCCTAATTGAAATTCCAGGACTTCGATCAATTGGCGTTCAGTAATTACCCCACGTTCAAGTAAAGCATCACCAAGTTTTTGATCTTCCTTTTTATGTTCCAGTGCTTGGTTTATATGATTCTCAGTTACAAGACCTGCCTCTAGTAAAAGGTCCCCAAGGCGCTTACGTGCTATCAAAGTCATCACTCACTTTCGAATGTAATGATAATGGTATCCTCAATCTTCTTTTGTTTACTAAGTGCTGTACCAACACTTATAAATTTAACGGTTAACTGGTCTTCTGTCCTCTCTTTTATATAAGAATCTTTAATCAAAAATTTACGTTTCCCTGAATCCCATTTAACTGGGTTTTGCGGTAGCGTAATTTCAGCTATGTTTACGTCACCTGGTTCTGTCAGTCCTGCATCTTCTACATAGTTTTGAACAGCATCTCTATAGTAATCAACACCCATTTCGGCGACGAGTCGGGCGTCTATTTGTTTTTCCATAGTCGTAACTTGTTTTGTTGTATTTGTAATCTGGTAAAATTGGGTCAGAATGAAAATAAAAAATAATGTAATGATCATCAATGTAAGTACAAGTGCCGCACCATTTTCACTTTTATAATTAATCACTTTGGATCACCTTGAATATAAGTGTACGATTCACTAGCTAATCTATCATCAGTAGCATATATTTTAATATGAGTACGATATAAATTCACATCTTTTTCTTTACAAACATTAAGTTTGGCATTGTATTTATCACTGTTTAACTGATATTCTCTAAGAATTACGTCTTCAGTTGAACCATTCTCACACTTGGTGACATTTTTTCCAAATAAGTCGACAACATTTATGTCTTTTGCTTCGTTCGCTACTTCACTTAAAAGATTACTTGCCACTAATTCATCATCTGTTTTTTGTGACCAACTCATTATTTGTGGAAAAATAGGTAATAACACCGCAATAACCATTCCCAAAATCGCAATTGATGCTATAATTTCAACAAGGGTAAATCCGCTACTATTTATTTTTTTAAATCTAGTATACAATAGAATTCACACCTTACTCGTGACTTTTATCCTATTATAGCATTTATTGGAAGTGTAGACATGAAACTTCGACAATTTTCAACTGAAAAAGGCATAACTTTAGTAGAGTTGCTAGCAGCACTTAGTTTATTTGCTGTGGTCATACTATTATCTTCTACTGTAATTATTCAAATGATTAATAGTGAGGATAATACAAGTGGACAAATCTCTTTAAACCAGGAAACTAATGTTTTAGTTAGTGAATTACGGAGCGAATATACTGAAAAAAGTGATGAAGTTGAAAATGCAGAAAAATTTAATATTTGCTATCAGAGAATTGATGGATTAGATGTAGAACAAGTAATTACTTTTTTAGATGATAAACAAGAAACGAAACAAGTAAATAATAATTGCATAATAGGAATGACGAAGCAAGAAGTTCTACCGATACAAATAACAACGGTTAATGATTCTGATCAGTCTTTGACAATTAAAACAACTTGGAGAAATAATTCCGAATATATAATAAATGTGAAAACTGACGAAGATGAAAGATACGAGTTTACTGAGGATGGAAAGACTGCTAACTGTGACTATAACCAAAACACTCGATTTAGAAATCCTGATAATAATGAGAAAGTAATGTTTAAACAAGACTGTACTATTTACGGCAGTGCATGGATAGCTGGAAATATTGAAATAAAAAATAAAGTTAGTGTAGTAGTAGAAAAGAATCTTTACATTAGTGATAACGTTTCTATAGTTGGAAAAGGCGGAAATAATAAAGCGGGAAACCTTTGTGTTAAAGGAGAAATACACTTTCCAGATGGTAAATCAGAAAGTGACTATGATATAGATTTTAGTTGCAATCAGACTTAGATTAATAGTGTCATAATCTAAAAATATTTAAGATATTAACTTACTCGAGTCAATTTCATAAATATCATTTATTTTGAAGCGAAGCGGAATGAGCATGAGCCTTGAGACGCGACTAAATGAAGGCCGACTAAAACCGTCCTTTGCGAACAACGTCGGCATACCCTTGCCGGGACAAGGAGGCTCAATCCAGACCTCTGAGAAGCATCCGCCTGCAGTGAAAATCAAAGGGTTAGCATAATCACAGATAGTTCAGAATTACTACTTTATTTATGAATGATGAAATTGATCACTCTTGAAAACGAAAAAACGTGAGCTATCCACAGCCCACGTTTCATGTTGATTTACAGATTTACTGAATCCCCTATCTTCATCGCTAATCCCTTACCTGTCTTCACTTTAGCAGCAAATGAATCAGGATTCTGTTCTATTACCGGGAATGTATTATAATGAACCGGTACAACCGTCTTTGCATTAATCCAATCAGCTGCAATTAAGGCATCTTCAGGTCCCATTGTAAAATTATCACCAATTGGAACGAATGCAATCTCAATATCATTCATGTCACCAATCAGCTTCAGGTCACTAAATAGCCCCGTATCGCCTACATGGTAGATTGTTTTTCCGTTAATGGTAAGGAGAATACCACCCGGCATCCCTGTATAAATAATGGTTCCATCCTCTTCTGTATAGGATGATCCGTGAAAGGCTTGCGTAAACTTCACTTTTCCAAAGTCAAACTCATGGGCACCACCAATATGCATTGGGTGTGTGTTCAATCCTTTAGAACCGAGATATCCGGCCAGTTCATTCGGTGCGACAACTAATGCATCATTTCGCTTAGCAATTTCAAATGTATCACCAACATGATCATTGTGACCATGCGTTAACAGAATAATGTCTGTTTCAATGGTGGACGGATCCAAGTCACATGCTTCATTCCCCGAAATAAATGGATCAATTAAAATAGTATCGTCCTCTGTTTCAACTCGGACAACTGAATGTCCATGATAGGATACTTTCACAATTATCGCTCCTTTTACAATTAGTCTACACCCTATACATTCGATAGAGCTTTTCATATTCCTTTACCCGATTAATAATTTTTCCATGCATTCTCATATAATTGAATTAAATTTGGATCAATTAACGTATTAATTTCCAAATCAAATATTTCCCCATCTTCGTCAACAATCTGACTGTCTTCGTCTTTCCCAAATTCAGCCAAGCTTGTCAGCATATCAGTTGTCAGAAACCTTGTAGATTTATTAATGGTAATCGTATCAAGCTTAATTGGTTCTCTGCTTGCCATCACAAATCCCCAATTCCCAAAACTTGGGATATCTGCGTGAAGATTTTCTATATACATCCCGGTCGATTTTATTGTTTCTGAAATAGTCCAATAGACCTTTGTTGCAAAGACAGGACTAGTTCCCTGAATCATAGCAGCGCCGCCTGGAAGCAAATGATTACGAATCAGTGAATAGAATTCTTTTGTGTAAAGCTTATTCAAACTTTCATTATTGGGATCCGGCAGGTCGACTATAATAGCGTCATACCATTTCTCGCTATTCTCTAGAAATTGAAAAGCATCCTTATGAATAATGTCTACCTTTTCACTACGTAATGAGCCCTCATTTAATTGAAGGATCTGCCGGTTGGAGTTAGCTAGTGCTGTAACTGCTGGATCAAGATCGACGAGTGAAACATTCTTAACACTTTCATATTTAAGCACTTCTTTTGCAGCTATTCCATCTCCTCCACCTAGAATTAATACATTTTCAGGATTTTTTGCATATTCCATTGTAGGATGAACGAGAACTTCATGATAACGGTATTCATCAGTTGAGCTAAATTGCAGTGATCCATCCAAATATAAACGTGTATCACCCTGATCCTGTGTTAATATTATTTTTTGATAGCTGCTTTCTTGCATATATATTATTGGATCTTTGTATAATTTTTGTTCAAAACTAAACGCCATTGCTTCTCCAAAAAACAACCCGATGACAAGCAATATACCAATGCTTACTCCAATAACAGCATGTACAGCAAACCGCCGTATTTCTTTACGGAATAACCATAAAACAATTAATGCGACTGCCAAATTAATACAACCGACTAAAAATGCTGATTTAACCATACCAAATTGAGGGCGGAGCAAAAATACAAATAACAGTCCACCAACAAGACCACCGGCATAGTCTGAAAATAATACCCTTGCTGTACTTCTATTTAGCGTAACACCAATCTCATTTGCCTTCCGTATAAGTATTGGTAATTCAACCCCAGTTAATGCACCCACTAACAATGTAATTACATACAAGTAAAAAGCATCCGTGCCCGCAGGAGCAAAAGCTGTTATCCCAAACATTGTAAAACTGGAGAACCCTCCGAGAATTGCTACACCAAACTCAATATAGACAAATGATATGATTAAGTTTTTCGTAACTCTTTCACTTATACTGGCACCTATCCCCATACCGGTTAAGAACAGGGAAATTGTCAGTGTATATTGTTTAACGCCATCACCTAATATGTATGACCCTAACGCACCAAACAACACCTCAAAGATTATGCCACAAATAGATACAATTCCAGACGCCCAGTATATAAAATTGCTTTGCCGAATGGATTTTTCATTCATATTACCACTCCAGTACAAAAGTGCAAGCGCCTGTTCAGCGCCGTATGGACTGCGCTCAGCGCTGCGGGTGGGTCGACGTTGCCGCGCAAAGCGGCGGTGTTAGTCGATCTTCCTTTTCCCGTGTGAGATAAAGGATACACGAAGAACGTAAGCTGCCCCACAGGACGTGGGGTAGTTCGACGTTGCCACAGGATGTGGTGGTTTTAGTCGAACATCCTTTATTTCTTATCGTAGACACGGGGAGGGAAGTCCACTAGGCGCTAGGCGCTGGCCGGTGAGAACGCCACGTCCTGTGGCATCACCGGCACTAGTACGTCCTGTACGTCGGAGCTGGACGTCGCTGATTCTGATGTCCAGTTATCCACAGCACTTAAATTTTATAATTTCCTAAACAAAAAAATATAAAGCGACCAAGCTTCATGCTGGTCGCTTTAGTGAATTCTATGTAATGGATGCACCAATTACAAATCCTAGCCCGATTGAAACAGCCATGGAGATTATACCGACTGCCCGGTTATCTTTTAACAGCTGTTCTTCAACTGAAAATTTATGGGTGAATAGTTCAAATAAAACATAAGCAACCATTTGCAGTACTACACCATACGCACCCCAAATTACTGTTTCATAAATAACATCACTATTATAAATCGCAAATGCAAGTATGACGCCGATGCCCATGATTTTTCCGGCAATGGATAATGCTACAGCCTGATTGCCTTCTTTAACCTGATCCATATCCTTATATTTTCTTGTTATGTTTGCAAAAAGCACTAAGCCAATCAATATAATTACAATAGAGATTGCAAAATAAACAAACGTTGCTATAAATGGTCCCATTCTAACACACTCCTTTTATTTTCCTGCACCTGGTCCACCACCACGAAATATCGAACCTCCACGCTTTGGTGCACCATTTGGGTAGTAACCTTTACCGGTATAACCCCCATAACAATTGTCTGATCTACAACCCCAATTACTTGAACCAAAGGTGTTGTTTAAAATACTCATTGCAAAAAATGTACTTAAAAAACTTGGTGAATAATTTTGCCTGACGAATTCATCGCTTGCAACTTCAATAAGCAGTACATCTTTATCATCTTCACTTTCCTTTAATGTTAAGAAAGAATCATCATATATCAGTATTTGCTGATCATCTTTAACTTCACTCTCGTTTTCAGGTTTCTTGGCTGAGGTTAAAACAGATGATAACTCTGACAAATCAAATCGGTTAGTTGCATAAATCTCTGCTTTATTTGATTCATTCGATACAACATCCATTAACGGAAAATTTGCTTCAATCATATCATCTATTTCATTATTATTATTCGAGTTCAAATCATTTACGATAGATTCTTTATCAGGCTCTTGCGGAACATCGTCTTTCGTGATAATAACTTCTTCCTGCATTCCTCTATCTGAAAAAGGCCCTAACGGTGCACACGATGTCATAATAAGCATGATTAATATTAGGCCTGTAAATATGAGCCACTTTCTCACCAAGTATTCACCCCTTTCTTAGCAAACTTGGCTTTTCGCCAAGGCTTATTGGCGAAAGCCTTAGCTGCACTTATGCAGTAAGGAAGTACTTATACTTTCTTAACTGCTCACAAATTTTAGGGACAACTCTAATTGTTAAAACTTGGCTTACCTCCAAGTTTTAACTCCAATAAAGAGTCTGTCCCATTTTCTCACTCTTTGTTATTCTTTATTCATTTTCTTTTTAAGCGCTGCAAGTTCGTCATCAACGTTATTCTTATCTTCTAAGTCTTCAAATTCATCATCCAATGTACGGCTTTCCTGAGATAGGTCCTCACTTGTGTCAGCCTCTGCTTCAAACTGCATGACCTTCTCTTCCATTCTTTCAAACCCTTGTTTAGATTCATCATTACCAATTGAAGACATTGTTCTGTTCATCTTGGTTCTCGTTTTAGCTGATTCCGCACGTGCTTTTAACGAATCTTTCTTCAATTTCATTTCCTGATATTCTTTTTTCATTTCATCTAACTTATCTCGTAATACATCTGAATCATTTTTCGCACGTTCCCATGATTCATTAAGCATTGTTGCTTGGCCTTCATGGTCACCTTTATCCTGAAGTGCACGACGAGCGAGGTCTTCATTACCTGCTTCAATAGCCTGCTCCGCTTGCTTTTGGCGTTTATCGACCATTGCCAGAGCATCATCTGCTTTTCGTTTCAGCATTTTTTCGTTAGCAATTTGTTTGGAGACAGATGTTTCAACTTCACGAATATCTTCAGCCATATCCCGCATAAACTGATCCAGCATTTTCACCGGATCTTCAGCCTTATCAAGCATTGCATTCATTTCCGAACCTACTACAGTTGACACACGTTTGAAAAATTTAAACATATTTATCCTCCTCTATTTTGTTCCAGCTAATATTTTTAATTCATATGACTCAATTGGGTAACCATAACTCGCTTCTATTTCTGTTCCCCATGATTCGAAGCTTAAAAAATGCTCTCCTTCATCTGAACTGTAATCTGCGTAGTTTGTCTGAGCACCTTTAAGATTAGAGCTTCTTCCTTCACCTTGTACTGTTGCAGTTCCTTTTTCCTCAAGATAGTATGTTTGATTATCGTAAGTTAATTCCTTTGGATAAGGAGTAGAGATTGGAAATTGTATTTTTTTATAGATACCAAGTTCCAGTTCATCGTCCATTTCCGCCGATAACCAGATAGTATCCCTACCTTCCAGTAACTGATAGCCATACCATTCATAACTTCCATCCCGATACGTAATCTTACCTACTACTTCATAGTCTCTGAGGTCATATGTCACAATATCACCCACTGCAATGGACAGTGTTGTTCGTTCCTTTGGGGCAGGACGCTGCTGTTCTTTTTTTGAAAAAAGCTTTGAAAATAAACCCATAGCCTCACCTCACATACCAATCAAACTGGTTATTCTTTATGTTATACGGTTCAATTTAAAAATAGTTTCATCAAATAAACTTTAATTTATATTGTAACACGTTTTAACAATATTTACTTTTGTTATAATAGAAGTATCAATGAAAAAGAGGTGCAATTATGACGAACAGATTAGATACATTACTGGACGAACTACAAAAGCATAACCTTGATAGTATGCTTGTCACATCCAAGGCAAACTTTTACTACTTAAGCAACTATTATACAGAACCACATGAACGTGTTATAGCTGTTTATGTCAGTCAATATCATGATCCATTATTAATAGTGCCCTCAATGGAAGTAGAAGATGCAAAAAGTGCAGGCTGGAGTTATGAAATAATTGGATATCAGGACCATGAAAATCCATGGGGGCTATTTCAAGATTTTCTTAAACGGAACAATAGTATTCCTCAAACAATTAGCCTTGAACATAACCAGCTAACTCTGGATTGGTACCATCAAATAAGGGAAGTACTCCCTGAAGCAGTTGTTTCAGATGCACAGGAGATATTGGCAAACTTAAGGGCTATTAAGAGCAAAAAAGAATACACACTACTAAAACAAGCTGCTTCCCTCGCTGACTTCGGAGTTGAAACTGGAGTGAAGGCAATAAGTGAAGGAGTGGGTGAACTCGAAGTTATTGCAAACATAGAGTATGAGTTAAAGAAACAGGGTATCCAGCATATGTCATTTTCAACGATGACCTTATCGGGCACTAAAACAGCTTCTCCACACGGAACTCCCTCCATGAAGAAAATTGAAAAGGGGGATATGATTTTATTTGATCTCGGTGTGATTTTTGAAGGGTATTGTTCTGATACAACCAGAACAGTTGCATATAAATCCATTACACCAGAACAAGAAAAAATCTATAACACGGTGTTAGAAGCTGAAAAAAAATCAATCGAAGCTTCCAATATTGGGACACCTGTTGGGGAAATTGATTTAGCAGCACGAAACCATATTGAACAAGCTGGATACGGCAAATATTTCACACACAGAATCGGACATGGCTTGGGAATAGAAACACATGAATATCCTTCCATGCACAGTAACAACAAGCTCCCACTGCAAGAGGGGATGTCCTATACAATTGAGCCAGGGATCTATGTACCAAATACTGGCGGAGTGAGAATTGAGGACATGATATTCATGACCCGAAATGGACCCGAGACACTAACGAAATATCCTAAAGAATTTCAGATTATCGGCTAGCATACTTGGCTTACCACCAAGAAATGCAAAATAAATCCGAACTAATTCGAATTCTATTCCAAGAATTTTGAATCATAGTTCGGATTTTACTTACCTTGACTAAGCCCCTTTTGTCCCAGCCACTCGTTTAAATTTTTATTTATTCAGTAACGTATAAACGTCATCATAGTGCAGGTCATGAGATTCAGCTACGGCTTGATATGTCACATACCCCTCTAACGTATTAATTCCCTTTAATAATGCTTCGTTATCTAAACAAGCTTTTTGATAACCTTTTTTTGCTAATTGAAGTGCATATGGAACAGTAACGTTTGTTAATCCAATTGTTGACGTACGTGGTACTGCTCCGGGCATGTTTGCAACAGAATAGTGCAGTACACCGTGCTTTGTGTAGGTTGGGTTATCATGTGTTGTGATACGGTCGCTTGTTTCAAATATGCCGCCTTGATCAATGGCAACGTCAACAATGACTGATCCTTCAGACATTGCTTGTACCATTTCATCTGTAACTAGTTTTGGTGCCTTGGCACCTGGAATTAGAACAGCACCAATAACAAGATCAGACTCCGCAATTGCTTCACTGATATTTAACGGATTAGACATCATTGTATTTATAGATGATCCAAAAATATCATCCAATTGACGTAATCGTTCTGGGCTTAAATCAATAATGGTAACATCAGCTCCTAAGCCCATCGCAATTTTGGCAGCGTTAGTACCAACTACTCCACCGCCAATCACCGCTACTTTTCCACGTTTCACACCTGGGATCCCGGCAAGCAGTACACCTTTTCCACCTTTTGATTTCTCCAGGAATTGTGCGCCGATTTGCGAAGCCATTCTGCCAGCAACTTCACTCATCGGTGTTAATAGAGGTAATGAATTATTTTCCAGTTGGACTGTTTCGTACGCAATTCCAACAACTTTATTATCAATTAATGCTTTTGTTAATTCAGGTTCTGCTGCTAAATGTAAATAAGTAAATAAAATCAGACCTTCATAAAAATAGTCGTATTCTTCTGGCAGAGGCTCTTTCACCTTCATGACCATTTCTTGTGCCCAAGCTTCTTTTGCCGTGGGAACAATAACCGCTCCAGCTTCAGCATATTGTTCATCGGTAAAACCAGAACCTAATCCTGCCTCTGTTTCTACATAAACCGTATGTCCAGCTTTCTCCAGCGTAAGCACCCCAGCGGGTGTCATTGCTACACGGTTTTCACTGTTTTTCAGTTCTCTAGGTACACCAATTTTCAATGAAAATACCCTCCTTTATTTAATTGCCTAAAATGTATAAATATAGTAATTACAAACACGTTCATTGTAACAAATACTACTCAAAAAAGCACCATAATCCAATCAACGGTATCGATGAATTACATCCAGTCCTCCAGTAACATCAAAAATTGATCCAGTAATCATGTCCGAATCTGCATCACATAAATACATGATTGTACGTGCAATATCTTCCCCTGTTCCCGACCTGCCGACAGGGGTTGCGTCATCATGCACCTGTCTGCTTTGTGCAATACTCGCTTCTTTCATATCACCAACTATATTGCCTGGGCAGACCATGTTGGATGTGATTTGATATTCCGCTTCCTCAAATGCAACTGTTTTAGTCAAACTAACCAACCCGCTTTTAGCTGCCGAAAAAGCAGCACGATATGGCCAGCCTGATGCGCTGTTAGCCCCCTGAAAGCCATAATTAACTATTCTTCCAAAGCGCTGTTTTCGCATATATGGTACGGTCAGTTTTAATAAATTAAAAACGGCATCAAGATTTCCCTGTATCATTTTATGCCATTCATCATCGGTATAATCAAGTAACTTTTTTCGCTCAAAAATAAAAGGACCAGCATTGTTAATAAGGTAATCTATACCCCCATACCGTGTTACAGCTTTTTCCACAAGACTTTCAATATTTTTTTTACTGGTTACATCAGCTTGCTCAATATGTAATAAGTGATTATATTGTGCCAGTTCCTGTCTAACTTCTTGTGCTTTCTCATAATTGCTGTGGTATGTTGTCGTAACATAATGCCCCATTTTTAAAAATTCTTCGATCACTTTTCTTCCTAATCCTGATGTACCTGCTGTGATTAGTGCATGTCCCATCATCTGTTCCTCCTTGAACTACTTATCATGATTGGAATTATACCATAATATACTAATGGAAAGAACTAAATCAATCCATCCCTTTTTTTGAGATGGATTGAAAACTGCACTAATTTTTTTGATTATTGTACTTGTGAATCCCTCGGTTGTTGGAGAGTTTTTCTTTATCTTCAATAACCCCGCTTTGATAACTTTCGATTAATTGATTTTTCACTGTTGAGACACCTTTTTTATCTTCAAAGAATTTTTCTTTTCTTGACAATAAAATCACCTCCATTTTTAGTATGTGCACGTTCGTGACACATTACTGGAGATTTTTATTTCCAACTGTATTAAAAAGGGTTATAGTTGTTAGTAGAGAGGGTATATACATAATAACAAGGGGAGTGAGTAATATGGATTTCGAATACAAAAATATTGTAGTTGCTGTTGATGGTTCTGAGGCTTCTGAAAAGGCATTTCGAAAATCCTTGGATATTGCAAAACGAAATGATGCACGGATCATTCTGGCTCATGTAGTTGATTCAAGAACCTTCGCTACAGCTGAAGCTTATGACAGAACGTTAGCTGAACGTGCAGAAGAATATGCAAGAGAACTGCTGGATACTTATGTAGAAAATGCAAAAACGGCAGGCGTAACCAATTTAGTCAGATGTGTAGAATATGGATCACCAAAGGTAAAAATCGCTAAAGACATCGCTGTCAGTTTTAATTCAGATTTAATAATTTGTGGTGCTACTGGTATGAGTGCTGTTGAACGGTTCTTAATTGGCAGTGTTTCGGAAAGCATCACGAGGTATGCCAGCTGTGACGTACTAGTTATTCGCTAAATAACGCCAGACTCTTTTGTAGGCGTTATTATCTCTAACCATTTATATCCTTTTTAATCTCATGGACAATATGTGACAATTCAGGGAGAATCAGTCTCTCCATGGCAAGCTTTACTGCACCAGTTGACCCCGGTGTAGCAAAGATGACTGTATTCTTCCTCACACCTGCAATAGCTCTAGACAATATAGCCGCAGAACCAATATCTTCCTGAAAGCTTAACATTCGAAATAGCTCACCAAAACCGGTTAATTCTTTTTCAAACAATGGTTGAATGGATTCAATTGTCACATCACGAGAAGCAATACCAGTTCCTCCGTTTATTAATATAATATCAACTTTAGGATCCTCAATACCTGAACTAGTGATTTCCTTTATAATTGCACTTTCATCTGGAATTATTTCTTTCTCTACAATTTGATGTCCAGACCTTTCCAATAAAGTTACCATCAAATCACCACTTTTGTCAGTCATCGTATTTCTAGTATCACTTATCGTTAGAACCATACAACTAACAAAATGCTTATTTTGTTTGTGCTCATGAACTGCCATCCAAATTCCCTCCTATACTTTTGAAAGTCGAACAGTATCCCTGGCTATCATTACTTCTTCGTTAGTAGGAATCACAATAACTTTCACTGGAGAATGAGGATAGTTTATAAATGCTTCCTTACCACGAATCTTATTTAATGCAGGATCCCAATATACTCCCATAAACTCTAATCCTGTTAACACTTTTTCACGGACCGTATCACTATTCTCGCCAACCCCAGCTGTGAAAATAATAGCATCTACTCCTGACATTCTAGCCGCATAAGAGCCTAAATACTTGTGTATACGGGCTGCAAATACTTCCAATGCAAGTTCTGCACGATCATTTTCGTTTGCCTGTTGTTCAATATCTCTTAAATCACTGGAAAACCCTGACAACGCCAGCATTCCACTTTTGTTATTTAGAATATTAATTACATCAAATGCAGACTTTCCTGTTTTTTCCATAATATATGGGATTAAAGCAGGATCAATATTACCGGACCTCGTACCCATCGTTACGCCAGCTAACGGTGTAAAACCCATTGACGTATCAATTGATCTGCCTTTATCAATAGCAGCAATACTAGCACCATTACCTAGATGGCATGAGATCAATCGTAATTGTTCAACTGGCATACCTAACATTTCCGCAGCTCGCTGTGAGACATATTTATGGGAAGTTCCGTGAAAACCATATTTACGAATACCGTACTTTTCATAATACTCATACGGTAAGCTATATAAATAAGATTTCTCAGGCATCGATTGGTGAAATGCCGTATCAAATACTGCCACCATTGGAACATCAGGCAGTATTTTTTGAAATGCACGAATTCCAGTTAAATTTGCCGGGTTATGCAACGGCGCTAATTCAGATACCTCATCAATAATACGTGTTACTTCCTCAGTAATAAGTACCGAATCACTAAACCTCTCCCCACCATGCACTACACGATGACCAACCGCATTAATTTCCTGTAGTGATTGGATAACACCCGAGCTTTTTAAGTTGTCCATTAAGTATTCAACGGCAATTTGATGATTAGCAATATCTGCTGACACTTTCTCTTTATTATCACCTATTTCCATTGTAAATACAGAATCCGACAAACCGATTCGTTCAACAAGGCCTTTGGCTAAGACCTTTTCTTCTGGCATCCGTATTAACTGAAATTTCAAAGATGAACTGCCAGCATTAATAGCTAAAATATTCTGCATTGTGAATTCAACTCCTGTAGCTAATTATTTATATTGGCTGAAAACCATGTATTCATTTGCCCTAAAATATCGTTCATCGCTTTTGTATCTTTAAATGAAGGAAGCTTAACTAACAATGGCTGTTTTGGAGCTGTGATACCTTTACCTTTCTTCTGCAAAATAAGAATACTCTTTATATTCTTCTCTGACTTAAACATACTTTCCGGAAGCCTTAAGACACCTATAATATGCGCATACTCCTGTATGAAGGCATGCAGTTTATCCGATTGATCGCTATCGAACAGAAAGTCAGGAATAACGAAAATGGAATAACCGCCATCTTTCATATAATTCATGCTTTGTTCAATAAACAAATGATGGGAATAAGAATGACCTTCATCTGCTTTTAGTTCGAAATCATTCGCACGTACATCATCAGGATAATAGCCAACAGGTAAATCAGCTACAATTAAGTCAACTGGGTCCAACAGGAATGGTGTTAAACTATCCTGATGAAAAAACTCCACTTCTTGCTTTTGTAAATTTGCATTCAGTACAGCAAGTTTAATTAATGTAGGATCAACTTCACTGGCAAACGTTTCTTCGGTGTTCTTTAAATGACCTAATACTGTAGTAAGTAAATTTCCTGTACCGCTGGCGGGATCAAACACGCGTAGCGTTTCTTTTCCATTAGTTACCTTCTCTGCTAAATAGCCAACAAATAGAGCAACTGTTTCTGGTGTCATTAAATGCTGTTGCTGCGTTGTCCCTTTCATTCCTTTGAGGATTGCCAATTGTACTGCTTTACGAATTTCTTCTGTTTGATATGTGTGTATATTAATATCCTTTATAGTCGATTGAAGTTTATGTTTTAATACATCATCTATTTCCTCGGAAACATGCTCGTGGAAAAATACTTCCAATGTCATGGCTAGACTATCCAAATATGTTTCGTTTGCATGCTGTTGTACTGTATCTGTAGCATTATCTATCTTTTCAAATAAAACTTCTACATTCATTTTTTCCATAATTAATAAGTCCTCCGTTCAATCCATCTATCTAAAGCATTTCTAGTGTAACAAATCAGCTATATATATGTACAAAAATCTCCCCTGCTAACGAGTAACAGGAGAGTTTAAATTCTATATTATTTTGCTTTTTTAGCTTCTTCCAACGCTTTATCATAATCTGGATGATTCGTTACCTCGCTTACATATTCCACATATGTAACCTTGTTAGTTGAATCAACTACAAAAATTGACCGTGACAATAATCGTAGTTCCTTTATTAATACACCGTAATTTTCACCGAAGTTTGCATCGCGATGGTCGGATAACATTTCAAGCTCATTAACTTTATTCACTTCACGCCAGCGAGCCTGAGCAAATGGTAAGTCCATACTAATTGTAAGTACTTGCACATTACCTATATCTTCTGCTTCCTTATTAAACCGTTGTGTTTGATCAGAACATACGCCAGTATCGATAGATGGTACGACACTGATTAATTTTACTTTGTCCTGATAATCCTCCAACTTCACTTCTTTAAGATCATTAGATAAGACAGTAAAGTTTGGTGCTTGATCACCTACTGAAATTTCATTGCCCAGAAGTGTGACAGGATCCTGATTAAATGTAACGTTAGCCATAAATCATTCCTCCTAATATAATTTTCCCTGCACACTTCATTATGAATTTATTACCATTCAATGTCCACTATTTTAATCGAGCAAAACCTTTATATATCATATCTTGTTTGATCTTCTGATTGCTGCTGATCCTGTTGCCGCTGATTATCCTGGTTTTGATTTGAATTGCGCTGGTCTGAATGTTGCTGACCTCGACCAGATTTTTGCTTATTTTTAGAGGACTGAGCTGACTCTTTTAAAATTTGCTGAATTTTCTCAACTGCCTTTGGAGCAAAATCAAGCATCTTCTCATAAATATGTGTGTTCTCATCTAAGTGAACCATCTTAATTCCTTTTGGACTAACAATCAAAAATGCAACCGGTGTAATGGATACACCACCGCCACTACCTCCCCCAAATGGTAATGAGCCCCCACTGCCTGAATCACTCTTACTTTGTCCTGAACTACCTGAACCAAATTCGCTCCCACCTGCAGCAAAACCGAATCCCACTTTTGAAACTGGGATAATTACACTCCCATCCGGAGATTCAACCGGATCGCCGATAATCGTGTTGACTTCGATCATATCTTTTAAATTTTCCATTGCTGTTGTCATTAGGCCCTGAATTGGATGTTCATCCATATTATTTCCTCCTTTAAAAAACTTAGACAATCACTTCTTTTTTGGACGGATATTTGCGTATCACTTTAATAATTCCGTATATAGCTTGCCCTATCCTCACTGATACAATGCAATCAAATTTTGATTCAATATATTTTTGATTAAAAAGTGGTACAACAGAGATAGATGGATCACATATCAGATTGCTCTTTGCATAAATTATCCCTAATATTATCCCTTTCATTCCCCATATTCCTCCTGAAGCCATACCAGTAGCACTTGCTTCTCCAGTTCCAAAATGCGTACTCCATGTAAGTTTATGAAAATAAATTCGCCCAAGCATTATAGTAACCACATCATTTACATCATTCATCTTTTGAAGGAAGTTTTCACTATAATTATGTAATAATTTCAGTGTTTCGCGAATTGATTTTTCCTCATAAGATTGATCAGATAAGTCAATCATCCTATCCATTAATTTTATACGATAGAAATAAACAACTATTAAAACTGTTTGTTTATCCTGATTTACAATAACCGTATTAATCACCTTGATTTTTGAAAATAACAGTAAAATAATCACTAAAATGAAGCCTATCAGTAATAAGATAAACATAAATTCCTCACCCCACATTATTAATTTGCTACAAATTTCCTTTTTTACTCATACACTTTCAATCTGCTAGGAAATAATAAACAAAAATGATATTCTTAAAAAACAAGAATTGCTAATAATGGAGGTATGATAACGATGCCTGATCGGAAAAACATTTATTTCTTTTATCAAAAAAATAATGACCTCGAAGATAAGTTACAGCCACTAATAGAACTGGCTCAAAAAAATAACTTTACTATTGTTGATAATCACAAACAAGCTAACGTTATTATCAGTATTGGCGGCGATGGTGCTTTTTTACAGGCTGTTCGAAAAACAGGTTTCAGGCAGGATTGCCTTTATACCGGAATAACGCAGTCTGACGAGTCAGGACTGTATTGTGATTTTAACATGGATAATTTTGACGAAATGCTTCATTCAATGGTTCATGAGGAGATGGAGGTACGTCGGTTTCCAGTTATAAATGTACAGGTTAATGGGGAAACTTCATTTTATTGCTTAAATGAGGTTAGTATTCGTTCCACCATCATCAAAACAATTGTAATTGATGTTTATATTGATGATATGCAGTTTGAGACATTTAGGGGAGATGGACTAATTGTCGCAACTCCTACAGGCAGTACTGGTTACAATAAATCAACACAGGGTGCCATAATTGATCCGAAAATTCCATGTTTTCAAGTATCAGAGCTCGCTTCACTTAATAATAACCGCTATCGTACATTAGGCTCTTCCTTTGTATTAAGTAAGGATCGAAAGCTTACATTAGATATCATTCAGGATGGTAACGATTATCCTGTTATTGGCTTGGATAACGAGGCCTATTCCATTCGAAATATAAAAGATTTAACGGTGACCTTAAGTGACAAAGTAATAAAAACGGTGAAACTTAAGAACAACTCTTATTGGGACCGTGTAAAGAGAACATTTTTATAAAAAAAGTGGCCAGGACAAAAGTGTTTTAGTCAAAATAAAATCCGAACTATGATTCAAAATTCTTGAAATAGAATTCGAATTAGTTCGGATTTATTTGTTGCTGATTAGATAATATTCTACTAAACCATGGCGAAAACTCCTGCCTCTAGTAAAGAAATCTCCACCAGTGGAGGTAGAATACGTAGACTCCTATGGGGACAGCACGTTCCGAAGACCCCGGGAAGAAGCAACTAAACGAAGGCCGACTAAAACCGTCCTTTGCGGACAACGTCGGCATACCCCTTGCCGGGGCAAGGAGGCTGAGGTCGTGCCAAGGAAAGCGAAGTATTCTGCCGAAACGAATGTAAGCTCTAAGCCATCATTAGAACAAAGAAAATCTTCACTAATTCGCAGTTTATATCATCTGCGTATTAAATCCAACATTAAAAATGACCTTCTAAACATCATATCCTGCATTATTAGTATATACGATGTCACCATCAACAACTGTCATTGCAACTTCTATCTCGTGAATACGCTCTGGGTCAACCTGGAAAATATCCTCTTCCAATATGGTAAAATCTGCGGTATAACCATCAATAATGAGCCCACGATTATTTTCCTGTGTAATTGCACTTGCACTACCAACCGTATATAAACGAACCGATTCAAATAAGGACAGTCTTTCCTCTGGCTGGTATACCTCGCCATCATAATATGATTTTCGCAGCATTGCTGCCTGAATTCCTTGTAATGGGTTTGCATCCTCAATCGGTGCATCTGAACTGCCGGCACAAAGCACGCCACTATCCAGCATCGTTTTCCAGGCATATGCTGATTTAATCCTATCCTCACCTAATCTGTCGACAGCCCAAGGGAAATCTGATGAAACAAATGCCGGCTGAATATCAACGACCACTGGCAATTCCTGAAGCATTTTCAAAGAAAAATCATTTAAAATTTGACCGTGGATTATCCTATCGCGGGCTCCATTTTGAAGTGGATATTTTTTAATTAATTTTGTTATTTCATCAACAGCTTGATCGCCAATAGCATGAACAGCTATTGGAAGACCATGTGCCCTGGCAGATCGTACAATTTCTTCCAAGTAATCAGTGTTATGAATTGCTACTCCATAATTATCAGGATCATCCGTATATTCTTGTGTCAGCCATGCTGTTCGACCACCAAGAGCTCCATCTGAGAATATCTTCACAGCCCCAAGTTCAATGTATTCTGTTCCATCCAAGTATCCTAAGTTCTGATTAATCATATTTTCCATAACTTCATGATGGACAAGCAGGTGTGCCTTAAATTTTTTGTCTTTCCCGTTAATTGCATTTAAAAAGGCGTTGTATGTTTTTAGAAAACCGCCATAATAATTAAGATCTTCACTGTGTCCACCTACTAGACCTTTTGCCAGTAAATCATCGACAGCTATTTTTATTAGTTGCTGTAAAAATTCCTGTGATACATCAGGCATTGCCTGTTTAATTAATTCCTGTGCAGTATCAAGAAATAATCCAGTAGTATCACCATTTTCATCTCTTACGATAATTCCCCCTTGAGGATCTGGAGTCTGATCATTTATGTAAGACATATCCATTGCTTTCGTATTAGCTAAAAGCGCATGTCTGCATACACGGGTCAACATCATAGGGTTATCTGGGCAAATTTCATCCAGTTCTTTTTTTGAAATAATTTCTGGATTATCCCACTGGTTTTCATTCCAACCTTCTCCAATTAGCCATTCCCCTTCTGATAAGTTAGCAGTACGATTAAGAAGTGCCTCTTTTATTTCTTCTGGGGACTTCATTTGTGACAGGTCCAAATGCAACAACTTTTCACCGTACCCTATTATATGCATATGACTGTCGACCAAACCCGGCAACATCGTTTTACCTCTCAGATTAACTTCATTCTCAATTTTGTCATAGAAATCATGATATAATCTCTCATAAGTACCAACAGCTTTTATGAAGCCATTCTCTGTATAGACAGCTTCAACAGCATCGCCTTCATTTTCCATAGTATAAACTGAACCACCGAACCAAAGTCTTCCCATATTAAATACTCCCATCCACAAAATTCTACTCTTTTATAAGCACTTTACCTACTTAAAGCAGAAAAATCAAGAAAGAGAAATTAGGAAACGTAGCTAAGCGTAAAGGTAAAGTCATTCTTAAAAGGGCTACCCTTAAAGGATAGCCCCTAGCCATTATTATGATATTGTTATTGTGACATTCCGCCAAATTGTTGTTCAGCAGACTGAACAAGACGTTTTGTGATTTCTCCACCAACAGATCCGTTAGAGCGAGAAGTTGAGTCAGGACCAAGTTGAACTCCAAATTCCTGAGCGATCTCAGTTTTCATTTGATCTAATGCTTGTTGTGCACCAGGTATAACTAATTGGTTTGAACTATTGTTTCTAGCCATGTTCATCACCTCCTTGATACTCCTATATTGTGTAGCAAGAAGGGTTTTTAAACTGGTATTTGTTGTTAGTTAAGATAAATTTTATGAGTGCTCTTTTCCTATGCTAACGAGTTTAGTTTTAGGGTAGAAAACAATATTTCTTAGTTTTTAATATCCGAATTTACATTGACTGGTAGGATTATACAGTAAGGGAATTATGTATTGACACTTGGAATGAGGATTCGGCAAATAGTTGAAGTGGATCCTCATTCCGCTAATTAGCAGAAAAGATGCTCTCGGGAGGGTGAAACGGATCCTCGTTCCGTTAAAAGCAGAAAATCAGCCAAATTTGATATAGAAATGACAAATAGCGGAACGAGGATCCGAACCCAAGCTTAAAACGAGGGTTTTAAAGGAAATAACGGAATGAGGATCCGCCAACTCAGTAAACCGGATCCTCATTCCGTTAAAAATGGGTTCTACACAATACAGGCGAAATGTAAGCTAATTATTATGCGATTTCTAATGTTATTACATATTTCTCTCTCAAAACTGTATCGTAATTCGTAAGCTTAGTTGCTTCTTATCTCGCAGTTGATATAAAATGCAAAATACTTTTTAAAAAGTTTGAGTGCTATTATGGCGCTCCGGAAACAACTTCGCGCACTACTTAGGGCGGCTGATAAGCCTCCTTGCTCCTACGTCACTACGTAGCCTCATCTAGGCTAAAGCTCCCACAAGTGTCTACGTGTATTTCCTCTGCTGGGTTTGCTACAATCTTTTAGAAAACAGTGTCTATAAAAGATCTTCGAATTCCTTTTTCGCATCTGATTGATTAGTTAATTTAACAACTTCAATGCCACTTATTGTCTCTTCTATCAATGCAGAGAAGTCTTCCTGTGACTCAAACATATTTACTTTTTCTCTAGTAGGTTTCGTCTTTGGTGACTTTGGAACAAAAATTGTACAGCAATCCTCATAAGGACGTATTGAAATGTCATACGTATCAATTTTTCTGGAAATATTAATAATATCATTCTTATCCATTGAAACTAATGGTCTGATGATTGGATAATTGGTTACTTCATTTATTGCATTCATACTTTCCATTGTTTGACTTGCTACCTGTCCAAGACTTTCGCCGGTTGTCATCGATAATATAGACTCATTCCTGCACACTTGCTCACTAATACGTAACATCATTCGACGCATAATTGTCATTGCATACCCGTCAGGCATCTCCCGAAAAATGTGCTGTTGCAATTTAGTAAAAGGAACTACGTGAACTTTAATTGAATTTCCATATTCCGTCAGTTTCTCTGCTAAGTCCATCACTTTTTGTTTCGAACGTTCACTTGTGAATGGTGGTGAATGAAAATGAATAGCCTCTAGTTGAACACCGCGTTTCATAGCAAGATATCCCGATACAGGGCTGTCGATTCCACCAGACAAAAGCAACAAAGACTTTCCTGATGTACCCACCGGTAATCCGCCAAGCCCTGGAATTATACTAGAAGTTATATAGGTTGCTTCGGTTCTGATTTCAACTTTGATTTCCAGGTCTGGCTGGTGAACATTAACGGTATAGCCAGTTGTATTAGATAAAAGATGCCCACCCAGCACCTGGTTCATATCTTGTGATCGAACAGGAAAGTTCTTATCAATTCGCTTGACGGACACTTTAAACGAATTGACATTTTCACTATTATTTAGCGCCCATAGTGCTGCTTGTTTAATTTCATCTTCATCGTTACGAACCTTTACTGCCAGACTAAGGCTTTGAATTCCAAAAACTTCACTGCACTTTTCTATAATCGGGTCAGGTTCATGGCCATTTAATAAGACAAACATTCTCCCTTGTGTACGTTTTACTTGTACATCTGGAAAGGCCTTTAACTTTCTGCGAATATTACTTTGTAGCTGAACGATAAACTTTTTTCTATTTTTACCTTTAAGCGCCATTTCCCCGTATCGTATTAAAATATGATCATATTGCATAGTTATCTACTCCATTACTGCTTTTAGTTGATTTACTGCTTCTTCTAATTCAATTAAAAACGTATTAATTTCACTTTCTGTAGTATCATACGACATGCTGATGCGAAGTGCAGATGTTGAACGATCTATGTCATAACCGCAAGCTGCTAATATTTTACTCTCGTCAGCCTGTTTGGAAGAACAGGCTGATTTGGTTGAAATATATATTTGCTTTTCTCCAAGCATATGAATAATCACTTCAGGCTTCAATCCCGGCACAGAAATGTTCATAATGTGTGGCGCTGCATCATCTGGTGTATTGATTACCACACCATCCATTACAGACAGTTTTTCCCGGAGATACTCATGTAGCTGATACATGGCTTTAACTTCTGTCTTTTCCCGCTCTTTTATTAACCTTAATGCTTTTACAATCGAGACTGCACCAGCAAGGTTCTCAGTTCCGGAGCGAAGAGAATGTTCCTGATTGCCACCATGTAGCAACGGATACATTGTAGTCTTTTTATTCACATATAAAATCCCAGTTCCTTTTAACCCATGGAGTTTATGTCCTGAAATGGCGCATAAATCAATTCCACTGTTTGTGAGTTCTAAAGGTATTTTTCCCATTCCCTGAACATTATCTACATGGAAAAATATCTTTGGGTATTCTTTGAGAATTTCTCCGATTTTCTTAATTGGTTGAATTGATCCCAGCTCATTATTAACATGCATGATGCTGACCAGAATCGTATCATTTCGAATTGAATTCGTTAAATCCTTTATAGAGATTACACCATTTTTATCTACAGGTAAATACGTTACTGTGAATCCTAAATCCTCCATACTGTTGCATGCTTCAAAAACAGATGGATGCTCAATTTCAGTTGTGATAATGTGTTTTCCACGTCCTTGGTGCTTAAGCCCAATACCCTTTATCGCAAGATTATTCCCCTCCGTTCCTCCAGAAGTAAAAATGACTTCATTCTGTTGAACATTGAGGAGTTGTGATGCTTGCTCCTTTGACTTAATTAATAATTTTTCAGCCTCACCACCAAGTTGATGAATACTGGATGGATTAGCAAAAAATCGTTCAGTTGCTTGATAAAAGCTATCAAGAACGGATTGAGCAGGTTTAGTTGTTGCACTGTTATCTAAATAAATCATGTTAAATACTCCTTAGATTTGATAAGCGAAAACCAACTTATAAATACTTGACATTCCTTTATGAAGTAGGAAAGTCTTACTTCCATTAGAAAAACTTGGCTTTCACCAAGTTTTAAAAGCGAAAAACAAAGTTTCACTTATATCATAAATATTAGTTCTTCTTATAGTGTTAAGAATTAGCATTCCCATAAATAACCTTTGCAATTATTTTTCTTCTAACATCTCGAGTAACACATCAATTGATACTCTATTGTCTTCATTCGTAAGCCTAACACTACCAAGCTTCGTCGTTGGAGATTGCTGTTTCTTTTTCATTGCATACACTTTATCAGCTTTTCTTTCTGGTTGCGTAAACAATGCACTTTTTTTTATTATGACGCTTCTAGAAGCTGCATGTTCATTTGCAATCACCGGGCTATTTTGAGCTGTGAAAAACATGAATATGGCAATTCCCCAAACACATATTGTACCTGTACCCAGGAGCAGCAGAACCCCTCTATAGCCTAAACGCATATTAATTTGCTGCCTTTTGATATGCTTCTATGCGTTTTAATGCACCTGGCTCAATTTCTTCAACAGCTTTAGCTGCCTGTTCTATAGCAAGATCATATTCATAGGAACGAAACAGACGTTCAGATTCGGACAACTTAGCAGCAAGAATTGGATATTGACTCCGATATCTATTTGCGTACTGGATAACTTGTTCTGTTAAATATGCCTGATCCAACATCAATTCTGTTTGTTCTGTTACGTGATCAACCGCAGCTTTCGCGTCGGATAATGCGTGCTGAACTTCTGCGATATCCAATGGCTGTTTATCCAGTAATTGAAGTACACGGGCATTCTTTTCAGATGCTTCCTCCATGATATTCCAAATAGCTCCAGGAACGCCTGGGATATTACTTTTATTTAGCCTGCGATTGATATGATACAGTTCATTTTTCATATCTGTTAACTTCTCTTTTGCTTCCAACTCGTCTTTTCTTAAATTTTGTATATGATTCTTAAATTCATCAAGTTTCTGCTGCAAATCTTCAATTTGCTGGAGTCCATTCTCCAATTCTACGCGCAAATCAGAATGTGTATTGTTTTCACTTTCCATATCAGCTGAAAGTTCTTCAAGCTGATTTCTTAATCTTAATATAGACTTTTCCAATGACAGGTACTTTTCCATATCACTGTCTTCAAAGTAATAGGTTTTCTTTAACGTTTCTACTTCTTCTTTTGTTATATGAAAATCTTCCTCTAGGCTATCCAATGCTTCCTGGTAACTTGGCAGCTTAGATTCGACATAACTTTTGGCAATAGCTTCCTTCTCAAGTAATTGGTACATTTCCGCTATTCTTTCATTTACTTCTTCTATTACTATGTTCGCTTCAGCAGTATCTCCTTTTTCAAGGGTATTCACACAATCCAAAAGACGGCGCTGATAGTTATGTACTTCTTTTTCAAAACCAAGATGTTCAATTCGGTAACCGTCTTCCTTCATATCTCTTAACCCTTTAAAAAGTTCGTCCAACTGGGCTGGCAAATCATGCTTACATGTTTTATAAATCATTGGAAATGCATCAATGCGTGATTGCAGTTCATCCAACTTTTGCTTGAGATCTTCAACAAGCTGATGTGCTTCGGAGTAATCACCTGAACTAACTAAGTCATGATATTGATTAAGTTGTTGTTCAAGTTCATCTATCTCAACATCAAAACGTACTTCTGCCTTACCATATTGATAACGATTTTGTGAAAGCTTTTTGCGCAGTTCCTTAATATCAGGCTGTATTTGTTCAATTTCTTTTCGGCTTGTTTCCTCAGATTCCATCAGTTCATCTAGTTCTTCAAGCATTTTTTCAATATCTGTTTCAATTGACTGCAATGTCTGTTCTACTTTTCTCAATGTTTTTTTAGCGGTGGAGAACCGGTACCGATCTGCAGCTTCTTCCGCATCAAATAAATATTCTTCAATATCAGGCAGCTCTTTTGTTATGATATATTCCCATCGTTCTTTCCACGATTCAAATTTCACTTGTGTTTCACCAGACAAATTTAAACTTTTAATACGCCCAAGCTGGGATGCGATATTCCGATTCATTATGTCCATTTTCCATGCTTCCAATCGGTCCACAACATCATATACCCGTTTTCGTAAAATAAGCCCTACAATTATTAGTGCAATGATTACTAGAATAATTCCTATGATATATGCCATAAAATGCCTCCTAACTGCATTCCTGAATAAGAGGATAGCCTTTCGTTGGCAGATAAGAAAGTATAAAGTAAATCCTTTCTTACTGCATAAGTGCAAACTAAGGCTAATCTATATTAAAGCTTGGGATAAGCCAAGTTTGAAGAAAAAATATTCATAAATTAACACTCAAAAAGCGTATAATTATCTCATTATTATACATATGATACCATGTAATTTACATTTTTGGCTAAAAAATTTCAAATAAATTAAGGATTTGACAAATTTTATTAACAAAAATAAAAAATGGCGTTAATTATTTGCCATTTTTACATATTATTAGTTTACTACTAGTTATTTTGCGAGACAACGTAATCTAACCATTTCTCAATCGTTCGAATATAATTATCTGCAAATTGATTATGTGAATCTGTCCCAACCACCTGATTTTTCCATTCATTCTGTAATATGTACGGAGTAATTAACATTCCTTTCAGCTGCATTAACAGAAATCGACTATCCAGATTATTCTTTTTCTGTTTTGGGAAAATGGCATAGAATGAGTTGCTTATAAAATAATTTTCTTTAGCAAGATATGTTACCGTCATTTCACGCACAAACACTGAGTCCAGTGAAAGCTCACGATGGATGAAACATGAGAATTGATGATTACTCTGTTTGTAATGTATAATTGTTGCAATCATTCTTTTCAAACGTTCCAATGGTGAAATGGACTCATTATGCAACATAGCTGTTTCGATCGCTTTCAAATAAGACTCGTAGTATTGTGTAACAGCATGCTCTAAGAGTCCCTGTTTACTCTTAAAATAGTAGCTGATCAGCGAAACGTTGACAGTTGCTTTATCTGCAATGTCTCTTACTGACGTTCCATGAAAGCCATTTTGAAAAAATAATATAGAAGCTGCATCAACAACCTTTTGTTTAGTTGGATTTTTCTTCATCAGTTTTCAACTCCTTACATCTCTTTTACGACAAAGTGAGGATTTATCCTGCATTTTTCTCTCGACAATTAATTATGTTATTTGTCGAAATATACACATTTGAAAGGGAAATGAATATGTTTCAAGCAACAGCCTATTCCGGAAATAAAGCTAAAGATTACGAATTATTATTAAAACAACTTACCGCTTTGTCTGAGGGTGAACAAGATGATATTGCTATTTTATCGAATGCATCTTCATTATTAAACCAATTTCTAGATGAAGTAAACTGGGTCGGTTTTTATTTATGGAAAGAAAATGAATTAGTGCTTGGTCCATTTCAGGGACTACCTGCCTGCATTCGAATTGCATATGGCAAGGGGGTCTGTGGAACCGCAATAGAAGAAAGAAAAACCCAAAGAGTTGCAGACGTTACAGCATTTCCAGGTCATATCGCCTGTGACAGTGCAAGTAAATCGGAAATTGTAGTACCATTAATTGTAAATGATGAAATTTATGGTGTTCTCGATATTGATAGTCCGATAACGAACCGATTTGATGAAACAGACCAAACCTACATCGAAAGGTTTGCGGAAATATTAGAAGAATTAGTCAGGTAAAAAGTAAAGTGGCTGAAGAATATGATTCAGCCACTTTTTGTTTATATATTAGGATGCTTTTTTAACTCTTTTTCCTTTACAACACAGTTCTTTCCAATCTCTTTCGCTTCATATAGTGCTTTGTCTGCACGAATAAAGACATCACTTACAGAATCCCGCTTCTTATCAATCCAAGATGATACACCGCAGGATAGTGTAATTCCAGGCTCGGTGAAACTTTCTACTTGCGTCCGTATTTGACCAGCCAGCACTACACCATCATCAATACTGGCGTTGGGCAGATAAATAGCCAATTCTTCTCCACCCCATCGGGCAGGGATGTCCTCGTGTCCTAATTGGGTTCTGATAATATTCGCTACTTGGACAATTACCTCATCACCAATATAGTGCCCATATATATCATTTATTCTTTTGAAATCATCAATATCAAATAGAATTAATGCCCCTTTTTCATCTGATTGCATATGTGCTTTCAGCTTTTCGTCAAGATGGTTCCTTGAATATAACTTAGTAAGATAATCAGTAATTACCGATTCTTCCAATTTATCTTTTAAAATAGAATTAGTCAGCGCCAGGGTAGAATGCTGAACAAGGGATTGCATTAACTTATAGTTTTCAAAGGAAAAGAAGTATTTATCCTCGTGCAAAATTATTACTGCCCCATAAACCTTACCGGATTGTCTCATCGGTATTGCCATAATAGAACAATACGGAATGTCCCGTTTAAAATCGCCACTGAACATCGGGTCAGCATTTGCCTTCATCTGAATAAGTATGTCTTCAGCAAATAGTTCGCCTTTTGTAGTTTCAAAGTAACTTGTACTGCCTGCCAAAATACTGTATGCATAATCAGATTCATCGTCAACATAAATAAAGCCTACCTGTGTTGCACGACACGCTTCCATTATCTGCTTTCGTACAATAGCAATAATTTCAGTAAGCCTTAAATTCGAATTAAGTGTATGTGTAGCTTCGTTTATTAACTTCAGATCGGATACAAGATGTTTAGAATGCTGATATAGTGTTACATTCTCGATCGCCGCACCAGCTGTGTTTGCAAATTGCGTAATGAATTCAATTTCATCCTCTGTGAAATCAACAGCGTGCGGTGTAATAATTTGCAATACCCCGTAAACCCCCTGCCTTCCTTTTAAAGGAGCATATATACTAGTATTTTTATCCTTCACACGATCTTCCAGCTGCACTTTTCCGGATAGAAATGCCTGTGTACTTACTCGCTTCGTGGCAGCGTCACTATATTCAATTGTTTTAATGGGCAGCGAACTTTCCGCTTCATAATCTTGGGATAATAATAAATAATATGTAAATGCAGGGTATTGTTTAAGTAAAGATTGAATAATATCTTTCAAAATATCCTCTTTAATAGTCATGGAATATAAACGTGTAGACATATCAAATAAAAATTTACTCTTACTTACACTGTTTTCACTTAACTTATAATAATTAACCAGCTTTAATAACTGCTCTGTTTCCCGTTTAATTAACTTAACACTATCATCATATAGGGTGTCTACATTTTTCGGATAAGAAAGAAATACAAAACCAGAAGACCCAAATTTCGGAACCAGTGGTATAATGACAGAATAAAGTAATTCATTTTTCTCTCTAAAAATTAATTGCCCGTTTGCACTGTCAGATCGCAAAAGCTGTTGGTTAATATCACGAAAATCTACTTTACTTTTCATTAATAATCTTACTTCATTAGAATTCGTCTTTATTTCATACTTTTTATTCCAGTTATTATATATATAGATTGCTGCATGCGTTGTATTCAACATAGTTGCCAAACTATTCGTAACTGTTGATAAAAGTTCATCATATGAAAAATGTGCAATATCAGAGATCAATTCAAAGTATGTACTCCTTAGATTCTCTTGTAAATCTTTTTGAGTTATCATTTATAGTATCACCTATCATATCGTCGTTCTTTAGATTTTTCTATATTATATCGAAACATCTGACAATTTCCTATACAGTTTTAATAAAAAAGCTGTTTTCTAACAAATAATTGGTATGATTACGGACTGGACCAATGTTTTTGAGCCTCGGACAGTCGCTTTCCGCGGGAGTCGACTGCTTGAAGCGGGAAATAACCAAGCTAACGAAGTAAATCACGTAGACTCGTATGAGAAAAAGAGGTGTATTTCAGGACAGTGAGGTATCACAGCACTTAATTTATTTTTCAACACTGAACTGCAGTAACTGCAGTCAGCAATAATTTTTTAGATAATAACCAAGAACAAAGCTGCTATTAGTGAATTAATCAAGTTTTTATTGACTTTCACTGTTATAGCTTATATACTATTCTTTGTGTAAAATAAAAGGTAGCTTACGTGAACCTACGTTTATGTCATTTTATTCCTCAAAAATGAGGTGTATCGTGTAACTCTCTGCTGCTGGAGCGATGGTACATGAAAATAAAATGTATAGCGGATTTGGAACACACTGTTTATTTTATGCTAATAAACTAATAAAGGAGGAAATGTCTAATGGCACGATTTACTGGATCAATATGGAAGAAATCACGTCGTCTCGGCATTTCATTAACTGGAACTGGTAAGGAACTAGATAAACGTCCTTACGCTCCAGGTCAACATGGACCAAATTCACGCAGAAAAATTTCTGAATATGGTTTACAGCAACAAGAAAAGCAAAAACTTCGCTTCATGTATGGATTAAATGAACGTCAATTCCGTAATCTCTTTACAGAAGCTGGTAATATGAAAGGTATTCATGGTGAAAATTTCATGCTTTTACTTGAATCTCGCCTAGATAACCTTGTTTACCGCCTTGGACTTGCTCGTACACGCAGACAATCTCGTCAGCTAGTAAACCACGGTCATGTAACCGTTGACGGCAAGCGCGTTGATATTCCATCGTATCGCCTAAAGCCAGGTCAGGTAATCGGACTACGTGAAAAGTCACAGAATCTGGATATTATTAAAGAAGCAATTGAAGTAAATAACTTCGTTCCAGAATACCTTTCTTTTGACGCAGATAAAATGGAAGGAAGCTACACTCGTTACCCAGAGCGTTCTGAACTTCCAGCTGAAATCAACGAACCACTTATCGTTGAATTTTACTCTCGTTAAAAAACGACACTCCAAACCCCTTGATATAGTAAGGGTTTTGGAGTTTTTCTTTGTGCATGCATACTATTCGTCTTCATCCTCCCCTTTCACTATCTAAGATAGAGTTTCTTTATGCATGCGAAATCTTTAAATTTACTTCTTCCCTTCTTCTTTTATGGTTAAAGCGGATTAACCGCATTGCATTTAAGATTACAAGCAATACACTTGCTTCATGGATAAACATACCGGATGCAAGATGTACGGTTCCTGCTAGTACACCGGCTAAGAGAACAACTACAATCCCCACTGAAAAGAATGTATTTTGCTTCATGTTGCTAACGGTTGCTTTAGATAGTGAATAGCCATGTGAGAATTGCATAAGACTATCTGCCATTAAGACAACATCGGCAGTTTCCATAGAAACATCTGTACCACCTTCACCCATTGCCAATCCGATATCAGCCGCAGCAATTGCTGGTGCATCATTGATACCGTCCCCCGCCATTGCGACGACATGCCCTTCATTTTGTAATTTCTTCACGAAGATTACTTTGTCTTCTGGTAATAATTCCGCCTGGTACTCATCTAATCCTAATTTACTCGCAACTAATGCAGCAGTGTGCCTGTTATCACCTGTAAGCATAACGATTTTCTTAATACCGTTTTTCCTCATTTCAGCTAAAGCTTTTGGAGCATCTTCCCGAATTTGATCAGCTATAGAGAAAACACCTGCTACTTTTCCATCAACTGCTGCATATATTGCAGTATTACCTGCCATTTCACAGTTCACGGCATACGCTGCAACCTCTGCTGGCACCTCAATATTTTCGGAATTCATTAAATGACGATTTCCCACAGTAAGCGATTGATCGTTAACTTTTGCAGAAATTCCATTTCCTTTTATGACTTTTCCTTCTTTAAGTTCTCCTCTAAAATCTATCTTTCTATTACTTGCTTCTTTTACAATAGTTTGACCTAAATGATGTTCCGAAATTGTTTCCACTTGTGCAACTAAACGCAATAATTCATTTGTATCCTGATAGTTAAATAATTTAATGTCGGTAACTTCCGGCTTTCCTTTTGTTAGTGTGCCTGTTTTGTCAAAAACTAGAGTGTCCACCTTGGAAAAGGTATCCATTACTTCGCCACCTTTAACCAGGAAACCATTTTTGGCACCATTTCCAATACCAGCGACGTTTGATACAGGAGCTCCAATCACCAGGGCTCCGGGACAGGCAACAACTAAGAATGTGATAGCTAAATGTAGATCTCTTGTCAATATATAGACCGCAATTGATAGTATAACAACTGCTGGTGTATAAACATTGGCAAACTTGTTAAGAAACTTCTCTGTTTTTGATTTTGACTCCTGTGCTTCTTCCACCAGTTCGATAATCTTCGAAAAAGTGGTATCATTGCCAACTTTTTCAGCAACAATCTCAATATAACCATTATCCACAATAGTCCCACTAAAAACCTTGTCATTTAACTTCTTGGATGCGGGTATCGATTCACCTGTAACAGCTGATTCATTTAACGATGCACGACCGAACATAATATTTCCATCAACAGGAATACTTCCACCAGAACGAATAATAACATGATCCCCTTCCGCTACTTCTTCAACTGGTACTGTGACATGATTCTCATTACGGACTACAACAGCTTCCTGTGGAGCCATATCGACCAGTTTTTTTAAGGATGAACGTGTTTTCTCTAATGTTCGTGCTTCCAAAAATGCCCCAAATAAAAATAGAAAAGTAACTACAGCTGATTCAACGTATTCACCGATAATTAAAGCACCAATGACTGCGATAGTAACCAGCAATTCAATACTGAAAGCCTTCATTCGAAGCGCCTGAAAGGCTTTCATAAAAATCGGAACACCAGCAACAATTGTCGCAATGATTAACGTTATATCCTTAACGCCTGCATTTCCCATAATTTCAGAAGTGAAACCAAATACAATGAGAATTGCGGTAATTGCTGTAATATGATTTTTGTGTTGATTTATTGTTTTAATCATTTTTTTACTCTCCTTTAATCATCATCTTCTTGATACCTTTATTATAGAGTTCTTTCTGTCTAAGGAAATTGACCGCCATCAAGATTAGGAGATTTTCTTTAAATAAATTACTAATTGCACAAAAATACACACGCCATTTTCAATTATGAAATAGCGTGTGCATTGAATGTTGTTTGGGTGTTTGCACTCTTAAACATCCCCATTATAAATTGTGAAACGATCTATTTATAGCTTATAAGGAAATACTTTTTCTTGCCGCGTCTTATTATGGTAAACATATCGTCAATACGGTCTTCTTCACTTACAACGTACTGCAACTCCTGCTGACGCTCACCATTTATATAAATTGCTCCATTTTTAATGTCTTCTCTAGCTTGTCGCTTTGATGATGATATAGAAGCGTTAACTAAAAGATCAATTAAACCTATTTCTTCTTTAGAAGCTTCGTGGGCTGGAACACCTTTAAAACCCTGCTTAATATCTTCTGCAGATAATTCTTTTAAATTTCCACTGAATAGTGATGCTGATATTTTCTGCGCTTGTTCCAGCGCTTCCTGACTATGCACTTCGCGAGTCATCTCTTCTGCTAACCGTTTTTGTGCCACACGGTTCTCAGGGGTGTTCTCTACTTCTTTTTGTAACTGGTCCAATTCCTCCTTATCGATAAATGTGAAGTAATATAAGAATTTCATTACATCACAATCATCAGCATTAAACCAAAATTGATAAAATTCATATGGTGTTGTTTTTTCCGGATCTAACCAAATAGAACCACCTGCTGTTTTACCAAACTTGGAACCATCAGCCTTTGTTATCAGAGGAACAGTTAAGCCGAACACTTTCGTTTCTTCGTCCATTTCTTCTCTGGAGCGGCGAATCAGTTCCATACCAGCAGTTATATTACCCCATTGATCGCTGCCGCCAATTTGCATGGTGCAATTTTCCTGTTCGTATAATTTTAGGTAGTCTAAAGATTGAAGTATCATGTAACTGAACTCTGTGTAAGATATCCCCTGTTCAATTCTCGCTGACACAGATTCCTTACCAAGCATGTAATTGATACCAAAATGTTTCCCCGCATCCCGCAAAAAGTCAATAACAGTCATGCTACTAAGCCAGTCATGGTTATTACGGGCAACCGCAGCATTTGACCCACTATCAAAATCAAGCAATTTTGCTAATTGCTGTTTAATTTTTTCACTGTAACCTTTTACAACTGTCGCTTCGTTCAGTGAACGTTCAGTGGAACGACCACTTGGATCACCAATCATTCCTGTTCCGCCACCAATCAATGCTATAGGTCGATGTCCAGCTTTCTGAAACCTTTTTAACATTGTGATAGGCAGCAAATGTCCAATATGTAAGCTGTCAGCAGTCGGATCAAACCCACAGTACAATGTTACCTGATTCTCTTCCAAATGCTTGGTTAAACCCTCGGTGTCAGTTGTTTGATGAATCAAATTACGCTGTTCCAAATCCTTTAAAATATCCACTCTCTTCACTCTCCATCTTTTACTATTAATATTTTCTTAACTGCAAATAAAAAAACCCATCCCTAATATAAATAAGGGACGAGTTGACGCTCGCGGTACCACCCTTGTTGCACATGCCACCTTGGAATTGTTAACGATGATGTCACCGTCTTCTTTTTAAAGGAAGAAACTCCGGATTGTAATTCACCAGCAAATATATGCTAACTCTCAGCATCCGTTAGCTCTCTTAAAAATTGATTTGCAAAGCTACTTCGATCTTTCAATGTATTTTAATATTATTACTTATTCATATCACATTCTGATGGCAAACGCAATATATTCACATAATTCCTTCTATACCTAGTACATTGATTATGCTATAATTGATGTTGGAATTTAGGAGGTCTTACTATGGATTATAAACAATTATTTAAAAAATATAAAGAAAAAATAAAGACAATTTGGGGAACTGGAAAAGTTCAAAAATCATCACGTATTACATATGATGTGTTTTGGAATGTAATATTATTTTTTGTGATTGTAGGTGCTGTTGGTCTATTATTCGCAGGTGGTGTAGGTGCAGGTTACTTTGCTTCACTTGTCAAAGATGAACCAGTACGGAGCTATGCCAGCATGGAAAAAGATATATATAATTATGAGGAAACATCAAAATTGTATTTTGCCGGGAATAAGTATTTCGGTAACGTCCGTTCTGATATACATAGAGAAGAAGTTAAATTGGAAAATGTTTCCGATACCTTGAAGAATGCAGTTATTGCAACTGAAGATGAGTATTTCAATGACCATAAAGGGATTGTTCCAAAAGCAATAGTCCGTGCACTAGTACAGGAAGCGACAAATGCAGCAGTCAAAACAGGAGGAAGTACGCTAACACAACAGCTTATTAAGAACCAGATTCTAACGAATGAGGTATCATTTGAACGTAAAGCAAAGGAAATATTGTTAGCACTGCGTTTGGAACGTTTTTTTGAAAAAGATCAAATCCTTGAGGCATATTTAAATATTGTCCCATATGGCCGAGATGCTTCTGGGGGGAATATCGCTGGAATTCAAACCGCTGCACAAGGAATATTTGGTATTGATGCATCTGAGGTTAATCTGCCACAGGCAGCCTACCTTGCAGGACTTCCGCAGAGTCCATCAAGGTATACCCCCTTCAAAAACAGCGGTGGTTTAAAAAGTAAAGAGGGGATGCAACCTGGAATTAATCGGATGAAATCCGTTCTAAACAGAATGTATGAATCAGATACTATTTCAAAAAAGCAATACGAGAAGGCATTAGGTTACGATATAGTAGCTGATTTCATCGAAGAGTCTCAATCACCAATTGAAAAATATCCATACTTAACCTTTAGTGCTGAAAAACGGGCAAAAGAAAAAATACTAAAACATATTGCCAAAAAAGATGGGTACTCAATGGAAGACCTGAACAATGACGAGAAGTTAATGGAAGAATATAAAATATTAGCTGACCGTGCATTGCGTAAAAATGGCTACAAAATCCATACAACAATTGATAAAAAAACACATGATGCGTTTAAAAAGGTCATCAAAAATTACGACACATATGGTCCGGATTGGACTGGTAAAGTTGTTATAAATGAAGAGACTGGTGAAAAGAAAGAAATAACCCAGCCTATCGAAACAGGTGGAATTCTAATTGAAAACAGTTCAGGCAGAATCATTAGCTTTGTTGGTGGCCGTGAGTATACTGAGAAAGATCAAATAAATTATGCAACAGATGTAATTCGTTCGAATGGCAGTACCATGAAGCCAATACTCACCTATGCTCCAGCAATGGAAAAAGGAGTTATACAACCTGGGACACCACTAGCTGATGTCAGAACAACTTATTCCACACCTGGAGGTTCCTATACACCTAGAAACTATGCAGGTGGCTATCATGGTCTAGTTTCTGCTCGAAAGGCACTTAAAAATTCCTATAATATACCTGCAATCAGAATTTATGACCAAATCAGATCGCAGGATCCTGTTAGTGAATTTTTAAAGCCTATGGGAATTACAACCTTAGGTGAAAATGAATATGCTAACCTCTCTTTGGGAATCGGTGGTACCACCAATGGAATCTCAATTGAGGAAAACACAAATGCTTACAGTACGTTTGGCAACAATGGTAAAGCCGTCGATGCTTACATGATTGAAAAAATAACCACAACTGATGGTGAAGTAATCTATGAACATAAAAGTAAACCTGTAGATGTATATTCACCACAAACTAACTATCTAACTCTTGATATGATGCGTGATGTAATTAGCGGTGGAACAGCAGCATATTTAAATTCCCAATTGAAGTATAGTGGAGTAGATTGGGCTGGGAAAACTGGTACATCACAAGACAAAAAAGATACGTGGTTTGTCGCAACCAATCCAAATGTAACTTTTGGAACATGGATGGGTTATGAGATTGGAAAATCACTTGAATGCCCAAGCTGCTCATTAGGGTACAGCAGCAGAAATGTAAAACTATGGGCAAAGTTGATTAACGCAGCTTCTGATGTCAATCCAGAATTAGTTGCACCTAAAAAGAATTTCGAGCGTCCAGGTGGAATTGTATCACGGAGCTATTGTGCAATATCGGGTATGCTTCCATCAGATTTATGTGAAAAAGCCGGCTTAATAAAAAGCGACTTGTTTAATGCCAAATATGTGCCTACCGAAGAAGATGACAGTCTTGTAAAAGGAACATATGTAATGGTAAATGGTAAAGCAGTTATAGCTGGGGAAAATACACCCGAAGAATTTACTGAGGGAGATGGAATAACCTTCAACCCAGAATTTCTTAAACGAAAGGGCTATGACAAACTGGATGATTTAACCCAACTTTTTCCAAGAACCAATCGTGAAAAGTGGGAAAAAATCAGTTTACCAGAGTCTGAAGTCTCTGACGGTACAATAGAAGACGATGGAAAGAAACCTTCTGCTCCTACGTCAGTTGCAGGATCCGGAAATAAGATAACCTGGAAAAAGTCCAGCAGTAAAGATGTTGTAGGTTACCGTATTTACCGTGCAAATAGTCCTGAAGATAGCTTTAGCCTCGTTGGTAACACAACTGAGAATAGCTTTGGTATTTCCAAAGGCAAGGCTGTTTATCATGTAAAAGCGGTTGATTACTTCGGATTAGAATCATCTGCATCCAAAGAAATTGTTGTTGGTGACTTTTCTGAGCCTGAAGAGCCTGAGGAACCAGAGGGTGATAAACCTGACAAGGAAGATAAAGCCGTTGAACCTGTCACAAATGTCTCGGCGAATTATGAAAACAAAAAAATCACAGTTTCTTGGAACCATAGTGAGAAGGCAACGTTCGAAATAACGTTAACAGGTGAAAGTTATAATAAAAAAGAAACAACTCAAGAGAAGAGTCAGTCATTCCCAGATATTCAACCAAATGGAAAAAAATACAAGGGGAAAGTAACTGCAATTGTGGATGGAAAACCGAGCAAGCCTGTCCCATTCACTGTCAAAGCTAATAAAAAACCAAATGAGGGATCAGGCTAATAACCATCAGACGACGCTATGAAGGCGTCGTCTGTTTTTCTTTGAGTTTTTACTAAAAATGCCATCAATATTACTGTATAATAGAAAGATATAAAGAATACTTCTTTAAAACAAGGCGGTGAAAAAAATGGATCATATTAAAACGTATCATTCTGTCACACGCGACACTCCAAATGGCCCAGTCATCATCGAAGGACCGCTTTCATCCACAGAATTAAGAAAGTATCATTTCCATGAACAATTAACTGCTTTTCGACCTGCCCCCAAACAATTTGAAGCTATTTCAAGTATTGCAGACTTTCCAGAGGGAAGAATTATCATTGCAAGAACCCAAGACACCATCGTTGGCTATGTAACATACTTACATCCCGATCCACTTGAACGGTGGTCTGAGTTTAATATGGAAGACCTTATTGAACTTGGTGCAGTTGAGATTATTCCAAAATATCGTGGATCAGGTATTGCCTCAGGCATATTAAAAGTATCCATAATGGATGATTATATGGAGAATTATATCCTAATATCAACCGAGTATTATTGGCATTGGGATCTTGAAGGCACTAGATTGAGTATATGGAATTATCGTAAAGTAATGGAGAAAATGATGGCTGCAGGCGGACTCCTTCCTGCCCCAACGGATGACCCGGAAATCATATCACATCCGGCTAATTGTCTAATGGTTCGAATCGGGAAAAATGTACCGGAAGAATCAATTAAACAGTTTGATAAACTTCGGTTTTTACAGCGTCATCAATATCGTAATATGAGGGAGAGATTATAAATGCTCGTAGAGGAAATTATGAAAAAAGAAGTCATTACACTGACGAAAACTGCAACAATTGCCGAAGCATTAAAATTACTTCATGAGAATCGTATTAGACACATTCCAATCGTTGATGATAACTATTATGTAATTGGGATTGTATCTGATCGAGATGTACGTGATGCTTCACCATCTATTTTAAATCAAGATGCAGACCAAAGTGAACTTGAAAATGAAATTCAGTCGATTATGACGCAGGATGTCATAACCGTTCATCCACTTGATTTTGTTGAAGAAATTGCTAGAGTTTTTTACGATGAAGAATTCGCGTGCTTACCCGTAGTCAGAGAAAATAAATTAGTTGGAATGATTACTGAAAAAGACATGCTTCATACGTTTATTCAGCTCACAGGTACAAACCTTCAAAGCTCACAAATTGAAATAAAAGTACCACATAAGCCAGGGATATTACCAGAGGTCGCAGCTATTTTTGGTGCCCGCAAAACTAATATTACATCCGTTTTAATATATCCTTATAACGATGATCCGAATTTTAAAATTCTCGTTTTCCGTATTCAGACCATGAATCCTATGCCAGTTGTGCAGGACTTACGAGAGGCTGGCTATGATCTGATGTGGCCAAACAATATCGTGGGGCCAAAAGTATGACTTGTAACTCGTCATTTGTTTACTCTAATAAATTTTTAAACTACCAATTTCATTCGGATCATCCATTTAATCAAAAAAGGGTATTATTAGCAAAGGAATTATTAGAAGATATAAACATTTTAACTAATAAGGATATAATTGAACCACGCAAGGCTACTGAAGATGAACTTGCACTTTTTCATGACATATCTTATATCCAGGCTGTTCAAAAAGCAAGTAATGGAAAATTGCAGGCAAATGAAGGATTAGAATTTGGGATTGGAACAGAAGACACGCCGATATTTGACGGTATGCATGAAGCATCAACTTATTTGGTCGGCGGTACCTTAACTGCAATAGATACCGTGTTACAAGGGCAGTCAGATCATGCTTTAAATTTAGGTGGCGGACTCCACCATGGGTTCAAAAGAAAAGCAAGTGGTTTCTGTATTTATAATGACGGTGCAGTAGCTATTAAATACATTCGTGAAAAATATGATTTGAAAGTATTATATGTAGATACGGATGCACATCACGGAGATGGTGTTCAATGGGCATTCTATGATGATCCAAATGTATGTACTTTTTCTATCCATGAAACAGGCAGATACCTTTTCCCTGGCACAGGAAACGTTAACGAAAGAGGAATAAAAGAAGGACATGGATTTTCTTTTAACATCCCGATCGATGCGTTTACCGAAGATGAATCATTTATCAATCTATATGAATCCGCTTTCCGGGAAATTGTTGAGTATTTCAAGCCTGATGTCATCCTGACACAAAATGGTGCAGATGCACACATATACGACCCGCTGACACATCTGTGTGCTACGATGGGCATTTTCGAAAAAATTCCTTTATTAGCACATGAGTTAGCACATCAATATTGTAATGGACGCTGGATTGCACTAGGTGGTGGCGGATATGATATGTGGAGAGTTATTCCTCGTGCATGGGCTCAAATATGGAGCGTTATGAAAACAGGTGATGTTCAAAAGGGTGATCTGCCTTCTGCTTGGCAATCCAAGTGGCAAAAAGAGTCACCTGTTACATTACCTGATTACTGGCATGATAGCAAAAGTATTGTGCCAATAATCCCACGAAAAGCAGATATTACTGAAAAAAATGAAAAAGTACTTCAAAGTGCCTTAAAATACGCAAAGAATATACAAAACAACAAGTAATAAAGGGAGATGATTTATTACAATCATCTCCCTTTCATTTATTCTGTATTATTTTCCATAATAACCATTTCTACTCGTCTGTTTTTACTCCAGTTTATTGCTGAAGTGTTTGGCACTATAGGTCTTGTGGCCCCATAACCAACAGCAGTAAAGCGTGAGTTATCGAAATTTTTTTCATTAATCAGGTAGCGTATTACACTACTAGCGCGTGCACCGGATAATTCCCAATTTGACGGATATCGAAAATTAGAGATGGGTCGATTATCGGTGTGCCCTTCCACTTTTACATGATTAGGTATATTGGAGAGAAGCTTCGCAATTTTATCTAAGAAAGGTTTTCCCGAATCAACAATTACTGCCTTTCCAGAATCAAATAATATACTTTCCTGCAAAACCAATACAACCCCACGTTCAGTTCTGCTTGCTGAAACAACATTATTTAAACTGTTATTGTCCAAATATTGCCCAACATCCCCCATCAATTTATCCAAGGAATCTTCAGCTTCTTCAGGTGTGTCATCTCGGTCATTAATATTTTCTATCTGGGTTGGATTTTCAAATTCATTCGAATTCTTACCGCTCTCCTGATTGCTCGTGTTTTCTGTTGGATTCTCCATCGGTACTGGAGATGGGTAGAATTCAAATATCATCCGATTCTTAAACGATTCAGAAATAGCCTCAAATTTCACTAGATCTATTTGTGACATGGAAAATAACAGTATAAAAAAGACCAAAATAAGCGTTACCATGTCCGAATATGTAACCATCCATTTAGGTGCCCCGGAATTACTCTTTCTCCTTGTGCTCCTACGCTTCATTTACGCTCTCTCCTGCGTAAGCAGTTTCCTCATCAACTTCATCTTTTTTCTTCGTTTCTTTTGGAAGGAATGCACCTAATTTCTCCTCCAAAATACGTGGGTTCTGCCCTGATTGAACACCTATAACACCTTCGATGATTACCTGTTTAATAAACATTTCTTCTTCCGTTTTTGTTTCCAGTTTATTTGCCATCGGAATGAATACAAGGTTAGCTAGAACAGTTCCATAAAGTGTTGTCAACAGTGCTACAGCCATATTCGGTCCCAAAGTTGTCGGGTCTGTTAAACTATTTAGCATTAGAACAAGCCCTACTAATGTTCCGATCATCCCCCAGGCTGGTGCATATTCCCCGGCTTTTTCAATAATCGCTCGACCTTTATAATGCCTATCTTCCATTGCAGTTATTTCTGCATTCAGAATATCATTTATAACCTCTGGCTCAATCCCGTCAACTGCAAGAAGGATACCTTTCTTAATAAATTCATCATCTACTTCTTCTAGCTCGTTTTCAAGAGCTAATATACCTTCTCTGCGTGCACGCTCAGACAAACGTATAAATAACCCGATTAATTCAGGAAGTCGTTGATCGCTTTGGTGAAATACTTCCTTCATAACTTTAGAAGTAAGCTTAATTTGATCTAATTTAAAATTAATAAATAGTGACGCAAATAGTCCACCAATTACGATAAAGATGGAGGCAATGTCAAGAAAGGACCCCATCCCCTGCGTGCCACCTTTTGAAAGAATGGCCAGCATTATCATAATAAATCCCAATGTAATACCGATCGGAGTTAGTATATCTCTTTTCCTCATAATCTCGCTCCCTAAAAACTTGTTCGCAAAACTTCCTATAACCTGTTGTTTATATCGGCATTATATTTATTTTGTTGAAGTTCTTTCCACAATTCGATGCGGTAAAACAACTTTCTTCTCCTCTACTTCTTCTTTATTCATATATTTTGTCAACAAACGCATTGCAACAGCACCAATGTCATACATAGGCTGGACAATTGTTGAAAGTGTTGGACGTACCATTGTTGCAAGTCTGGTATTATCAAAGCCAAATACTTCAAGATCTTCCGGAACTTTATACCCTCTGTCCTGTGCTCCATGGATAACCCCTAGGGCCATTTCATCTGACGCGACAAATACCGCTGTAGGCTTTTTATTTAACGAAAGCAATTGCTCGACGGCCTCCAGACCTGAATCATAAGAGTAATCTCCTCTTAAGATATACTCATCATCAATGGGATTCGATTTTTCCTTAAACGCCCGCAGATAGCCATTGTATTTTTGCTGATTTATAAGCGTATCATCCTGCCCTGAAATAAATGCAATTTTCTCATTCCCTTTATCAATCAAAAAGGACGTTGCTTCAAATGCTGCCGCTTCATAGTCAATATTTACGGATGGAATTCTGTTTGATTCATCATAAGTTGCGGCTAATACTACTGGGATTGAAGAGCTTTCAAACTGCTTTACGTGCTCGTCCGTTATATTACCGCCCATAAATAAAATACCGTCTACTTGTTTTTCCAGCATCGTATTTATTAGCTGAAGTTCTTTATCCTTGTTTTGGTCCGAGTTACTCAAAATCATATTATACTTGTACATTGTTGCAATATCCTCTATCCCTCTCGCCAATTCAGCAAAAAAGATACTTGAAATGTCAGGAATAATCGTACCTACTGTTGTTGTCTTCTTACTTGCAAGTCCACGTGCTACAGCATTTGGACGATAACCCAACTGTTCAATAGTTGCCAAAACCTTCTTACGTGTTACTGGCTTAACATTTGGATTCCCATTTACCACTCGTGAAACGGTTGCCATTGATACATTTGCTTCTCTTGCTACATCATATATTGTTATATTCATGCTCTAATGCCTCCTAATAAAAATCCCATTACGATCTCTTTTCCATATATGATACCCCACCATGAAAAAAATTACAAAAAAAAACCAGCGAAACTTAAGGCTGATCTTCATAAGACCAGCCTTAAAAGAATCTATTTACGAGTTGAAAATGATTCGAGTTCTTTCATAAAGTTGTCGAACATCGGAATATCCATTTGTTGGGCTGCATCAGACAGTGCTACCGCTGGATCCGGGTGTACCTCTGCCATAATCCCATCAGCACCTATTGCCATAGCTGCTTTTGCCGTCGGGAGCAGTAAATCCCTGCGACCTGTAGAATGCGTTACATCAACCATAACCGGTAAGTGTGTTTCCTGCTTTAAAATCGGAACTGCGGAAATATCCAATGTATTTCTAGTTGCCTTTTCATATGTCCGGATTCCACGTTCGCATAATATGATATTACCGTTACCTCTTGAAATAATATATTCAGCCGCATTAATAAATTCAGAAATGGTTGCTGATAACCCCCGTTTTAATAAAACAGGTTTATTCACATCGCCTGCAGCTTTTAATAATTCAAAGTTTTGCATGTTACGTGCACCAATTTGAATAACATCAATATAATCCATTGCTTCTTCCATATGTGCCGGATTTACAATTTCACTAACGACCGCTAAATCATACTCATCTGCAACTTTTTTCAAAATTTGAAGGCCTTCCAACCCAAGACCCTGGAAATCATATGGTGATGTTCTAGGCTTAAATGCTCCACCTCGTAATAGTTTAAGTCCTTTACTTTTCACAGACTTCGCTACTTCAGCTACTTGTTCGTAACTTTCAACAGAACACGGACCTACAACATAATGCGTATTCCCATCGCCGACTTTTTCACCTTTAATATCGATGATTGTATCTTCAGGTTTCTTTTTCCTGGATACAAGTAAAGCTTTTCTATGATCATCTTCCTGGAGTTCAAGGCTTGCTTTAAAAATTTCTTTAAAAATGTGTTCAATCGTAGAATCTTCAAATGGGCCATTATTTTTACCAGTTAGCTCATCAAGCATTTTTCGTTCTCTTACCGGATCAAATCGTTTAATACTTTGCTTATGCTTAATTTTACCTATCTGTTGTACAATTTTTGCACGGCTTGTAATTAAATCCAGTAATTCCGTGTTTACATCATCTAATTGACGACGTAATTCATCCATTTCGTTATGGCTCATATTTAACCCCTCCTGAACACAGTTTATTATACTTTAAAAATATGGTACATTTTAATAATTAGAGATAATTATAACGAAAAGTTAGTTCATTGTCATCAATAATTTCTAACTTTTCCAGTAATACAAACGGGAAGGAATAATTAATATGGGTGGAAGGATTTTTGCGCTTGATATTGGAACACGATCGGTCACTGGTATTCTACTAGAAATACAGGATGATAAATTTGCATTAATCGATTATTATATGAAAGAACACGATGAAAGGTCCATGCGTGATGGACAAATACATAATGTAATTGCTGTGTCTGAGGTTATTCGGGATGTTAAGGAAAAGCTGGAGTCAGATCATGGGAAGTTACATCAAGTGTCTGTCGCAGCTGCTGGCCGTGCGCTTAAAACATGTCAGGCAGAAGCAGCGCTAAAATTAGACCAGCACCCTATCACAGATAATGATACAATTAAACACCTGGAATTAAGTGCTGTTCAGGCTGCACAACTGAAGCTTGCTGCAATAGATAATAACAATGAATATACGAACTATTATTGTGTGGGTTACTCTGTATTGGAGTACAAGCTTGATAACGAACAGATTGGTTCACTTATTGACCAAAGCGGAGACCAGGCAACTGCTGAAGTAATTGCTACATTTTTGCCAAAAGTAGTGGTTGAATCTCTATTGGCAGCCCTTGGACGAGCTGAATTGGAAATGGAAGCATTAACATTAGAACCAATAGCAGCCATTCATGTGTTAATACCTGAATCCATGCGCAGACTTAATGTTGCTTTAATTGATATTGGCGCAGGTACAAGTGATATCGCCATTACGGACAAGGGAACAGTTGTGGCGTATGGGATGGTACCGGTGGCTGGAGACGAAATAACTGAAGCAATCAGTGATCAATACCTATTGGATTTTCCGATGGCCGAACAAACGAAAAAGAACATTGTAAAAAATGGACAAGATACTGTTCAGGATATATTAGGTTTTGAAACTGCTATTACATACGAAACAATGGTTAAAGACATAAAACAGAGTCTTGAGAAACTTGCTGATTCCGTAACAGCAGAAATACTTGAATTAAATTCAAAATCACCTAAGGCTGTAATGCTTGTTGGAGGCGGAAGCTTAACACCTAACATAACTACTGCTCTAGCAAATAAGCTGCAACTCCCTGAAAACCGTGTAGCAACAAGGGGGATTGATGCAATACAAAATCTTGTAAAAACAGAAAATTTACCACCAGGTCCAGACTTTGTAACACCTATTGGAATTGCCATCGCTGCAAAACAAAACCCAGTCCATTATATTACTGTGACAGTAAATGAACATACAATCAGAATGTTTGAAATGAAGCAATTAACCATTGGAGACTGCCTTGTACAAGCTGGGTTGGACCTTAAAAAGCTATATGGAAAGCCCGGAATAGCTTCAATTGTTACTGTTAATGGTCAGGAAATAACCTTGCCCGGTGGATATGGGAAGCCCCCTGTCATCATTTTAAACGGAAATGAAGCACAAGTTGATGATGTTATTCATAATGGTAATGAGATTATAATTTCAAAAGGAGATGATGGAAAAGAACCACAAATTACAATTGAACAGCTTATCGGAGAAGGCGTATCTTTCTTTATTAATTTCAATAATAGAAGCTGCAAACTGGAAAACACTTTTTATGTAAATGGTCAAGTAAAACCAAAAAACTATATTATCCAGGATAATGATAAAATAGTTATGCAACAGCCGAACACGATACAAGACTTTTTAGCATCCGAAAGTACGGACAAACTTCAATATACTCAGCCATTTTCAGTTTCTGTAAACAACAGAAAAGTGATAATTGACAAAGGTGAATCACATATTTACTTAAATGATAAAAAAGTAAGTCGCACACAACCTTTAAAACAAAATGATCAACTTACTATTACAACAGCTAAACATCCTGTAGTCCATGATTTATTAATACAACTGAATAGAGAATATTGGAACACAATCAATGTAACATTTAATGAGAAACCTGTTTTAATTAAACAGCAACAAATAACTGTTTCACGTAATCAAATCGAACTCGATTTAGATACAGAATTATTGATTAATGACCACTTGGAAATAAAAGATCGAACACAGCAAGAGTTTATTTTCCAGGATGTATTTCGATACGTCGATATAGATATGGCTAATGCTACTGGTCATTTTCAGCTATATAATAACAATCAGCCAACAACATTCTATGAATCTATTAAGCATGGTGACAAGCTTCAAATAGTTTGGGAAACCTAGACACTAAAGCGACTCTAAGAGGTTTTCTTAGAGTCCCTTATGCTTTAGAAAACTTGGCCGTCATAGTGAATGTACTATTATTAATTATGTCGTAACAAAGTATCTATACTTTGATAAGAAAATACTTCACTAGCTGGATTAAAAAATATTTTCATGATAGGTAATGAGGAAGCAATGGGGATCCTTTAACTTCTATAAAAGGCTTAATAACGTACACAGGAGACGCTATTTATAAAGTGACCTTTTCGAAGTTATCCGGACACAGTATATATATCATGGTTAAATAGAAGGGATTTGCGCTAAATAAGGTCCCTGATGTCCGCAATACCTCAAATTTGCTATATGTGAACTCATTTTTTATTCAATTACAAATTCATTCCAATAAGCATTCGGCAGCCATGCTGGTTTCTTAACTAAAAAAGCTAGTGGAATACACTAGCTTTTTGTGGATTATTTTTATTTGGACTCTACTTCTTCAGTTGCTTCTTCTATCGCTTCTGCAACTTCTTCAGCTGCTTCTTCCGCTTCCTCTTCACTACTTGTTTTTGCTTTCCATTTATCTTGAACATTCTTTGTTAGTTCTTGCGTTTTCTGTGTTAACTTGGATTTGGAATCCGACGCCTTTGTTCGTAAGTCAGAACCTTTTACATATGCTTTATCTTTCCATTCTGATCCTTTTTCCGAAGCAACATCTTTCCATTCATAGGCACGGCCTTTTAGTTCCGTTGCACCTTCATTAATATTTCCTCTTAACTCTTTACCTGACTTTGGTGCTAAAAGTAAGGCTACTGAAGCTCCTACTATTCCACCGATAAATGTTCCAATCATAAAGTCTTTACTGTTGATGTTATTGTTGTTGTTATTATTATTGTTATCTCCCATGATATTTCCTCCTCTAAATTGTCTTTATTTATTTTTTTTCTTTTTCCAAAAATCAATTACTGTGTTTCCCCATTTTATTGCCTGTGAAGCCTTCTCCTGATTTTGTGAGGCTGTATCCGATATACTATTGGACAACTTACGTAACGAGCCATTAAAATCCCTAACTGTCTCTCCAACACCTTTAACTCCGTCAAATAAACTATTCAATTTTGATGATTTCTGGTTAACATCTTCAGCAAGCTTATTCGTTTTATTTAACAGTTCGGTTGTTTCGGTAGTAATTCCTTGCATTTGTTCTTCTAGACTTCCTAATGTATCAGTAACATTATTTAACGTTCGCTGTGTCGCCTTCAAGGTCATTGCGAGATAGATTACAAGCACTGCAAAAGCTACTGCGACTATAACTGCAGCAATGTACAATAAATTCTCCATATGGGTGGTCAACTCCTTCAATTATATAGACTTCAATAATAGTGATTTGGAGAGTATACATTAGTATAAAAGCAACACAAAATAAGAAGTTTCTTCTTAGAATATACCCTAAATAACTTCAGTTAAACATATTCTAATGTACTTAGATTATCAATGACTCAACACAATATCACCTTACTATTCACTATAAAGGTTTCTAGTTAGTATTTCGACAAATATGACATGTAATCCTTTATTTTTTGAAAAAAATTAGACTTATCACTGCCAAAAGCAATATTTTCTTTTTTATTTACTTAACCCTTTAAGCATTCTAGCTTTACAAAAAGCATAACATTCGACTCTTTCTAAGGTCCGTGATGAGGTCAGTTCTGGGAGAGAAAAGCCCTGTTGTTGAAAAATCCATTTTTTAACGGAATGAGGATTCACTTCGTGTATATAGCAGATCCTCATTTCGAATGGCAATACATCATCTACATTATTTTAAAGTCCTGTCAATTTAAGCATACTATTAATTCCCCCTGAATAACCAGTGGCCATGAAAGCAAAGACAAGGAGGATCAGTCAAAGCCCCCAGAAAGCCAAGCGTATTTTCGCAGCTGCTGTGTCATAACATTCAAGTATCGGTCCTCAATGCAAAGTGATAGTCATTTGAAAATCACCCAAAAAAAAGAGCCTAAAAATTTATGGCTCATCTAGGCTTTTCTTAATTTAACATTTGCCAATTGTTCTTCATAGGATTCCTGGAATTTCTGAATATCTCCAGCACCCATGAAAATCAGTACACTGTTAGAGTTGTTCATTAAAACATCCGTATGTGATATATCTAAAACAGTACTGCCATCCACCAGTTCCTGCAAATCGTGTATGGTCAATTTCCCACTATCTTCTCTAGCCGATCCAAAAATATCACATAAATAAACGTTGTCAGCCAGTCTTAAACTATCAGCAAATTCTTGTAAAAATGTTTTAGTTCGAGTAAAAGTGTGCGGCTGGAATACCGCTACAATAGATTTATTCGGGTACTTTTTTCGAGCAGAATCAATTGTTGCTGTAATCTCTTTTGGATGATGTGCGTAATCATCAATCAAAACCTGATCTCCAACTTTTTTCTCGGTAAACCTGCGTTTAACACCCTGAAAAGTGCTAATAGACTTAATATCCTTCGCTTTCATATCTTCGTAATGGCAAATAGCAATTACAGATAAAGCATTTAAGATATTATGGTCACCAAACATTGGGATCTCAAATGTTTCATAATACGTATTACGTACAAACACATCAAATTCAGTGCCGTTCTCTGTTTCTTTTACATTCTGTGCCTGAAAATCGTTCGTACTGGAAAAGCCATAATACATTACTGGAACTTTCGCTTGAATTTGCTGCAGTTGTTCATCATCACCACAAGCAATAATTCCTTTTTTTACTTGATCAGCCATCGATTGAAATGCATCAAAAACATCGTCAACACTCGTAAAATAATCAGGATGATCGAAGTCAATATTTGTCATAATCGCATAATCAGGCTCGTAACGTAAAAAATGACGGCGATATTCACACGCCTCAAATACAAAATATTCACTGTCTACATGGCCTTTCCCTGTCCCATCACCTATCAGATATGAAATAGGATATGTCTCATCAAGTACATGAGCTAACAGACCAGTAGTAGACGTTTTTCCGTGAGCACCAGTTACAGCGATACTTGTATATTGTTTTAACCATTCTCCTAAAAACTCATGGTATCTATAAAAAGTAAGTCCTAATCTTTTTGCTTCTTTGATCTCTACATGATCATCCGAAAAAGCATTGCCCGCTATTATGGTGTTGCCTTCTTTGATGTTACTTTCTGAGAAAGGGTAGATTGGAATGTTTTTATTCTCTAATGCTTCTTGCGTAAAAAAGCGCTTATCTACATCAGATCCTTGCACTTTTTCACCAGAATCATGAAGGATGTGTGCAAGTGCACTCATTCCGGTCCCCTTAATACCAATAAAATGGTAAGTTGTCATAAAAAAGAACCTCCAGATATATGTGTACAAACAGCTATCTAAAATTTTTATCTCGCAGGAATCTTAACAGCTATTTAATCATTATAGCAAATGTTTAAGAAGAGTGAAATAAATTATTACTTATTCTTTGTTTTGCATATGATATTCCACTGATTCAAGTCGGGAATTCGGTCGGTAACGTCTCCCCTCTTTTGCTTCCTGAGTACCGTTTAACAACACATTATCACCTGTAAAACCAATATTAATTTTTAACAGGCTTCCACCAACCCCATACATATCTATTGGAACGCCAAGGGTTTCGAAATGACTAATTCTTTTTTCAGTAAAGCCGCCGCTAGCCATAATGTTTACATGTGAAAAGCCCTCTTCATTAAGTGCTTTTCGAAGTGCAAAAATTAATTCAGGATTCACGCCTCGCGGATCAAAAGTACCCATTAAGTGGTGATTCCGTAAAAAATATTTATCGACAAGTGTTCTTGATGTATCAAGACGAACACCTTTTAAGTCGTCACCAAAAGCTTTAGCAACTTTTAGCGAGTCGGTAATCACATCATTGTTATAATCAACTAGAGCCACAAGATCATCTTCTGGAAACATTTCGATATATGCACGTGAAGCTGCAACTACATCACCGCGGAACATTTGAATCATGGCATGAGGCATAGTTCCCATCCCCTCTTTACCCCACCATTCATTCATAGCATGTGTTGCTTGTGCTGTAGAGCCTCCAATAAACGCTGCATAGCCGTCACCAGCCTGCTGGGTAAAGTGATCATCACGATCTCCCATAAAGATAATCGGTTTTTGATTTCCAGAAGTACGGCCTGCTTTTACGACATTATATACATTTGTAGCTACCGATGTTCTTCTAGCTAAAATACCATCAATAATACCCTCTAGAAAACCAAACTGTTGATATGCACCGGTGATGGTCAGAACAGTTTCATACGGACTAATCTTATCTCCATCTTTTAATGAATGAATCTCCAGTGTCTCTGGTTCATCTGCAAACGTGTGAACTAAAGCAATAGCTTCATCAGTGCCACATAAAACAGCATTACTGCTTTTCTGAAAAAATTGCATAGTGACACGATTATATGGTAGTTTCTTTTCTGCCATTTCTTTTGTCTTCAGAAAGTAAACCGCTGAAAACCAACCCTCTTTTATTCGTTCATCAAACTTAAATGTTTTGTTTGTTAAGCGTTTAATATCCCCATTCAGTTTCTGTGAAATTTCCTTCATAACGGCTTCCCCTCGTATTCATAATAAAGTTTCGTGACTGCATACTCTCCTATCATATAAAAACAACTGTAACTAAACAAGTGCTTAATTTTCCGTTTGTACGCCAGATACTAGAATCTCACGCGGTTTGCTACCATTTTGACCACCGATTACTCCGCTGCTTTCCATGGAGTCCATTAGCCGTGCTGCCCGATTATATCCAATTTTAAAATGACGCTGCAGTAAGGATGTACTCGCACTATTCTGCTTCACAACAAACTCAATTGCATCATGAAGCAGTTCGTCTTCGTGATCATCCGTTACAAGCTGCTCCAATAACTGTTCCTGCTCAAATTCATAACTTGGTTCAGCTATCTGACGTACATGGTCTGTAACACGTTCGATTTCCTCGTCTGAAACAAAGGCACCTTGCAGTCGAAGGCTTTTACCAGCACCATTTTCGACAAACAGCATATCACCTTTTCCTAAAAGCTTCTCTGCACCACTCGTATCCATTATTGTTCTGGAATCTACCTGAGAGGATACACTAAATGCTATTCTTGTAGGTATATTTGCCTTAATTAACCCAGTGATAACATCAACAGAAGGTCTTTGTGTTGCAAGAAGCAAGTGAATTCCACATGCGCGTGCCTTTTGAGCAATACGACATATCGCATCCTCTACATCCTGAGGTGATACCATCATTAAATCTGCCAACTCGTCAATTACAATAACAATAAACGGCATTTTCTCTTCCGGACGATTCTGCCTAACCATTTTCTGATTGAAGCGCTCTACATCGCGAACGCCTTCCTGAACAAATCTGTCGTATCGATCCTCCATCTCATTCACAGCCCATTTCAGAGCAACTGTAGCAGCTTTAACATCCGTAATAACAGGTGAAATAAGATGTGGTATCCCATTATACGGTGCCAATTCAACCATTTTAGGATCTATCAGCAGAAACTTTACATCTTGGTAATTTGCTTTATAAAGGAGACTGATTAAAATCGTATTAATACATACACTCTTTCCTGACCCAGTTGCCCCGGCAATTAATCCATGGGGCATTTTTTGGATATTGGTGATCAGGGGGCTCCCTTCTATACTTAATCCCAATCCAATTGTTAATGGTGATTCGCCTTTTTGAAAGTTATCTGTCTCAAAAATCTCCTGTAAACCGACTATTTGTGGCTTTGGATTAGGGATTTCAATTCCAATTGTATTCTTGCCTGGTATTGGTGCTTCAATCCGGATGTCTCTTGCAGCCATATTCAATTTAATATCATCACTCAAATTTTTAACTTTACTTACTTTAACGCCCAGTTCCGGCTGCACTTCAAACCTAGTCACCGATGGACCTTGTGTTGCTTTAACAACTTTCGCCCTCACATTAAAATGCTTCAGCGTTTTTTCTAAAAGTTCCTGTTGACTGTTCATCCATAACTGATCCTTCTCACTCTTATGAACTGGATCGTTTAATAAATGGTATGGCACTGTATTGTCATGTAATTTAGCTGCAGTGTCTTTGCTGGAGTCTTTATTAAAGTTCCGCTTATTCAACTGTCTCTGTTTATCATTTGCTGACATCATAACATTAAAAGGTGGTGGGCTCGGTTTATTATTAGTCTCTTTTTTATTCCTTGAATGTTTTCGTTTGATTTGTTTATCAGAACGTTCCTGTTGGTTTTGTTGAGTTATATCCTCTTTTGGCTGACCGGAGTCCTGATGGACAGGTTTCGGATCTGTTGTAGGTTCTTCATGTTTTGTGTTTTCAAACGAATTTGTATCACTTGCATATGTATTCTTAATTAATGGTTCGTCATCTTGTTCCACACTAGTATCTTTAATTAATGGTTCGTTATCTTGTTCCACACTAAATTCTGGCACATCTGATTGCTTTCGTTTGTATGCAGGGACATCCTCTATCTCCTTATCCTTTTTTCGATGCTGGAATCCGTATATCGGTGAAGGAACCTGACTAGGTTCAAACGGCGCACCTGACTCAGGCTTATTCACCTTCTTTTTCCTTTCAAGTATAGGACTTTGCTGTTCGGAATTTTGCTGTTCAGATTTAGATGAAGTTTTATTTCTATTTCTATTTCTTTTTCTTTCAAATGCCGGTGTCTCTACTACTCTTTTTTCCTTGGGTTGATCAGGGATAACAGGAAACCGAAATGAATTCTTATCAGGATATTGGTACATCACTTTTGCTTGAACATCCTGTTTACGGTAATCTCGGTTTTTTGGTGACTGATTAGTTTCTTCCTCTGTTTCTACAAAGAGAAAATTAGTTATTTTCTTTTTCCAACGATCCCACATATAAATTCACTCATTTCCGTAAAAATTAACACTATAATTTATTCTATCAGTTTTTGTGTAAAATTGTAGCATTAAAATTTGGCTTATCGCCAAGCTTTCATGGCTGAAAATATTTGTACTTATGCAGTAAGAAAGTAGTTATACTTTCTTAACTGCCGAAAAAAACAACCCTTGTCAATCGACTTAGGTTGCTCCTTTTTTAGAATATAAACGGTTCGCCTGTTTCATAGGTATCTTCGAGAACATAAATTCCTTTCTCTTTTGGTGCATCGGGCAAGCCTAATTCTTTCTGTGAGCATATCATACCATTCGATGGAACCCCTCGTAATTCTGTCGGTTTTATCTTTAACCCGCTCGGCATAGTTGCTCCGACTTTTGCTACAACAACTTTTTGGTCTGTATCAATATTTGGTGCACCACATACGATTTGCAGCATTTCATCCCCTACATCAACCTGACAAACACTTAATTTATCAGCATTCTCATGTGGGGATTTATCTTTAACATAGCCTACAACAAATTTAGGGCTCAAATCAAACTCAAGTGAATCCGCCAGATTATTTTTATTAAACAATTTTTTTAATTGATTTAATAGTTCTTCCGTCATTGTGATTTTTCCAGTACTCTCTAATGCTAAATGCTTTGATGCCTGGAAGATATTATAACCAATAACTTCTCCGTTTTTATCAGTGATTCGTGTGATATCACCAATAGTATCGTGTTTAACCTCATAGCGGTTCCCATCTTCTAATGGAACGATTAAGACATCTCCAACACCCTTTGGATTATAAAATACATCCATCTGACTCATTCCTTTCTATTTCTGTTCTGGTCGATTTTTCGCCATAATAAACACTGGTTCCAATGTTTTATCGTCATATATAAATGGCAATGACGTTATTGGAATACTACCCTCTGCAAAAAACTTCATTGTCATTTGTGCTAATATATCATAACCTGTTTTATTTTGTATGTCAGCAAAAATCAATACATCTTGGTGTGGTACAGCTACAGCAAGTTGCCCTTTACTATTTGCAAGCATTTCTTCCAGAAACGCTTCATTAAGAATTCTACTTGCATCATAACCATCCTGTGTTGCAACGAAATAAAAATCATTATCAGCTACCGTATCTTTCTTAAAATCGTTGGACAGTGATCTAATGTTAAATGTTGCAATTTCATCAATTCTATCGTAAGTCCATTGCTCTTTTTCGAGCATTGGTTCATCAATTAACCGATAGGATTTACCTAAATCCAGTGCATAATAAACACGAGTCTCTGCAGTGTGTTCCTTAGATACCAATGTAGTGCCAGCGTTAGTTTCTGTTGCGAATGATGTTGCACGAATGACAGGATAAATATTTTTTTCCATCCCAGTCAAAGTGTGTTCTTCGTTCATAATGCGTAATGCTTCCAGTACATGATCTTCAAGTTCGTCTATAGCTGTTTCGCCCCGCTTGTTATATTTCGATACAACATTTGGCAGTGTAATTGTCATTCCTCGCCTGGATTCCTTCCACTCAACACGATAGGAATCTTCGTCCCTCTTATAGGATGTATTGAATTCGGGATTGGAAAACCTTTCATCAAGTATTTTCTTCATTTTAAGACTAGTCATTTTCATCGTAGTGAAACTCTCCTTTTTAACCGTGTACCCCTTCGATAAACTCAATAATTTCTTCCTTCGTTTTACGGTCTTTACTAACAAACCTGCCAGCTTCTTTACCACCTTTAAACGCAATAAAGCTCGGAATTCCAAACACATCATATTGCTGGCATATCTCAATAAACTGGTCCCGGTCAACCAAAACAAATGTATACTCCGGAAAATCCTGTTCAATTTCCGGTAGGACCGGTTCAATTACTCTGCAGTCCGGACACCAGTCAGCAGAAAATAGAGCAATAATATTATCTTTATTTATCAGATCATTAAATTCATTAACTGTTTCTAACGTTTTCAAAGTTATCAGCCTCCATTGCTATCATATCTTTGTTTCTACTGTGATTCAATTAACTTGACTGAAAATCTTACCCAGAAGTTATGGTAACAAAGATAAGTTATTATTATTATTAACTTCCGCAAAGAAAAGAGTCAGTCAATGAAATATTTCAATTGGCTGACTCTTTTATATTTTACAGATTTTATTTTTGAACAGTGCTTGTCTGCTGAACTGCAATGGATTCGGCAATTTTCATAAGTTCTTCTGAATCATTATCTAAATTTCCTCTGGAAGTATAAGTGGTAATTTTTGCACCACCGACACCTACTTGTAATTCATATTCGTCTTCACTATGAGGAAGTATTCGAATATAACCGAACTTATTCTGATCTTCAAATGTCTCTAAAAGCAACGCTTCACTACTTTTTGATGCTGCGGATTTATAGCTTAGCTTACTTAACGGATCCTCCAGATTATTATAAAAAACAATATATGTTTGGTCACCATCTTTTAAAATAACATTACTTTTATCTGTTTCTTCTACATCCAAACTGTTTGGCAAATACATTGAAAAAGAGTCCAGTTTATGGTTTGTTTCAATTTTTTCGTCCGAATTGAATATTTTTTTGGCAGATTCCTTTGCATCCTTAATTGCCTCCTCCTCTGTTTGCATACTGCAACCAGTTAGTGCAACAAGGAAGAGCAATGAAATTATCGTAATATTCCATATTGAATTTCGCAATGTTTTTTCCCCCTGGATCTAGTACTTTTTACCTCTTTTTATAATACTACGAATTTAATAAATTTCAAGGTAATTATTTTCCAGTAAGTCACTTTATTTGCGTTGTCAAAAAAAACAGATAATATAGAATTGAGATAATAAACAGATTTGGAGGGGTATTTATGGATCTAACTGTATACTTGGCAGGTCAGATTCACGATGATTGGCGAGAAACGGTAAAATCAAAAGCTAAGGAAAATAATCTTCCACTTACATTTGTTGGACCACAAACAAATCACGAGCGTTCAGACAATGTGGGGGAAAAAATAATTGGTAAACAACCAGCGACTATTTATAAAGATGATGCAGCATCAAGTATTAATAATTTTCGAACTCAGGTTTTATTGCAAAAATCTGATGTTGTTATTGCATTGTTTGGTGAAAAGTATAAACAGTGGAATACAGCGATGGATGCCAGTGCAGCAATATCAATGGATAAACCAACAATAATTATCAGGCCAGAATCACTAGTACATCCATTGAAAGAGCTTTCCAACAAGGCAAATGTAACAGTCGAGACCGTCGATCAAGCTTTAGACGTATTGCAATATATTTATGAGTAATAATTGTAGTTTCTAAGTTGAAACCAAATGGAGCGTCAAATTGCAGTGCAATTTGACGTGGCTGGGACATAACCAGCCAAGATTAACTTAAAAATGGTTCCAATCATCAATTTTTGATGTTTGGAACCATTTTGGTTTAAGTTATTATGATTAGGTATAGTTGGATTTGTATTCATGGCGTTGTACTTCCTCAAATTCATTGCCATGAATGCAAATCCTATTTCATTTTTCACTTTCTCTTTTCCCCTCACGGAGAAACGCGTGAAACACAAATTAGCCTTCAGAAAGCCGAAGACTGGTTCCACATCAATTTTACGTTTCCCGTAAATTTCACCAGTTTCTTTCTCCGAAAGCTGTTGTCTTGTATATGCTTTTTGGTTTTCCCATTTCTCATTATAATAAATTTTCCGGTTATTCCCTTCCTTAGCTTTGGTGCACTGGGAACGTAGTGGACAACCAGAACAGTCTTCACACTCATAAACTTTAAATGTTCTTGTATAACCATATCGGTCTGTTCGATTGGATATGTAACGGAACGTTAATTTTTGGCCGTTTGGGCAGATAAAATAATCATTTTCCTCGTTATATTCCCAATTGACTGCATGAAATGGGTTATTCTTAAACTTCTTTTTCTTTTCTTTGCGGTATTGGTTATACGTAATCAGCGGTGTGCGTTTCCGATTCTCGATGACATCTTCATAATTTTGTTCACTGCCATAGCCTGCGTCAGCGACGATATACTTAGGCAGCTTAAAGTAACGTTCCTCGATTTGATCCAGAAATGGGATAAATGTACGTGTATCTGTCGGGTTTGGAAATAAATCATAAGCGAGCGCATATTGACCTTCTGTGGCAAGCTGCACATTATAACCCGCTTTCAGCTGGCCATTCCTCATATGATCATCTTTCATGCGCATAAATGTGGCATCATGATCTGTCTTTGAGTAACTGTTGCGTTCTCCAAAAATTTCCATATCCTGTTGATATTTCTGTTTGCGCGCGACAAAATCCCTGAACTGTTTGCGGTATTGCTTCGGTGCTTTGCGTTCGGAGCGAAGTTGTTTCCGTTCGCTGCCATACTCACTTGCTTCAATTTGCTTATCGTATGCTTGAACCTTCTCATCCAACTTTTCAACAACTTTTGTGAGTTCTTCAGCGGTTAGTTCTTCAGAACTTTCCCGTTCTATTTCTGGTATAATCTCCTTTTCCAACAATTCATCATACATTTGGTTGGACTTCTCTACTAGTTTTGAACTGTAGTTTTCAGTCGCTTTACGCCAAACAAATGTATATTTATTGGCATTCGCCTCAATCTTGGTGCCATCAATAAAAATCGCTTCTTCGTCAATCTGTTCCTCCTGTACAAGTTGGCAGCGAAATTGCACGAAGCACTGACGCAATAATTCCTTCACCTCCGGATGAACACGGAAACGATTGATGGTTCGATAACTTGGCTCATATCCTTGAGCCAGCCACATCATACGTATACTATCGTTCAGTAATCCCTCGATCTTTCTGCCGGAGAAAACAGATTGTGTGTAAGCACATAAAATAACTTTCATCATCATGCGCGGATGATAAGCTGGACAACCAGTGTCACGCAAAAAGTTAGCGAATGCAACATCTGGAATATTTTCCACTAAGTCATTCACAGCGTAAGCAATATCGTTTTCTTGAAGTTTTATTTCCAAATCTAACGGCAAAACCACTTGATTCATGTTATAATGTTTAAACATAAGGACACCTCCGATGATTATTGTGTGGTTACTTTAATTTTATCAGAAGGTGTCCTTTTTGTTTATTAAAACACAAAAATAAGCGTGGCTTTTCACCTGTTGGTGAAGACCACGCTTATTTTTTAATTTACTGGGTTTTGTCCCAGCCTCTGCTCAATGGATGGGGATATGACGCTGTCCGCAGACACTTATTTTCTACTGATACCAGCTAGCTAATTACTGCTGCTGCTTTTCATTTCGTATTCCCACTGGCCGTATAAAAGCTTAACAACATGGACGAACATTTCTTTTCGGGAGATATGTTCATTGGTAAATATACCGATGGCACCTTCATTTTTTCGGACATCTTTTCGCTTGGCGTATGCGTCCATTATGTCACCTAGCTCAGCTCCAGCCTGAAGCTTATCATTAAATTCCCTGGGCAATAAAATCCGAGCACCACTTGCTGTAAAGATCTCATTTTCTCTTGTAACTAACGCTCCCCAATTACATAAATAAAGGTGGTCATTTACTTGCATAACACCGCCTTCTAGACCAATTCCAACTTCACCTGAAGTAGTTTCCAGACATTGCATTGCACGGTTGATCGCCCCATCCCTTGTTTCAGAGTCCGAGAGGGGCTGCGCACTCACTTTTGAAGGTACATCATAACCAGTAACGATATCGGTTAAAAAGACTTCCTGAACTGCCTTTATCTTTGTAGGGTTTTTTGATCCAATGATCACATCCATTGAAAACACCTCACGATCTATTAAATTGAAGCTGCTATCACATGTGATAGCAGCTCCATAGTTTAAAAATTAATTAGCTTTTTGGATTGTCTCTACTGTATTCTTATCAGTATCTTTAACAAGTTTAACAATTAATTCTTTTGCAGCCTGATAATCATCCACATGAATCATCGAAGCGGACGTATGAATATAGCGGGAGCAAATTCCAACAACTGCGGATGGCACACCGTCATTTGATAAATGAACACGACCTGCATCAGTTCCACCCTGTGAAACAAAATACTGGTAAGGGATATTATTAGATTCTGCCGTATCCAAAATGAAATCCCGCATACCACGATGTGTTATCATTGTGCGATCAAATATACGTAGCAAAGCACCTTTGCCTAGTTGTCCAAATTCTTTATCATCACCTGACATATCATTAGCTGGTGAAGCATCAAGTGCATAGAAAATTTCCGGCTTAATCATATTTGCTGCTACCTGGGCACCACGCAGACCTACTTCTTCCTGAACTGTTGCACCTGAGAACAATTGATTTGGAAGCTTTTCATCTTTTAGTTCTTTTAATAATTCAACAGAAAGACCACAGCCATAACGGTTATCCCACGCTTTAGCAAGAATTTTTTTATCATTAGCCATTGGTGTGAACGGGCAAATTGGTACAATAGGCTGTCCAGGTTTAATACCGATTCTTTCCGCATCTTCCTGATCATCAGCCCCAATATCGATAAGCATGTTACTGATTTCCATTGGTTTTTTCCGTTGTTCTGGCGTTAAATTATGTGGAGGAGTTGATCCAATTACGCCAGTCACAGGTCCATTCTCTGTCATAACCTGAACACGCTGAGCTAGTAGCACCTGGCTCCACCATCCACCAAGTGTTTGAAAGCGGATCATTCCATTTTTGGTAATTTGTGTTACCATAAAACCAACCTCGTCCATGTGGCCTGCTACCATAACGCGAGGTCCATCACCGTTTTTCACCCCAAAAACGCCACCAAGATTATCCTGGATTACCTCGTCAGAATATTTCCCAAGTTCTTCTTTCATTAATTTACGGACTAAATGTTCATTACCAGATGCTCCCTGTAATTCTGTGAGTGTTCTGAATAATTCTGTTGTTTCCTGATTCATCTGTATTCCTCCATCTGTATTTATTTTTTATGTAATGTAATATAATAAGTATAACGGAAAATGACTTCTTCTTTCCACCAATCAACTACATTTGTTTATTAGTTTCTATTTTAATTTATTTAAGTTATACTTATTATTAAATTAGACTCTAGTTACTAATATAAAGAAATTAATTTCAAGAGGTGAAGATAAAATGAATGTAAAAAAAGCAGCTCTTGCAGCAGGTTTGGGTGTTGCAGTAGGATATCTTGCAAAGCAACAAATCGATCAATACCAGAAAATAACCCCGGAAAAAGCTTTGAAACAAGCAAAGGAAACATTTAAAAAACAGGGTCCTATAAGTGGCTCATGGATTTATATGAAACCAGAAGAAGTCGAGAAAAACGGACTATTGTATAATGCCTATCGTGGCGGAGTGACCCGAAACATCGATGGAGAAAATAAACAATATGAATTTTATGTAGATGTAGAAACAGGCGCTGTAATTGGTGCCGTACAAACAGCATAAGAAATAAAAGAGGCTGGGACATAACTAGAATTTCTACTTTAAAGACGAATAATAACAGGATAAGTTGTTTGGAACGTTCATTTTCAATGGCTAAATCTAATACGTAATTGATATAAACCTCGACATAGTGAAGATATTTTATTATTCTAATGATAGTTGAGTGCTTAAATTCGTTCCGGCAGAATACTTCGCTTTCCATGGGCACGACCTCAGCCTCCTCAGAAGCACAGAACGCTTCTTCCGGGGTCTTCGGAACGTGCTGTTCCCATAGGAGTCTACGTATTCTGCCTCCACTGATAGAGCTTTTCTGATTAAACGTTGGGGTGTTCCCTATGACTAAGATGCAACGTCATAATAAG